>JAZSII010000137.1:0-16373 GCA_045533725.1 Acetatifactor sp. | reverse complement strand
GGTTTGGCTGCCTGATAATCTTCAGGGAAAGTTACGTTTACATCAGTCTCTACGCCGATTTCGGCACCGATCAGTGCTTCTTCGAATCCGGGGATGAATGCTCCCGAACCGATGGTCAAAGCATAATCCTCGCCCTTACCGCCTGCAAAACCAACACCGTCTACAAAACCTTCAAAGTCGATAACGGTCATATCGCCATCCTTCACTGCTCTGTCGGTTACAGGAATGGTTCTTGCGCTGTTTTCTCTTTCTGTATTGATTTCAGCTTCGATTTCAGCTTCGGTTACTTCCACATCAATTTTGTCAACCTTTACTCCCTTGTACTTGCCCAAGGTTACTTCAGGCTTCAATGCAACTTCTGCGGTAAAGATAAAAGGCTTACCTGCTTCTAACTGAACTACATCAATCTTAGGTGAAGAAACGATTTCTTCAGTACATTCTTCAACGGCCTTCTCGTAAGCATCAGGAATGATTTCGTTAGCAGCATCTTCGTAAAATACTTCCTTACCGTACATCTGCTCAATCATCTTACGGGGAGCTTTTCCCTTACGGAAACCGGGAATGCTGATTTTCCCTTTGTTCTTCTGATATGCTGCTTCAATTGCCTTGTCGAACTCTGCTGCGTCCACTTCAATTGTAAGCTTCGCCATATTCTTTTCTAATCTTTCTACCTGTAAACTCATGGTTACATTTCCTCCTTCATGGCCCCTGTGTAGGCTCTATACATATATGTCTTTTTCCTGCCTTTCCAAATCTTTCCAGCAAAAAAGAACATAGTCACAGTCATTTTAGGATTATAGCATATCCCTACTAAATCTGCAAATGTTTTTCGTAAGATTCCTTAGGTTTTAGCGTTTTTTCATAATTTATCTGATATGTGTGGCAATCAGTACAATACTGTTCTTTCCCTGTTCCCTGATATACTCGGTTACCTTTCCCCTGTTTTCTTCATCCAAACCGTTATAAGGCTCATCCAAAAGTATCACATCTGCACAGCCCACCATGGCACGCACCAACGCTACTCTGCGCTTCATGCCGCCGCTTAATTCCCTGCAGGGCTTTTCAATATCCTCTGCCGCCAGAAGCTCCTTTAGTGCTTCTCTTGCTGCAAACTCACTACCGGTTACCAATTCTACATTCTTTACAGCACTGTAGTCTTCACACAATCTGTCTTCCTGAAACAAATAACCCATATTTGTAACGTTTCCTTCCACCCTTCCGCCATCCGGCTGTTCCAGTCCCGCAATCAGACGAAACAGGGTGGTTTTTCCGCTTCCGGAAGGGGAATCAAAATAGTAAACTTCGCCCGGATAATATTCTGCTGTAATCGTATCTACTACTTTTTTTTCATTATAGGTTTTTGCCAGGTCACATAGGCGTAGGCACTTTTTGTCTTCCACAGAACCCGACGCCCCCTTGTCTCCCGATACAATTAAAATACCTTTCCGTACCGTTCCCTTGCAGGCAGGCTCCCACTCACCGAATCGTTTCCATACTGCCCTGACGATTCTTTCAAATCCTACACTTAAGAGTACCACTACTACAGTCCAAGCCAATACTCCTGCAGTATCCAAATGGATTTTGGACATATAAAGACGCTCTCCGATAGCATGGTTGGGTAATCCGATGACTTCCGCCGCCACACCTGCTTTCCAGCTCATGCCTGCTGCCAGACAAATGGCGCTGTCCCAAAAAGGCTTTAACGCCGGACGATATACATAAAAAAACTTATCCCTTCCGCTAATTCCAAAGACCTTTGTCATCTCCAAAAGCTTTTTGTCACAGCTTTTCAAGCCCTCCAGTGTATTTAAATACATATTAGGCAATGTCACGCAAAAACTGATAGCAACCGCCAAAAAAGAAGAACTCCACCAAATCAAAAAAAGTACCACAAAGGAAGCCACCGGCATGGTCTTCAACAAGACCATTACAGGAGCCAAAATCTCTTCCGCAGGCTTTTTATGAGCACCTATCACGGCAAGTATCACACCGAACAGCATACCTGTCACGAATCCAAGGCCGATGCGAAGCACAGAGCCTGCACACGCCTTCCAGAAAGCACCCTCTGTCGCATGCAAAAGCAAGGCACGCAAGGTTTCTGCAGGACCTACCAGCAACACTTTGTTGCCTACTGCCAGACTGATAATTTGCCACACCAGAAGCCAACCCACACATATTATCACTTTTCTGAAATAATTCTTTTTTGTCTTCTTCATTTCTTTTTACGTTCTTTTCAAACCTCTAAGGTATATAGTAAAAATCCTCTGTCGGCAATACGCCGCCCACAGACGTTTTGTCCTGCTCAAATAAAACCTGCAAATAGCCCATCAAGGCCTGCTTCATTTCCTCGCCATCTATATAAGTAATATTACAATTTGGAATAGCCTTCTTTGCAATTGGTTCCTTACCAAGAATTCCGGCCGACACTACCAAGGCTGCACCGTGCTCCGGGTCTGCATTAATAGCTTCCGTACTCTCCTTATGCTCTTGCATAAACTGTAACACTGCTTCTTCATTTTCTTCCAAAAAAGCTTTTCTGACCACAGTTACACCGGTTACCATGCGGCTGCCGTCTGCTCCCTGCAAAAGACTCCACTGTTCATTCATATCCATAACCACCTGCAACGCCTCATTTTGCGTACAAGCCACAGTTACAAAGGGCTGAGGAAGCAAGCCGATTGCTTCGGGATTTCCTGCAAGAAGTGCTGCCACCTCTGTGGGCTCTGATTTGTATTCCAAAGTAACATCCCCTTCACTCAAACCGTTTCCTGACAAAATATATTTCAAAACATAATCCGGTGTCGTTCCTTTTCCGGTCAAATAAATGGTTCTGCCTCGCAAATCCGACACTGCGTCAATGGTTTCGTCTCCGGACACCATATACAATACTCCCAATGTGTTAATATCAATAACTGCCACCGCACCCTCTGATTTCTGATACAAAATACTTGCCACATTGGCAGGCACAAGCGCAATATCCAGTTCATCCTTTAACATAAGGGGCAACAGCTCGTCCGCAGAAGTTACCATGGTAAATGCATACTGTCCATTTGCAGTTCCCGCTTCCGCTTTTTCTTTCAAAAAGAGAAGTCCCATGGATGTAGGTCCCTTCATACCACCCACACGCACCTGTACATCCGGCGTTTCTTCGGTACCACATGCTACCAAGGCACTCATCATAAATAACATACCGATTGCAACAACAAATATTCGTTTTAATTTACGAAACATTTTTCCTACCTTCTTTACTGTAATAGTTTTTAAAGCCATCCCTTATTATAGAAAATACTTGTTGCAATGTCAATTTTTATACAAAACTTACCAACATAATTCTTTTTTCTTTGCCCATACTATTATCAAGATAAGTGATGACAACGCACAGACGCGGTCAAAACGCAGGAGGTCATTCCAATGGAATGTGCCACATGTTTTTTCCGTGATAAGTGTGAAGCGCACTTATCTTGGAAAAAACAAAAAGCAGAAATATAGGAGGAAATAACTATGAATAAGAGTTCTAACAGAATGGAAGTTCCTGCAGCTAAGGCAGCTATGGATCGTTTTAAAACAGAAGTTGCTTCTGAACTTGGTGTTAACTTGAAGGAAGGTTACAATGGTGACTTAACTTCTCGTGAAGCTGGTTCTATCGGCGGTGAAATGGTTCGTAGAATGATTAAGAAGCAGGAAGAGCAGATGAAATAATGCTGTAAAAGCAAAAAGGGAGTTCAGAGAAATCTCTGAACTCCTTTTACATACTCTTATTTAGTTCTTACCACAACATTTCTTGTACTTCTTGCCTGAACCGCATGGGCAGGGATCATTTGGATATACCTTTGCTTCTTTTACTATGGTAGTAGAAGACTTCTGCTCCTTATAAAGAGCCTTTCTGGTATCTTCGTCAAAAATTGCATTCCATTCTTCCAAACCATACAACCAATCAGCTTCCGCAGCTACCATATTCTTGTACAAAAGAGCCTTATCGAAGCCTAAGTTTACTTCTGTATCCTCTTCCATTTCTTCAATAGGGTTTGCTTCCACCAAGCTATCATTAATACCATCCAGGAAACCTGTCATGGTCATAATTGACACATTATATTTCTCTGCTAATTCCTTTACAGTTCCCTTTACAACTTCATCGGGATTCTGCAATAACTGCTGATAAATTTCAGTTTCCTTTGCAAAATATGCATTCCAGAACTGCTGTAATTTTTCTCTTCCAAGACCTTCATTATAAGCAACTTCTTTCCACTGTTGTAATAATGCCATATCTAAATACCATACCTTTCCATTGCTTCTAGTTATATATATTTCTTTGAGAAAATGCTCTCACTTTTGATAGTATATAACAAAATCTTCTCAAACACAATAAAAACACAAAAAATTGTTAAGTTTTTGTGTCCTCTTTGAATAAACAGTCTTAACCGGGGCATAATAATACTATCATTGGACCCCTCCTTTGATCTTACAAAGGATACGAATAATACTTAAAATCCTCCCCTAAGAAGGCTCCGGGCATTTTTGTAAAGTGTCCGGGGCTTTTGCTTGCGCAAAAGGCAATATAATGCTATGCTTAGTAGTGTATAAAGAAAGGATGGAATAATTATGAGTGAGAATAAAAACCCAAACAAAAAATGGACCTCAAAAAGAATTGTGGCACTTATCGGTGTTTTTCTCCTGCTTGCACTGTATGTGGCTGCTCTCTTTATTTCAATATTTAACCCTGACAGTTCCGGGGATATGCTTCGTTTCTGCATATTCGGTACCGTTGCAATCCCTTTGTTCATTTGGATATATGTTTGGATGTACGGAAAGCTTACCGGCAAGCATACCATTGCCGACTTCGATTACTTACAGGACAAAGATGAAAATATCAATAATGACACAGAAAGTACGGATACAGAATAAATCATTAGCCAAAAAGGGACCGGTTCTAAACCAGTCCCTTTAATTCTTTCATTGCCTGTTCCTTATTTTTAAATACAATTCCGTGAATTCCCATCTTCCTTGCAGCAAGTACATTTTTTTCCACATCGTCAATAAAAACACATTCCGCTGCATTCAGATCATATCGTTCCAGCAATAACCGGTAAATGACCGGCTCCGGCTTAATCACTTTTTCCTCATACGAGAAAATTCCACCATCCATATAGGGCAAAAAGTCCAGTGCATCATCACAGTCCTGTCGCGCTCTCTCCGCAAAATTGGACAGATAATATAATCCATACCCCTGCTCTTTTAACTCCTTTAACCAGGGAATAGCGTAGTCATATTTTCCGACCATCCCATGCACATGGGTCAGGCACTGTCTAATCACAGGTTCCAGCTCAGAATCATTTGCAATGAATTTTTGCAGAACCTCTTCGTTACTCAACACGCCTCTATCGTATTCCGTCCAGCTTTCACTGAGCGTTGTTGCTTTTGCCAGTCTGTGGTAAATATCCTGTTCCAATCCAAACTGTGCATAATATTCCTGCCAGCGGAACGAAGCAAGCACATTGCCAATATCAAATATAATATTCCTAATCATATTATTCTCTTCCGTCCCAACAGTAGGTACATAATTTAGAACGATCGATTCCTACGGAATCCAACATATCATCCAAACGGTGATAACGCAAAGTGGTGAAATTCAGTTTCTTACAAATACGGTCAACCATTTCCTGATACTGAGGACTTTCCGGGTTAACATAATTCATTAAATCAATTTCCCTGCTATCCCCTTCCATTTCCTTGATTACTCTTCTGGTGATCAAATCCATTTCCGAAGAAGAACGGGAGAAGTTCAAATATTTACAACCATACATCAAGGGCGGGCAGGCAGGACGAATATGCACTTCCTTGGCACCGCTCTGATATAAAAATTCTGTAGTTTCACCCAACTGAGTTCCTCTTACAATAGAATCATCAATCAAAAGCAGGCTCTTGTCCTGAATCAAATCATGCACCGCAATCATCTTCATCTTGGCAATCAGATTACGTTGCTTCTGGATGGTAGGTGTAAAGGATCTGGACCAGGTAGGTGTATATTTAATAAACGGTCTGGAAAAAGGAATTCCGGAGCGGTTCGCATAACCGATGGCATGTGCCATACCGGAATCCGGTACTCCTGCTACAATATCAGGCTTTACATTATCTCTGTCAGCCAATCTTGCACCACAGTTGTAACGCATCTGCTCTACACTGATTCCTTCATAGGAAGAAGAAGGATAACCATAATATACCCAAAGGAAGGTACAAATCTTCATATCCTTACCGGGCTGTACTAAGGTGGTTACATATTCCGGGGTAATCACAGCAATTTCTCCGGGTCCCAATTCTTTTACATCCTGATATCCTAAATTCAAATAAGCAAAGCTTTCAAATGCGGCACAGTAAGCATTTTCCTTCTTACCGATGGCAATGGGAGTACGTCCCATCTTATCACGGGCCACATAAATCCCCTTGGGTGTTAACAGCATGATGCTCATGGAGCCTTCAATCAACTCCTGTGCATACTGAATACCCTCTACCACATTTTCTCTTTGATTAATTACGGAAGCCACCAGCTCCGTAGCATTAATATCACCGCCGCTCATTTCCAGAAAATGAGAATGCCCTTTATCAAAAAGCTCCTGCACAATTTTGTCTGTATTATTTATTTTACCCACAGTAGCAATAGCATACGTTCCGTGATGAGAACGAACAATCAGTGGCTGGGGTTCATAGTCGGAAATACATCCAATTCCCAGATTACCCACCATGGCATTTACATCTTTATCGAATTTAGTACGAAAAGGAGAGTTTTCAATATTATGAATCGCTCTATCGTATCCCTTCCCCTTGTCATACACGGCCATACCGGCACGTCTGGTTCCCAAATGAGAATGATAATCTGTTCCGAAAAACAAATCGAAAACACAATCTTCCTTTGAAGCTACGCCAAAAAATCCGCCCATTCTTCTTTCCTCTCCAAACTCAATTTTTCATACCCGTTTATTATGTCACAAGTCCTACAATAAATCAATACGGCAATATTACCCTATTTTTTGTCAAATTTGTTTACCATTTCGGCAATTTCTTCAGCATACTCGGGATAAGTACGGGCTACGTCCATGATTTCATTTCTGGCATTATCCGCAACCTCATGATTATATTCCATTTGCTTACGCAAGGTCTGCCTGCGTACAATCAATTCATGACGCATTTCCACAAGCTCGTTTCTGTTAATCAATGCGTCCACTCTTGCGGTAAATCTTTGCGGATATCGTACTCTGAAACGACTCAGGGTTTCCAGCAGCTGCTTCAGGTAATACTCCCGTTTTGCTTCCGCTTCCAGATATTGGTTTCGAAGCTCTTTCTCCTCCAAATAATGAGTATATCTTTTTTCCAAAGTTTTTACATTGGGAACCTGATATTTCAACTGCAAATAATTCAGCAGATTTGTATTATTCACATATTTGATTTTTACTTTATTCTGCAACTGAATCAATCTGTTAGTGGCTCTTTCCACGCGCCCAAGCTCCCGCCTCGCATCCATGTACTTAATACACAATATGGTAATTGCCACCGCCGTGGCCAGAACAGCCACAAAATATCCCACCGTTGCATCTATCTCCAAGCTTACCTGAAGAATCAACAGAATACCGATACACACCACCATGGCTCCCAGAAAAATAATTGCCATACCGCGGAAGTTTACCAGCATATTCTGCAATTCCTCCTTACGATAAGTATATGCATGTTTCTCTCTTCCTAATCTTTGAAGGTCCTGTTTTATAATAGCACCGTATTCCTCCGCCTCCTTCATCTTCCGGATACCGTTTTCAATCTCGCCTTCTTTCTCCTTTAATCCGTAATAGATTGAATCCGGCATTTTATTTTTTTTGTTCAGATACCCCTGACGTTCCTGGTCAATGGCCTTTAACCGTTGTGCCGCAATGTTCAGATTCTCTTTTTCTCCGGGCGGCAATGCTTCTATCTCTTCTGTATCGGTTAAATATGCAGTTACCAAAGAATATTCGCCGTTTAGAAGCTCTACTTCTTTTTTTGCCTCAGCCATTTGCTCCAGGCAATCATCAATATATTTCTTACGTTCTTCCTTTACGCAAAAATCTACACCTTCTCTGGAGTAAATTATTTCTTCCCAGTCCTCTTCTGTAACGTTCGTGTCTTTTCGTTTAAATAACCACTGTAATAAACCCATATTCTACTCCGTTTCGTACTAAATACAGCTTCTGTATTCGTCCTTTAGTGCATCTATCAATTGGGAACATTCTTCCTCATAGCGCTGCACCTCTCCCTTTTCCTTCCACTCCTTCATATTCTGAAGACCTGCAAAGGTCGCGGATTGTGTCCACTTATTCTCCCATTCCTCCAACTGTTTTTCTATCTGCAATGATAACTCATAAGCTTGCGGCATTCCGGCAATCAATGCAATATACTCCTTTTCGGAAAGTTCCATCCGCTTCGCCAGCAAAAAGCGCTTCAGGTAATCCGTCTCACCGCCGATTTCATAAGAACGCTTGAAGCAGTCCGCTGCCTCTCCGTACAAAAGCAATGAAGCCAGCACCATGCCTTTATTATGAATGGCATCTGCCAAAACCGCTTCGTTACGCTTACTGCCGTCTGAAGCATTCACCAAAGCTTCAATTAAGTCATCGTATTCCTCCAGTGCCACGGAACATTTTCCGTGTGTAGCCAGATAATCTATTCTAAGTTTACGCTTTTCATAATCGGTAAGACCGGAATTATTCTTGAGAGTATTCTCTAC
The DNA here is from genome assembly GCA_045533725.1 of Acetatifactor sp. Taxonomy (GTDB): domain Bacteria; phylum Bacillota; class Clostridia; order Lachnospirales; family Lachnospiraceae; genus Acetatifactor. The sequence continues at coordinate 7,627 of JAZSII010000137.1, read as the reverse complement.
TCCCCGTATGGTTTCCTCATCATAAAAGCCTACATACTCCATAATCAATGTCACAAAGGCACTTAATGAGCCCTTGTGATGTACCAGGGAATACAAGCCTTTTGCAAGCTGGGGTAAATTACACTGGGTATCTATAAACTGAAGCAGTTTGTCATGCATGATTTCCCTACCCAGCAAGAACGCATTCTCCTTCAGGCAAAAACACAATTCTTCTGCGCTGTATACGTACACGCCCAGCTTTTCGAAACAATATGGAGTTTTTGCATATTCTCCCAAACATACAACAGCCTTCATCATTACCTCACATCATCAATAAAGTTCCAATTTTTCTTCCCATACGTTCTCTACAGGCTCTCTGAATTCTCCAAAACCCAAATCTTCCACTCTGACGCACATAACATTCTCCTGCACCAGGTGCATATGCAAATGTACCCTTGTCGCCTCTCCGGCACTTAAACCCAGACCTTCCAATGGCATTTTCAAAAATGTTTTTTCTTTGCCGATTAAAGGGCTCACTTCAAACTCTACTTCGTCTTCATCCTGTAAATACAATTCACAGTCATGTTCTATTTCGTACCAGTTATTGCCTGCATCCAGCATGGCATAGTAGGCGGCCTGTCCTCTCTTAAAAACCCGCATTCCTACATTTGCCTTTAACTTATCGTTGCCTAAAAATACGTATTCTCCGCCTACCACACTACCCTGCAGACGCTCCATCAGCGTAAAGCAGGCACCTTTACTGTACAAATTATTGCCTTGGAAAACACGCCTTCCGTCACATAAATATTTCAGGGATTTCTGCATCCATCCTCCTGAAAACTTTTCTCCGATTAAATAAACGGACGATACTCTCTCCGCTCCGATCAGTACCTGTGCCATTTCCAAAAGCTGCTCGTCCTGACCGTCAAAATCCAGAAGTTCCCTGTCAATATACACTACAATCGGTGTGGTCTTTTTATTACATTCCATGCACATATACTTCAGCTTGTCCGTCCTGTAATCAAAAAGAACGGCACGGAAGGTCCATAACTCCTTCGGTTGATAAATCATATAGCTGTAAAAGCTCTCAGTATAGTTCTGATAAAAAATCTGCGTTTTCTTTAAGTCCAGTCCTGCCGAAACTATATTCAGCACTTCCACAATGCGCTGGTCCAGGGAATCACAGGTAAACATTAACGCCGTAACTTTCTCTAAAGACGCCACTCCCGCCAAAAGTGCCAGACTTTTCTTTACGAAAAGAGCAAGCAGCTTTTCCGGCTCATATTCTCCGCCGTCAATCTGTAATACCTCCCCATCCACTGCCAGCTTAAATAAATCTTCTACCAAAACACATTCATCCGGGTGCTCCAACCAGAAGCGAAGCGCTTCATTCCCTATCAACCACTGGTTCACACCTGTCTTCTTGCATAAAACCGTAGGAATATCATAGTTTTCCTCGCCTGCCACAGTGGACAAGGTTTCTACTTCACCATTACCCTTTATATAGCAGTAGCTGATTTGGGAATGGACATTTGCCAAATCATATCCAATTATAATTTTGTCCGTACTTGTACCTAAAAACACTTATTTCCTCCTATCAGCCGTTCATGCGAAAGAACATCCTGTTAAACAATTCTTTTCTGTAATACTCCTCCAGCAGGGAATGAAATGTGCTGTCATCACGCATACTCTTGCTTAAAATAATATCATTGATTAACGCATATCTGCCGGCCTGTTCACCTTCCGACTCTTCGCCGCGTATACAGGTACCGCTTTCCGTCAGTCTTTCTTCCCCATCAAATTCCTCAGTAATATAATACTGCAGCGTCTCTCCGCCAAACAATACAAACTCCTTGAAATAAACGGTACCCACAGCAGATTCCATGCATTCGGTAATATATTCACCGCTTTCATCATTGCCCTTCATAAGCAGATAATGAAGACGTACCATACCCGAATCCACAGAACGGTACTCTATGATAGTCTTGTCTGCCAGGAATAACTGATGTTCACAGAATCTTCTCAATTCTACCATACACTTCAGACAAATTCCCTTTTGAAGCATTTCAGCAATAAAATCACCGATAACCGCTTGGTCATCCGCTTGAATTTCTTCCTGATTATCTGCATAATATTTCAAATATGCCAGCATGCAAATCTCAGTAAGCTTCATACCTTCTTTATGCAGTCTGCCTATCTCAACCAAAAGTTCCTGCGGTATTATCAAATCGTTCACAAAATACTCATAGCTGTTCTTACGCAGGTATGCCTCTTCCACTCTGGGATCGGGACCGGAATACACATACTCCTTGAAAATTTCCGTCAGTTCTCCGATATACATGCCGGAAAACATAGCCTGCACCAGAATACGCTGACAAAACGGTTTTCTGTCCATCTCATAACGCTTGGACGCTTTCCATATTTCACGCAGACTTCGCAGAAGACCGGTATAATATTCCATCATATATGTAATTAACAGCTGACTGTACTTACCCTTTACAAACAAACCATAGGTATAGTCCATTACTGTTTTTTCATATACAAAGCCCTGCTTTTCTATTCTGTCTTCCAATAAATGCATTAAAATCTTATCATCTACATCACTGCAGCGATAGGTTATCAGCCATTCAAACGCATCATCAAACTTTTCATACAGTACCAGATAGCGGATTACCTCCGCTCTTTCCTTTGCAGACAGCCATTCGCCCGACAGTGTATCCAGACACTCTGTCATACGACTTGCATCCCGGGTATCATGGTAGTATGCCAAAACCTTCAATATCAGTTCTCTTTTTTTCTCCACCGAAACATCTTTGTTTTCCAGCAAACGGAGGTAGCGTTGCAGTTCCTCCTCCTGTACTTCTTCTTTTAGCCTGCCCTTCTCATATACGTACAAATCCAGCATAACATTGTTGTTTACCAAATCAGTAATCATCTGCAGGAAGCGTTCCGAGCTCATCAACTTAATATTTCGGTATTCAACATTCTTTGCAAATCTGTTTCCCTGATTATCCTCAAACAATATTACTTCCGACAAGCTGTACAGCGGCACTGCCACCTTATCGTTTACAAGGGGGTACATCTGCTCCTCTTTCAGATTCACATGACACACTACTACATTGCGAAGTCCTCCTTTTTCTGCATGAATTTCATGGCAATGCAATATTTGCGCCAAAGCCTCTGCCATGGGCAGGGTTAACATATCTTCCCGGATAAACTCATTATACAAATAAGCCAGATGAATATTTACATGCTTCTTTTGTAATTGGTCAATTACGAAAAATTCAATTCGTTTATTATAACTGTCAAAAATATCAGGAGACTGGAAACGTCTCTTTGTCACATAATAATATAAATAGGCGCTACGCTCATAATCCATATTGTTCTGATAAGCAAAGTACAAAAGTGCCTGCTTAGGAATGGGCGGTTCCTCCTTAATGTCCATGGACAACATAAAATACTCATATATATTAATTATGCGCAGTTCTTCTTCTACACCCTTTTCATACCATGAGAAATACTTCGGACCGACCCTGTTCCCCTTAATCAGTAACGTACAAATCTCTTTCAAAAGGCGAACATCTTCTTTTTTCTCGTAACACAGTGTCAAAATATGATATAATACGCCGGAAAAATCCTTCACGCGTTCTGTTAAATAAAGCAACTGATCCAGCACTTCAAGAGAAATCATTCCCCGTCTGGCACCGTAATGCAATATTTGTAATTCGAAGCCTCCCAATTTCCTAAGCAAGGTAGGATTTGTTACCAGCTGCTGCATTGCCTCCACATAAATAAGAGGACTGCGACAACCATTGTTATATTGCTTCTCCAAAAAGCTCCAGCGTTCCACCGGTCCGCGATTGTATTCACCGGACATGAACAACATTAACCAGGCTACACGCCAGTCTTCTCCGTGTTCCCGGTAGATACGCGTAACCTTTTCCGTAATATCCTTGGTATAATACTCATCCTTCTTTAACAAAGTATTTAAATATAAATAATAGGCTTCCAATGCAGGAGAGGGTTCATTTTCAATCAAATCCCCCACATGCTCCAATATCCAGCCAGCTTCGTTTACACGGTCACAGGTAATCAGCATCTGCGCCTGGAATAATCTGGTAGCCGCATCCTTCTCGTCAATAGCCACCATTTTATCAATAATCTTAATCGTCTCTTTAATCCAAGTTGCTGAACTAATCTTCTTCAAACGGAATTTGTCATAAAATCCCATTAGCTTCAAAATATATTTCTTACGGGCATGCTCCTTTTCCCACTGCTTTTCATTCAATCTGCTTTGCTTCACTTCTACGGGAACAGTCACTTTGCCATATGCACTTATCAGTTCAATTTTGCCCAAATTCTTCCCGGCATGTAATTTGCTGCTGTCAATGTATAATGGAAGATTGCAGTAATTGCCCAGAAAATCATCGTCGGTAATCAGGCTTTTTTCCGTAAACAGAAATTCTCCCTCTGTGTATACCTTCAGGTGAGTATATCCCCAGCCATTTCTTAAAATGGTAATCATTTCCTCCGTAACCTCACCCGTAGCGCTCAAAGAAAGGCTTTTTCTGGAAGGAATATATTCCACCTTCTGCTTCTTGTTGGTAGCAATCAAAAACTCTTCTACACACTGCTCATTGCCCGGCTTTGCCGACAAACCAAGATATGTCAGATAAACCTGTTCATCACCGTTTTTCAACACCTTTGCAAAGGAACCGGAATAAAACAGTTTCACAGCTTCCTGCCAATTGCTTTTCGCCAGATTCGCAAAATGGAACAAATTTTTCACGGGACCTACCGAAGTTTCCGGCACCGAATATGCCACTGTCACAACATAGGGAAGATAATATTCCCCTCTGTTACTGATAACATTAAACTCTCCTCGGAGCACCTCTCCTTCCTCCATTTGGTCCCCATAAAAGCAAAACCGGATTTCAGTTTCACTACCTATGAACTCCGTAGTCAGACATTCCATACGGGGGTCGGTAGACGAAATGACACCCTTGGTATATTTTCCCTCCGGGGCATAAATCGTAAAACAGCCCTCCGCCACTTCTCCCTGTGCAATCTCAATTTCCACCTTCGCACAGGAAAAATCCAGAGTCCCTTTTTCATAGTCATATTCACTTGTCAGAATCTGTTCTACAACTTCCTGCATATGTTTCCACCCAACCAAAATACTTTTGCCCGTGCTTCCCAAAAAACAACCTCCCACGGACTAAAACTTACTAGTTCTATTTTAGTCCATAGGAGGTCTTTCGTCAATTGGGACATGCCTTATCTTTGCAATTATTCTATGCACAATTCATCCCAAACACCAGCCATCCATTCGGTCATCTGCTTATTGGTCTCGTATAACTCTTGAAACTTCTCCTGTCCTTCAAACCAGGCAAGAGCCAGAAGCTGATTGGACAACACCACATAAGGAATCGCTTTCTTTTCTTCCGCTGTAAGTTTTACCACTGCATCATAACCGAAAAGGATATTTTGAAAAATAGTCACCCACTTCTGCAACTTATCTTCATTGCCAGCCTCAAAGGTTTCTGAAAGAATGGCTGTTGCTGCGTAGCAGGGATCAAAAATCCGCACATTCTTCTCGCTCATTTCAAAATCAATAAATCCCCAGCTTCCTTCTGCCAAAATCATATTGCCGGGATTGGGATCACGATGAATGACTTGTCTGGTCAATATCGGATACAGGATGGCAAACTCCTCTTCATACCCCTTGATTATCTCTTCTGACATATTTAGCTTGCCCTTTAGTTTCGGAATAGCATAATTTACCACACTTTCATACAAGTTGGGCTCCTCCAGCACTGCGTCCACCTTGGCAAGTGCCAAACTTAACTGTCCCAAAATCTCGCCTACGAAACGGGCTTTGTCTGCATAGTCTTCTTCATACATGCTTCCCACCTTCAACTGTGTTCCCTGCAAACGCTTGGTCAGGCAATAATACAAATCTCCGTCTGCAATATAATCCTGCCCATCCACAGTCTGCACCGGTACTGCTGCACACAAACCTACTCCTTCCAACGCTTTGGAAATGGCAATGTTACTCTTTAACTTCCCTAAATTTGCAGTAAACTTCAGCACAAAATTTTCTCCGATATAATAAGCCGACTCGTTTCGGTTGCCGGTACCTTCGTAATAAATATCTGTAATCTTTTCTTCCTCCAGTCCCCAGAAATGCAGGAGACCTTCCACTCTTTTCTTTGTCACCATAATATGCTCCTCCTTCAAAAGTTCAATTCGATAAGGTTTATTTACCTTTCTCTTTTTCAAATACCGGGCGGGTGTACATCCCAATTCTCTTACAAATGCTTTGTAAAAGCCTGCATGAGTTTCGAATCCGTAAGCGAGAGCTACATCAATCATCTTCTCACCTTGTCCGATTTCATAAATTGCATTAAGAAGCCTACGTCTCAAAATATACTGCATGACCGGCATGCCCACCGCTGTATGAAACAACCTGTAATAGTGAAACAATGAAAAACCGGCTCTTTCACTCAATTCCAATGCCGTGATTTCACTCTTTAGATTCTCCTCAATATAATCCAAGCTCTCTTGCATTATTTTAACGTACACACTCACACCACCTTTCGTTTATTTCTCGTAGCTACATCCTTATGATAACATTTGTTTTTAGAAAAACCTTTCCTGCTTTGCTGTGTTTATTCTTAATTCTTAAAATGTTCTCCATAATAAAAGATACTACAACAACCGCCCATTTACAATCGATTGCACTACCCTTGCTTCTCTATATCCCTTATGATATTATAATAAAAAACTTCTTTTCGGAGGTATTTGTATGAATTATCGTTTCGATAAATACGGAAACAAAATATCCATTTTAGGATTTGGATGTATGCGCTTTGCCCAGAAAAAAGGCAAAATCGACATGGAACAGACCGAGCGTCAAATTATGACAGCCTTCCAGGCAGATGTGAATTACTACGATACTGCTTATATATACTCCGGCAGCGAAGCCGCCGTCGGGGAAATCTTCGCTAAACATGGTATTCGTGAGAAAGTTTATATTGCCACAAAGCTTCCTCACTATCTGATTAAAAATGAAACTAAACTGGAAACACTTTTTGCGGAACAATTAAAGCGCCTCCAAACGGACTATATTGATTACTATCTCATGCATATGCTGAATGATATTGAGACCTGGAATCGCTTAAAGGCACTGGGAATTGAAGAATGGATTGCTCAGAAAAAAGAAAGTGGCGCTATCCGTCAGATTGGTTTTTCTTACCATGGCAACTCAGACATGTTTTGCCAATTATTGGATGCCTATGATTGGGACTTCTGCCAAATTCAATACAATTATTTGGACGAAAATTCTCAGGCAGGACGCAAAGGATTACACTATGCCAACGAAAAAGGCATACCCGTTATTATTATGGAGCCTCTTCGTGGCGGCAAATTAGTCAACCGTCTTCCACAGGAAGCCCTAAACATCTTTGATGATTACAAAACCAAATATACGCCTGCACAGTGGGCCTTCCGCTGGTTGTGGAATCAGCCTGAAGTAACCTGTGTTTTATCCGGCATGAATTCTGAGGAAATGGTTCAGGACAATATTCAAACTGCTTCTACCGTAGCAGTAGGTGAACTGGGACCGGAAGAGGAAGAAATGCTGAAA
>JAZSII010000175.1:0-11893 GCA_045533725.1 Acetatifactor sp. | reverse complement strand
CCGATTTGGTAATCGGTGAGAAGTTAACTACCGAAGAGTATGGTGTGGGATGCCGTAAGGGTTCAGACCTTGTTTCTTATATCAATGCTGTGTTTGCAGAGACCTATGCAAGCGGCAAGATGAAAGAAATTGCAACAACATATGGTGTTCAGGAAGCGTTGGTTGAGCAGCCTGCAAGTGAATATACTGCAGCAGCAGACAGCGATGTGGCTTATATTCAGAGTAAGGGCACTTTGGTTGTAGGTATTACTGATTTTGCACCCATGGATTATAAGGATGCAAACGGTGAGTGGATTGGCTTTGATGCAGACATGGCTCGTATCGTAGGTGAGAAGCTTGGGGTAGAAGTACAGTTTGTAGAAATTGACTGGGATAACAAGATTTTGGAATTGGATTCCAAGAATATCGATGTGGTTTGGAATGGTATGACTCTTACAGCAGAACTGAAGGCTGCTATGGACTGTACCAATGCTTACTGCAACAATGCACAGGTAGTAATTACCAAGAAATAATCGGAGTAAAAATATGTTCTGGAATGTTACACAATCATTATTAAATGGTCTTGCGACGACATTTGAAATTTTCATATTGACGCTGGTGTTTGCGTTACCCTTGGGATTGGTACTGGCATTTGGCTCCATGAGTAAAATAAAGCCTTTGCGCTATTTGGTACAGATACTTGTATGGATTGTCAGAGGTACTCCGCTGATGCTTCAGTTGATTATTATTTTCTACGGTCCCGGATTGTGGCTTGGAAATAATATCTGGAGCGGAAATGAGGCCGGGCGTATTTCAGCAACAGTAGTGGCATTTTCCATAAACTATGCCTGCTATTTCTCTGTTATTTTCCGTGGAGGAATCGAAGGTGTACCTGTGGGTCAGAGAGAAGCGGGACAGGTGCTGGGTATGACCAAGACGCAAATCTTTTTCCATGTAACTTTACTGCAAATGGTAAAGAGAGTAATACCGCCCATGTCAAACGAGGTCATTACTTTGGTAAAGGATACTTCTTTGGCACGTATCATATCAGCAAATGAGCTTACTCATGCAGGTCAGGCATTTATGAAGTCGGCCGGTCTTACCTGGCCGTTATTCTATACGGGTGTATTTTATCTGGCATTTGTAGGTTTGTTGACCTTGCTCTTTAATTACATAGAACGCAAACTCAGCTACTTTAGATAGGGAGATTCGGAGTTAAAATATGGCGATTTTGGAAGTTAAAAATATTGAAAAACATTTCGGAAATACAAAAGTATTACAGGATGTCAGTTTTTCTTTGGAGGAAGGTACCGCTTTGGCAATTATCGGTTCCTCAGGTTCGGGAAAGACGACTTTGTTGCGATGTCTTAATTTTTTGGAAACCCCTAATCGCGGAGTCATTACGGTTAAGGGGGAAACCTTGTTTGATTCGGCGAATCCGGAAACCTTAAAGGAAAAGAATTTAAGAACCAAGCGCTTGCATTTTGGTATGGTATTTCAATCCTTTAATCTGTTTCCACAGTACACGGCACTTGAAAATGTCACATTGGCAGAGAAACTGTTAGCGAAGGAGAGGCCGGATTTCAAACAGAACAAGAAAGAGATATATGCGGAGATAGAAGCGCATGGCAAAGAGCTTCTTGCGAAGATGGGCTTGTCGGAGAGAGAGGATCATTATCCGCATCAGCTTTCCGGTGGTCAGCAGCAGCGTGTGGCAATTGCAAGAGCACTGGCTTTGCAACCGGATATTCTTTGCTTTGACGAACCTACCTCTGCATTGGATCCGGAGCTTACCGGAGAGGTGTTAAAGGTTATCAGAAGCCTGGCAGAACAAAAGACTACCATGATTATCGTTACCCATGAGATGGCATTTGCCAGAGATGTGGCAGATCAGATTATCTTTATGGATGGCGGAGTCATTGTAGAACAGGGTGATGCAAAGCAGGTAATTGACCAACCCAGAGAGGAACGTACAAAACAGTTTCTTTCAAAGGTATTACAGTAAAGTGGCATATATTAATTTTTTAAAAGTCATGTCTGTTTGGCATGACTTTTTTGTTGACGTAAGGGGCGGAAAAAAGTATTATAGTAATAGTGGGAAATACATAATTTGGGAGAACATAAATGGCATTAGAATTTGAATATAGAGATGAAGAATTAAGACAAAGAAAGCGTGCGCAAAGAGTGGAGCAATTACGTTTGGAAAGAGAGAAGCAGATGGCCAGACGTAAGATGCTGAAGAAATATTTGCCTATGATTATTGCGGGTGTGGCAATATTGATTTTGGCGATTGTATTAATTGTATTGTTGACAGGAAAGAAAACAAATACAGATGGTCAGCCGTTGCAGAATGAAACAGTACAGGAAGGTGCGGAACAGGGAGAAGCACAGGTAACACCGGTACCTGCCGTGGGAACGGAAACCTCCTCCGTAGATGCGCCGGAGATGCAAACAACCGCAACCTCAACAGTAGCAGGCTCTGCAGCGAAGAAATACAGTTTTTCAACAGCAGAGGATGCAGTAACAATTTATAGCGAAGAAGTAATCAGTACCCATGCGCTTTTGGTGGACGCAAGTAAGAATGAAATAGTGGCCACCAAAGGCGCTTTTGAAAGAATAAGTCCTGCATCCATGACCAAGGTGTTGACGGTTTTGGTGGCGGCAGAGCATCTTACTGAGGAACAGTTGGATGACACATTTACCATGACTTTGGAAATTACGGATTATGCCTATGTAAATGATTGCAGCTCGGTTGGATTTTTGAATGAAGAGGTGGTAACGGTACGAGATTTGCTTTACGGAACCATATTACCTTCCGGTGGGGATGCAGCAGTGGGATTGGCCGTTTATATTGCGGGTTCACACGAGGCTTTTGTGGAACTTATGAATGAGAAACTGGAAGAACTGGGCCTTTCGGAAACTGCCCATTTCACCAATTGTGTAGGGTTATATGATGAAAATCACTACTGTACCCTGTATGATATGGCAATTATTATGCGGGCGGCTGTGGATAATGAGTTGTGTAAGGAAATTTTGTCCGCTCATACCTATACTACAACCCCGACAACCCAGCATCCGGAGGGGATTATTATTTCCAACTGGTTCTTGCGCCGTATTGAGGACAAGGAAACCGGCGGAGAGGTATTGTGTGCAAAGACGGGGTATGTGGCACAGTCCCAGAATTGTGCAGTAAGCTACGGAACCTACGGGGACGGAACACCATACATTTGCGTGACGGCAGGTTCAACCAGTAGCTGGCGATGTATTTATGATCAGGTGGAAATCTTTAATACGTATGTGAGATAGATTGTGATAAGAATGGGAAGAGAATAACATTCATGCGGCACGGAAAGGAGAAGATTTATGAATATCTTCATTGAAGGTTTACAGGGGACAGGCAAATCGACCTTGTTAAATATTCTGAGCAAAAAGCATCCGGAATATGGTACCTATAGGGAAGGTGATATTTCTCCGGTTGAGCTTGCCTGGTGCAGTTATATGAAGGAAGCGGATTATAAGCGAATTCTTGCAAAGTATGATTATTGCCGTGATGAAATAGAGGCAAAGACCATGCAGGAAGGAGAATATTTTGTTACGGCTTATACACAGGTGTTAGCAGAGGACAGAAACTTTTATGAAGAGATGGAGTCATTTGAGATATATAATGCCCGGGTGGATTTTCAGACCTTTCATGATGTGATTATGAATCGCTACAGAGCTTATGCCGGAGATAACAATATTTTTGAATGTTCCTTTTTTCAGAACAGCATTGAGAGCATGATGCTGTTTTATGAAAATGCAGATGATGAGATTGTGGCGTTTTACGAAGAAGCTTACTACATTTTGAAAGACAAGAATTTTCATATGTATTATCTGGATTCGGACCGGATTCGTGAGAATACCTTGCAGATTCGCAAGGAGCGCTGTGATGAACAGGGAAACGAGATGTGGTATCCGCTTATGATGGGATATTTGAAGGAATCACCTTATGGGAAGCATCATAATTATCAGGATATGGATGATATGATTGCACACTTTGAAAGACGCAGGGCACTGGAACTTCGTATTATCAGAGAGGTGCTGGATACGGATTGTACGATTTTAAAATCAAAGGAGTATGAACAATCGAGTTTGATTTAGAAACGACCACGGTATATCCGTGGCTGTTTCATTTTTTGACAAATTCTTAAGAATTTCTTTGTTTTTTTATAGAGTAGCTTTTTAGATTTGTATTTTATGTTATACTTATACGTGAATTGCAAAGTGATATATATTTGCAGTAGAAAGGGCAAAAGAGGGAAGGGAGTATTCACATGAACGGAGCATATCATATTTTGGTAGTGGAGGATGATGAACAAATCCGGGATGCCATAGAAATATATTTAAAAGGTCAAGGCTATGTTGTATTTAAGGCGGCGGACGGCATAGAAGGATTGGAAGTCATTCATAGGGAACAGATTCATTTGGCCATTGTGGATGTGATGATGCCCAGAATGGACGGAATACATATGGTAATTGCTCTTCGCAAGGAGTTTGATTTTCCGGTAATTATGCTTTCTGCAAAATCGGAAGAAGTGGATAAAATTATGGGCTTAAATATGGGAGCAGACGATTATGTGACAAAGCCATTTCAGCCTCTGGAGCTTTTGGCACGTGTAAGTTCGCATCTGCGTCGTTATGAGCGTTATCTGAAAATGGCAGGCAGCGAGGTGCCCCAGGAGGACAGTGGTATCTATATAGTGGGCGGTTTGGAATTAAACGAGAATACGGTGGAGGTCAAGGTGGACGGAGAACCTGTGAAGTTAACACCCATTGAATTCAAAATTTTGCAGCTGTTAATAAAGTCTCCCGGACGAGTCTTTTCAACGGATGAAATATATGAGCGGGTGTGGAATGAGATTGCGATTAATACGGATACGGTGTTGGTTCATGTACGTAATATTCGGGAAAAGATTGAGTATAACCCGAAGGAACCCAAATATTTAAAGGTGGTGTGGGGCGTTGGATATAAGATCGAGAAAATCTAGTAAATTAGCCAAGTTTATCATTGCATTGGTAGTGTTAGTTCCGGCTTTTTTGTTGGTGGCATTGTACCCGAGAATGGAGCGTCTTATGTTACAAAGCCAGGGAGAAAAGGGTCGGGATACTTATACGGAAGATGCGGTATATAATCCGGATACGGATTATACTCCGGAAGATGCATTTAACTATCTTACCGTGGACGAGTACATACTAAGCTACAATTTTGTGAATTATGTTGTTGAGTCTTCGTATTATCTGTATGGAAAATTATTGCAGGAAGCAGAAAATAGAGAAGTAAATTTTGATATATTGGATAATTTCGGTTGGATAAATGATTTTTACAATGTGTCAAGGGAGAACGAGTATTTTGCAATTTATACAGGGAAGAACGGCAAGCAATATACGGACACAAACAGTTATCTTCCTTTAGAAACATTGTTAACAGAGGGGACAGAAATAAGTGAGCGTGTGACCAATGAATTGGCGAGAAACGGAATCCGTGGATACCTGACGATGGGATTTGACCCTTATGGGAAATTTTCCGAGATCGAATTTGTCAGCTTGGGAAGAATGACTTATCAGGTCAATTTATATGAAACTGCACGAGAATCCCTGGCACAATTCGAAAACAATGAAGCCTATTATATGGAGAGGATACAGTACAATGGGATTGATGCAAAGTGGGCACAGAAAGCATCGGAGGTAGTGCCCAAGAATTTCAAGATTGTATTTGCTATTCCGGCTAACAGCAGTTTCATTTATAACAATGCTTCTATTGTGACAAGTATGTATTCCTATTATCAGAATTCGGAAATGATTTTCTGGGATATGGGTATTTTCATTGTTGTACTTATTTTGGCAGGCTTCGTGGCGTTTATGGCTTTGATTTTGCCCTTTTTCAAAAGGTTGAATACCGGTTGGGAAAAATTATTTTGCGTACCGATAGAGATTGTTTTGGGGTTGTCTGCGTTTGGTGTGATAGGAACGCTTCTAATGTCAAAGTTTATGTGTCATTCTACGTTGAGTGAGGTGGCATTAAGTTGGAAAAATGCAGCTATTTTAGGATATGTTGTCAGCAATGAATCTGTATATTATTTGATTTTAGGTATTAATTATGTGGGCTGGACACTTATATTCCTGGCGGAATATATTGTAGTGTCTGCATTCAGACAGTTTATTTCGCATCCCATTCAATATCTGAAGGAAAGGCTTTTGGTGGTTATGATTATCCGTTGGATTGGTGTGAAGGGAAGAAAGTTTTTCGACTTCATGACAGATGTGGATCTTTCGGATACGATGCAAAAGGGACTGCTGAGATTTGTACTTTTAAACTTTGGATTAATAGCAGCCATGTGTTGCGGTTGGTTTATTGGGATTCCCTTTGCGATTGTTTATTCGGTAGTTTTGTACCATATGTTGAAGCAAAGGGGAAAACAAATGCAGAAGCAGTACAAAAGTATACTGCATGCGACAGAACAGATGGCAGAAGGCGAATTAAAGATTTCCCTGCCAGAGGATTTGGGTGTATTTGAACAATTAGGAAACAAGCTGGAACAGGTGCAGGAGGGTTTTTCCAAAGCTGTAGCGGCGGAAGCAAAAAGCCAGCATATGAAAACAGAGTTAATCAGTAATGTCTCCCATGATTTGAAAACACCTCTTACGGCAATCATAACGTATGTAGATTTGCTGAAGCGGGAAGGAAATACTACAGAACAGCAAAAGAGCTATATTCATACTTTGGAGATGAAGGCGCAAAGATTGAAGATTTTGATTGAGGATTTGTTTGAAGTAAGCAAGGCGCAATCGGGGAATATTCAGTTAAATAAAATGGATGTGGATGTGGTAAGCTTAATGAAGCAGCTGCGTTTGGAGATGGAGGACAAAATAGCAGACAGTGATTTATTGTTCCGTTGGAATTTGCCGGAAGAAAAAGTGGTTCTCTCTTTAGACGGCCAGAAGACCTATCGCATCTTTGAAAACCTCCTTACAAATGTATTGAAATATGCTATGCCGGGCTCCAGAGTTTTTGTAGATATTATAAACAGCGAGACGCAGGTGCAGATAGTATACAAAAATGTTTCTTCAATTGAGCTGAATTCCGAAACAGAGCAGTTGACGGAACGATTTGTCAGAGGAGATGCATCCAGAAATTCCGAGGGAAGTGGTTTGGGACTTGCAATCGTAAAGAGCTTTGCCGAAGTACAGGGAGGAGATTTTAGGATTGAAGTGGACGGCGATTTGTTTAAGGCTATTTTGACATGGAAAAAATAAAGTTATTTGTCTGAAAATGTTGATTGACACAGAATAAGGGAGAATGTAGTATTATAGTATAGGGTCTGCATTTTCCTTATTTTGTTGTAAATTTGGATATATAACGAAGGAAAATAACATATATATTGATGAATAAGATTGGTAGATGATAATAGATGAAAAAGATTAGTGTTGTGATAGCGGCGATGCTTTTAATGCTGACATTCACTGCATGTGGTGAGGATATAGAGAGTGCGTATTTGATTTTAAACGGTGAGCAGGTTTCGGTGAATTCTGTGATTTCCGGAGGAGTAATCTTGCAACAGGAGGAGTTGGTTGCTCCCACACCGATACCGAGTAAAGAAGAGAATACGGGGGGACAGATGCCCGAAGAAATTGTGTCGACTCCGGAACCGACGCCATTGCCGGTAATGAATGAAGCTGTAGATATTGACGTGTTTGAATATTTTGATAATACATTATTTATAGGGGACTCCAGAACAGCAGGGCTGCGTCAGTTCGGGTATTTTGAAACAGCTGATTTTTTTGCTACACCGGGATTGAGCGTGTATTCTGTTCCTCAGACCAAGGTAACAGTGGAGGGGTATGAAAATATTACATTGGAAGAGTTGCTGTTGGAAAAGGAGTATGACAGAATTTACGTGATGTTGGGAATGAATGAGCTGGGATACCGTTTTTCACAGTCGGTAGAACGCTACAGAACCTTTATTGAAGACTTGCAGGATCAGGAGCCATGCGCTCAGCTTATTTTATGTGCGAACCTGCATGTAACAAATACCCGTTCCAACAATGATAAGTTCTTTAATAATGAGAATATTGACAAGATAAATGAAGAAATCAGGATACTGGCAGAAGAAAAAGAATTGATTTATTTGAATATCAATGAGTTGTTTGATAATGAAGACGGCGAATTGGACAAGGAATATGCCAGTGATGATTCGCATGTTACTGTAGAGAATTATATCCGGTGGTGTGACTGGATTGTAGAAAAGATGAATGAACTGGAAAATGAAAAAATGAGTGTACAGAAGTAAGTAATGTCAGGTACGTAGGATGTGCGGTATAGCGCACGAAATGTGGGGTAACAGTATGCAAATGGACAGCTTAGCGGAAAAAATATTCGAAACATATGCTACCGCATCCAGAAGCAGGTATATTTTTCTGCGAAATGTGAAAACAAACCGTTCCAGATGGTCGCCTAATGCAGTAGAATTCTTTGGTTTGCCGGGAGAGTATATGGAAGATGCGTTTCATATTTTTTTGGAGTGCATTCATCCGGAAGACAGGGCCGATGTACTGGAGGACGTGAATCGTATTTATGCCGGTGAGAAGGATGAGCATAATATGGAGTACCGTGCTATGGGAAAGGACGGTAATTATGTGGTGTGCCTGTGTAAGGCTAAAATGATTCGCGATGAATCAGGGGAAAATGCATATTTTGCGGGTGTTATTTCTAATCACGGAATCATTGATAACATTGACCCTACTACCAGCTTGTACAATCTCTACGAGTTTATGCACGCGTTGCAGCTAATACGGGAAAAGAAAAAAGAAGTAACCATTCTTATGCTTGGCATTAAGCGTTTTGCAGATATTAATGATGTATACGGTTACTCTTTTGGAAATAAAGTGTTAAAAGAATTTGCACAATGTTTGCGGAATCTGTGCAAGGGACGTGCGATGGTATATCGTATGGACGGAGCGAAGTTTGCTGTTTGCGCAGAGGGCTTTTCACGGGAAGATGTGATTAGTCTTAACCGACAGATACATGATATAGCAAAACGCTGTATTTATATAGACGGTAATCATGTGACATTGGTGACTTGCGGAAGTGCAGTGGAGATTAGAGATTTTACTGTAGACGAAAACACAATTTATTCGGGACTGCGTTTTGCGTTGGAACGCTCCAAAAATGAAAAGCATGGAGAATTGATTTTCTTTGAAGGCGAAAGTCACCGGGATAATAAGCGGAATCTGGAATTAATGGATGCCCTGCGCAAGAGTATTACCAATAAATGTGAAGATTTTTATATGTGCTATCAGCCCGTAGTGGATGCAGTTACCGGAAAGGTGAGGGGCATGGAAGCACTGGTACGATGGAAGAAGGAGCCTTTTGGAGAAGTATCTCCGGGAGTCTTTATTCCGCTTTTGGAGAATGATGCATTATTTTTTGAGTTGGGAAATTGGATATTAAAAGAATCCATGTTGGCAGCCAGGAAATTAGTGGAACAGAACCCGGAGTTTGTTTTAAATGTAAATCTTTCCTATACCCAGCTGGAACGTAGTGAGTTCAGAAACAGTGTAATCCGATTGCTGGAAGAAACGGATTTTCCGCCGCAGAATTTGTGCTTGGAATTGACGGAACGATGCCGTTTGTTGGACATGTCCTTCCTGCGAAATGAAGTTGTTTTTTTGAAGTCGTTTCATATTAAAATTGCTTTGGACGATTTCGGAACCGGTTTTTCATCTTTGAATCTGCTGAGAGAGCTGCCTGTGGATCTGATTAAAATTGACAGAGCATTTATTAAAGACATTGAAACCAATCTGGCAGATCAGGCGATTGTGAAGTCGGTTTTGGATTGTGCGAAGCTCTTGGACATTTCCGTATGTGTGGAGGGTATTGAGAATAAAAATCTGGAAAGCTATATGAATCACTATCCTGCAAGTACTTATCAGGGATATTTGTATTCGAGACCGATAAAAATCGAACAATTTGAGCAATTATTTTATTAAGTGAGACAAGCAGAGACCGTCCGAAGAGGATGGTTTCTCTTTTTTTGCAAAAACCCAAAGTGCTTTGTTGCAAAAGGAAATTTATTGTATTATAATAACTAAGTATGCATGAAAGAAATATATTGAGAAATGATAGATATTAAGTAGGAGGAACGTATGAAGATTACATTAAAAGATGGTTCTGTAAAAGAGTATGCAGAAGCAAAAAGTGTGTATGAAATCGCTTTGGACATTAGTGAAGGTCTTGCCAGAGCAGCATGCTGCGGTGAAGTAAACGGCAAGGTGGTAGATTTGAGAGAAGTTGTTGATTATGACTGTGAATTGTCGATTCTGACTGCAAACGATAAAGCGGGCTTGGCGACACTTCGTCACACCACATCTCATGTAATGGCTGAAGCAGTGCAGAGATTATTCCCGGATGCAAAGGTAACCATCGGTCCCAGCATTGATAACGGTTTTTATTATGATTTTGACCATGCTCCTTTCTCCAGAGAGGATTTGGACAAGATTGAAGCAGAGATGAAGAAAATCATTAAGGAAGGCAAGAAATTAGAGAAGTTCACTCTTCCCAGAGAAGAAGCAATCAAGTACATGGAAGAGAAGAATGAGCCATATAAGGTAGAGCTGATTAGAGATTTACCGGAAGATGCTGTTATTTCCTTCTACAGCCAGGGAGATTTTGTGGATCTTTGTGCAGGCCCTCATTTAATGAGTACCAAGAATATTAAAGCATTTAAATTAATTTCTTCTTCGGGCGCATACTGGAGAGGCAAATCTGAAAATGCTATGCTTCAACGTATTTACGGTACTGCTTTTGCCAAGAAGGAAGAATTGGCAGAGTATTTGGAGTACTTGGAGAATATTAAGCTTCGCGACCATAACAAATTAGGTCGCGAGATGGAAATCTTTACTACAGTAGATGTAATCGGTCAGGGTCTTCCTCTTTTAATGCCTAAGGGAGCTAAGATTATCCAGACTCTGCAGCGTTGGATTGAGGATGAAGAAGATAATAACCGAGGTTACGTACGTACCAAGACTCCTTTGATGGCAAAGAGCGATTTGTACAAGATTTCCGGTCACTGGGATCATTACAGAGACGGTATGTTTGTACTGGGTGATGAGGAAAAGGATAAGGAAGTATTTGCACTTCGTCCCATGACCTGTCCTTTCCAGTACTACGTATATAAAGCAAGTCAGAAATCCTACAGAGATTTGCCTATTCGTTATGGTGAGACCTCAACTCTGTTCCGTAACGAGGATTCCGGCGAAATGCATGGGCTGACACGTGTACGTCAGTTTACCATTTCCGAAGGACATTTGATTGTACGTCCTGACCAGGTAAATGACGAGTTTAAGGGTTGTCTGGAGCTGGCTATGTACTGTCTGAAGACTTTGGGCTTAGACCAGGATGTGACCTATCGTCTGTCTAAGTGGGATCCTAACAATCGTGAGAAATACTTGGGTGATGATGAATATTGGAACTCTACCCAGGGACGTATTCGTGAGATTCTGGAAGAGGCAAACCTTCCTTTCTATGAAGCAGAGGGTGAAGCGGCATTCTATGGTCCTAAGGTAGATATTCAGTTAAAGAATGTATACGGTAAGGAAGATACCATGATTACCATTCAGCTGGATAATGCGATTGCAGAGCAGTTTGATATGAGCTACATCGATCAGAATGGTGAAAAGGTACGTCCTTATATTATTCACAGAACCTCTATGGGCTGCTACGAAAGAACCTTGGCAGCTTTGATTGAAAAGTACGGAGGCAAGCTTCCTACCTGGTTGTGTCCTGAGCAGGTAAGAGTACTTCCTATTTCCGAAAAATATGCTGATTATGCAGACCAGGTTCGCAAAGAATTAAAGGCAAACGGCGTATTGGTAGAAG
>JAZSII010000193.1:0-2835 GCA_045533725.1 Acetatifactor sp. | reverse complement strand
ATTTCATCGGGCTTAACATCAATAACAGTACCTTCTACTACCTCTCCTGCATGTATAGTCTTTAATGATTCTTCAAGCATTTGTTCAAAAGTTAATTCTGACATAATTTTGAACCTCCTCAATTAATTTATTTGGGGTTGATGCCCCTGCGGTAATACCCACCAGAGAAGCAGATTTAGGTAGTTCTAAATGCAAGTCATCCAGTGTCTGTATAAAATAGGTATTCGCACATTCCTTGCTGCATATTTCATACAGCTTTCTTGTATTTGAACTGTGCTTACCTCCTATTACAATCATAACATCTGCCTGTGAAGCAATCTCCTTTGCTTCCGTCTGTCTTTCCTCTGTTGCATTGCAGATAGTATTCACAACACTATCATTGTACCCTTTTTTTTGCAAAATTGCAACTATATGTTGAAATTTATTGTAATTAAATGTCGTTTGAGAAACTATACAGATTTCAGTACCCTTTGGCAATGCTACTGCTTCTGCTTCCTCCTCCGTCTCCAATACAGTCATCGGACCGCTGCACCAGCTCATAATGCCTTCCACTTCAGGGTGTTTCGGGTCTCCTACAATAACAATATGTTTCCCTGCATTACTTTCTTTTTGTACTATATTGTGAATTCTTTTTACAAAGGGACAGGTCGCATCCACACATTCCAAGCCCTTTTCCTCTATTATGGCATAAATCTCTTTTGTTACACCATGAGAACGGATAATAACCGTTCCCTCCTGTACCTGACGCAAAGCTTCCGTATCGGGCAAAACGATAACTCCCTTACTCTCTAAATCCTTTACCACTTCTTCATTATGAATAATAGGACCATACGTATATATAGTTTTCCCCGTTTTAATTTGTTCATACACCTGTTCAACAGCACGCTTTACACCAAAGCAAAACCCTGCATGTGTAGCTAATCTAATTTCCATCCTGCACCCATTTCAAATCTTTTTTACTATTATGAAGCATTTGCTTTTATCTTGCAATATTATGCTCTTTTTCTTTCGCAAATTTTAATAATTTCATCTACAACTTCGTCGATGGTCATATAAGAGCTGTCCACCAAAACCGCATCTTCCGCCTGTTTTAAGGGTGCCACCTCTCTGTGCATATCTCGATAGTCTCTTTCCTCAATATCTTCCTGAATCTTGGCCAAATCGCACTCTTCTCCCTTGGCTACCAGCTCATCATATCGACGTTTTGCACGCACTTCACTGCTTGCCGTGAGATAAATCTTTACATCCGCATTAGGCAATACGCAGGTACCGATATCACGGCCATCCATAATACAATCACTTGACTTTGCCATATTCTGCTGTAAAGACAAAAGATGTGCACGCAAAGGTGCCAACACACTGGTCTTTGACGCAGCGTTACCAACCGCTTCCGTACGCAGAAATGCATTCACATTCTCACCATTCAAATATACCACCTGTACACCATCTTCATACTTAATGGTAATATCTGCATTTACACATTCTTTTATAACCGCTTCATCGTCATTAATATCAACGCCCATTCTCAATAAATACAAAGCAATGGCACGATACATGGCACCGGTGTCCACATAAATCAGATTCATCTTTTTTGCCACCAATTTGGCAATGGTACTTTTTCCTGCGCCTGCAGGTCCGTCTACTGCTATATTAAAACCCACCTTTGTTTCCTCGCTTTCTATCCCTGTAAACCTCTGGATTGTCTATCCATATCTTCAATCACTATATCATAGATTTCTCCCAAGGATGCACAATATTCCAATAATTTCCAAGGCTCGTTGGTATGAAAATGAACCTTTATCATTTCATCATCACCAACCGCCAATAAGCAATCTCCCTGAAAATGTTCGGTAATATAGTCACTGATTTTATCTTCATCCAAGTCAGTTCCTTCTATCAATAATTGCGTATCATACTTAAATTCTAACATGTGCATTCTCCTTTTCTCTTATTCTCCCGCATTTATGCCTGCCAGATATCCTGTGGACCAGGCAATCTGCAGATTATATCCACCGGTTAAAGCATCCAAATCCAATACTTCTCCTGCAAAATATAAACCTCTTACTTTCTTGGATTCCATGGTAGATGGATTCACATCCTTTACCGAAACGCCACCCTTAGTGATAATGGCCTCTTTAAAATCCCTGACACCCTCAATTGTTAACGGCACTGCCTTAATCAGTTCCACAAACCCTTTCCGTTCTTCCTTAGTAATTTCATTTACTTTTTTGTCAGGATCAATACCGGAAAGATTAATCATAACAGAGATTAATTTTTGCGGGAACAAATGATTCAGAACATTTTTGAACTGTTTATTTTTACTCTCTTCAAAATCACGTAACACTCGTTTATCCAATTGTTCATGTGTCAATGCAGGTTTTAAATCAATGTAAGCAAAAGTCTCTCCTTTTGCTTTGCTCACATAGTAACTACTTGCACTTAAAGCCAAAGGACCACTGATGCCAAAATGGGTAATCAACATCTCACCAAATCCGTTATAAATTTCCTTTTTGCCACACACAAGTCGCAAAGATACGTTTTTCAGAGATACTCCCATGGCATCCCTGCACCAATCTTCTTTCACATTAAATGGCACCAGTGAAGGCTTACATTCTACGATTTTATGGCCGGATTTTTCAGCAAAAGCATACCCGTCCCCGGTGGAACCGGTAGAGGCATATGAAATACCGCCGGTTGCCACAATCACCGCATCAGCCATGACTGTCTTGCTATTTTCCAGTATAACACCTTGCGCAGTACTCTCTTCTTTGTCGTCCCAAAGCACTTCCTTAACACCGCAATTAAGCACAATCTCTACATCCCGCTTACGCAATT
>JAZSII010000107.1:0-3424 GCA_045533725.1 Acetatifactor sp. | reverse complement strand
ATAACGGATACGAACTTTTCTTTCCAACGCTTCAATATGTATATCGGATGCTCTCTGACGAACAGCCTTGTCAATCATTTCCTTAACCAACATAACGATGGGTGAGCTGTTAACATCTGCTTCACTCTCATCGATTTCTTCCGTGGCAAGATTTTTTTCCTTTGCGTATTTATCCAGCGCCGCATCTACTTCATCCTGGCCAAAGAATTTGTCGATAGCCATCATGATGTTACGTGTAGTGGTAACCGCCGGCTCAATCATACAGTTCGTAATGATTGCCACGTCGTCCTGTGCGTACATATCCATAGGATCTGCCATAGCCACGCGCAAAACGTTCATATTATTCTCTGCATATTCAAAAGGGAATACCTTGTTCTTCTTTAATACACTGACGGGAACCAGCTGTAAAATTTCTTCCGGGATGGAGATATTAATCAAATCTACCATTTCCAATCCCAACTGATTACTTAATGCTTTCGCAATATCTTCTTCACTGACAGCATTTTTTTCTACCAAAACTTCTCCGAGCTTCTTGCCGCTGCCCTTCTGTGCTGCGAGTGCTTCCTCCAACTGTTGCTCATTAATCATCCCATTGTTAATCAGCACATCGCCTAAACGTAATTTCTTCTTACCTAAATCCATTTGATGCCTCTCATCTCGACAGGAATTGCCCCCATCGCATGTATAATCTCCATAGTGGTCGCAGTAAACCATACTATATCTATGGTCATTATACTACGCTTTTCACGAAATTCATAGTACTTTTTACTCATTTTGTATATTTTGTTAATTTTTTATTAATTTTTTGTGCACTTTGCACATTTCGTTGCTTTTTATGCCTTTTTGTTGTTTTTTAAGATGGCTTTTATCCGAAAAAGCCGTCCAAAACACGTTCCATACACCATTCAAAATCAATTTCTGCCACATCCGCCGTTACGATGATTTCTTCCTGCTTGTAAACAACACCGTCCACCTCATAGGTAATCACACCGATAATATCCCCTTTATAAACCGGTGCATTCAGTACATCTGCCATTTGGTAATTGATTATGATTTCTTCATCAGCACGCATGAGCATCCCCCGGGAGGCAGGTGTTTCCGAACGTGCTTCCGTCTCTGAAACCTCCACCACATCTACCGCTACATAAGCCGTTTGTCCCATGTAGGGTGTTTGTCCGTTTATGACCTTTACCTTCTTGGGCAATTGAAGTGCCTCTGCCCCATTTCCAAACTCCCGATAAAAATACTCCTCTATGCCGTAATTCATCAGCGTCTTCGTATCGCTCCATTTGTAGCTTTTATTGTTTGGCCAGCCACAGGCAAGCAGTGCCACCACATAAGTTCTTCCATCCCGTTCCACAGCGCCCACGTAGCAATATCCCGCCAGATTGGTGAAACCCGTCTTGCCGCTGATCGCTCCCTCCATCATATTCAAGAAAGCATTGTGATTGGTACAGAAGCTGTTGCGTCCGTCCAGCGAGGTCACCGTATAGGAAGGGGTCTGTGTAATTTTCAGAAACTCCTCTTTTTTCGGCGAATACAAAATACAATAGGACATGATGGCCGCCAGCTCCTTCGCCGTGGTGCTATGCTGCCTGGTCAATCCGGTGGCTGTGGTCTCATGCTGCCTGGTCAGGGCGGTACCCTGCTGTCCTGCATTCCCGCTTGCCCGAGCAGCACTATCATCCGCATAAAATGTCTCCGTGGCATCCAGTCCGTTGGGGGTAATAAACCAGGTATCCGTACATCCAAGCTCATATGCCTTGGCATTCATCAAATCCGCAAAGGCCGCCACCGCCTCCAGAGACTCTTCTTTGGTATAATCACAGACTTTTTTCTGTTGCAACGGCTCCGGCAGATATTTCTTGCCCACATGCTCGGCAATTGCCACCGCCACATCATTATGAGACTCCAACATAAGGGAGTGGAGCAGGTCCCCCAAACGATACTGCTCTCCTTTTTTTACGTACATCTTCACCTTGGGCATGGACGCTGCGTAAGCAGAAATATCCACCACTTCTTCCAAATCCGCATACTCCAAAGCCACAATACAGGTCATGATCTTGGTAGTGCTTGCCATCGGGAGAATTTCATCCCCATTCTTTTCATACAGCACCCTGCCGCTTTCCGCATCCATAAGCACCGCTGCCTTGGCATAGAGCTGAGATTCTGCCGGTGCCGACACCTGAAGCACATCATTCTCATCTTCAATTGCTAACAGTGCCTGTGCACGGTCTTCCGATACTTGGTACGCCAGCACAGTACCAATATCACCACCAGACACCAAGCATACTATCATTCCAAATACAAACAATCGTTTTAACATAGCAACAACCTCCTATTGTTACCATGTATATGTTTCATCCCGCCTACCCATGCACCTCTGCAACACAATAATATCTATTTTCCCATCTTCTTCACGTATCCCATAAATTCCTCTTGCGTACATTCCAAATAGACGCACGCCGTTTCAACATTCAAATTACCATCCAAATACATACGGAACACCAGCTCTCGCTGTCCTTCCATACGTCCTTCTATCCGCTCATCAGCTAACAACTCCTTCAACGCCTGACACATATCAACTTTACCATCCTTTCCTCTATACTCTTCCTTTATCTTAAGCAATTCTTCTGCTCCCGCATAATTTGTAGCCACCTCAAAAGCATCCTCCTCCATGCACTGGAAACTCTCATCAGTCTGCACAAGCTCAAGAAGCATCTTCTTATCCTCCGAACAACGGATAAAATCAAACACCTGCTTTACATCCGTCTTAAATACATCCGTATCCTCCAGCCTTCGTATATCCACCAGATGTAAGGGATAATTTGCCACCAGCCGCCGCATTTCCTCCGGCATTCCTTCCATGTCCAGCATCTCATACAAATTCCATGGTCCATCCCATGGCTCCTTCCCGCCATACAAAACAAAGGTTACCACCGGATGAAGTCTACTGTCCTTTCCAAAACCATACAAATACTCTCCTGCCCGCAAGCCTTTCTTCTTGCGTAGCATCTTGCGAATTCTCCCAACCTGCTTCTCATATTCTCTTGCATCATAAATCATACAACGCAGTGGCATGCCATAATCCACCACCTCTTGATTTTCCAATCCTACAATGGCGAAGCTTACCCCAAATGCCACCTTGCGAACTAAATCCCTGATACCGATTCGACTCATCGACTTCCCACGTCCTTTGGTTGCCTTCTGCAACGCTTTACCATACAAGCCACCCCAAATCGTCTGTGTATCTGCCTCTTCCAGATTCTCAGCCGTCACAAACTCCCGACCTCCAAAACCGATGCCATTGATCACATCCGCATAACGTTCGTCATCCCGGAAGTATTCCTTCCAACTTACGTCCTTTTCCATATACTATTTTCCTCCTTTGCAGGAGGTTATCCGAAATCTCCTGCTTTCTTTG
>JAZSII010000282.1:0-9125 GCA_045533725.1 Acetatifactor sp. | reverse complement strand
ACGGTATGGTGGTGTTGGAGTAAGAGATTTCTGGTTGGGATAGATATAAATGGCCCGCTGTTTGCAGTTGGCAGATGGCGGGCGTGAAGATGGGACGAGGAAGATGCTGTTTAACTTTGAAGAGGAACTGAAAAAACTTCCTGCTAAACCGGGAGTATATATTATGCGAGATGCCCATGATACGATTTTGTACGTGGGCAAGGCTATTAACCTGCGTAATCGCGTCAGGTCTTATTTTCGTGAGAATATCGGCCGCGGTCCCATGATTGATAAAATGGTAACTTTGGTGGCTCGGTTTGAGTATATTGTGACGGACTCTGAGCTGGAAGCGCTGGTATTGGAAAACAATTTAATTAAGGAATACAGTCCCAAGTACAATACTCTTTTAAAGGATGATAAGACTTATCCGTATATTAAGGTAACCTTGGGTGAGGATTTTCCCCGTATTATGTTTTCCAGGGAAATGAAGAAGGACAAATCAAAATATTTCGGTCCTTATACCAGTGCTGCGGCAGTGAAGGACACCATTGAGCTCCTGAATAAGCTGTATCAGTTACGGACCTGCAATAAGAATCTGCCAAAGGACATCGGAAATGACCGTCCTTGCTTGAATTATCATATCAAGCAGTGTCCGGCTCCCTGTCAGGGCTATGTAAGCAAGGAAGAATACAGACAGCAGATTACGGGAGCCATGGAGTTTTTAAACGGTAATTACGCTCCCATACAAAAGGATTTGGAACAGAAGATGCTTGCGGCGGCTGAAAATATGGAGTTTGAAGAGGCGGCAAAATTCAGAGATTTGTTAAGCAGCGTGAAGCAGGTTTCCCAGAAGCAGAAGATGACGGACGGTGTGGGCGAAGATAAGGACGTGATTGCCCTGTATCAGGATGATGCGGAGGCGGTGGTGCAGGTGTTCTTTATCAGAGACGGCAAGCTGATTGGAAGAGAGCATTATTATATGATGCATGTGGCGGGACAGAAAAAGCCTCAGATTTTGGAAGATTTTATTAAACAGTTTTATGCGGGAACGCCCTTTATTCCAAGGGAGTTGATGCTACAGTTTGAAATAGAGGACACCGCGCTGATTGAAAATTGGCTGACAGAGCGCAGAGGCGCCAGGGTATATATCAGAGTGCCGAAGATTGGTACCAAGGAGAAGCTGGTGGAGCTGGCAGCCCAAAATGCCAAACTGATTTTAAGTCAAGATAAAGAAAAATTAAAGCGTGAAGAAGGCCGTACCATTGGTGCGGTAAAGGAAATTGCGGAGCTTTTGGGACTTGTGAAGGCAGAACGTATGGAGGCCTATGATATTTCCAATATCAGTGGTTTTGAAAACGTGGGTTCCATGGTAGTTTATGAAAAAGGAAAGCCGAAGAAAAGTGATTATCGTAAGTTTCGCATCCGTACAGTATCCGGACCGGATGATTATGCCTGCATGCGTGAGGTGTTGACCAGACGCTTTGTGCATGGTATGGAGGAGGGAAAGGAGCTGGCGAAGCAGGAGGTAGATGAAATATACGGAAGCTTTACCAAATTTCCGGATTTAATCCTTATGGATGGTGGTCGTGGGCAGGTCAATATTGCCCTTTCCGTATTAGAGGAGTTGCATTTGGATATACCGGTTTGCGGTATGGTAAAGGATGATAACCATCGGACGAGAGGTCTGTATTTTAATAATGTAGAGTTGCCCATAGATACGCATAGTGAAGGATTTAAGCTGATTACCCGAATTCAGGATGAAGCACACCGTTTTGCTATAGAGTACCATAGATCTCTTCGCAGCAAAGATCAGGTGAAGTCGGCACTGGATGATATTCCGGGTATAGGACCGGCCAGAAGAAAAGCTCTTATGCGACATTTCAGGTCTTTGGAGGAGATTCGAAATGCATCCGTGGAGGAGCTGGCCGGACTGCCGGAGATTCCTTTGCACGTGGCAGAAAGTATTTACCGACATTTTCGATTGAAGCCCAAAGAGTAATGTGATATATTGTTATAGAATAAACTTAGAAAGGAACGGTCTTACAATGGCAAGTATTAGTTTAAAGAAGCTTGTGGACAAAATGAAGCTGGAGAATCTTACCACGGATATTGACGTGGAAAGCAAACGGATTACCCAATCGGATATTAATCGTCCGGCGCTGCAGCTGGCGGGATATTTTGAGCATTTTGATGCAACCCGTTTGCAGGTGATCGGTAATGTGGAATACACTTATTTAGAGGGTGTGGATGCGGAGACCAAGAAGGGTATTTATGATAAATTATTATCCTATAATATTCCGGCAGTTGTTTTCAGCAGAGAGTTACAACCGGATGAGATTTTCCTGGATACAGCAAAAAAATATGGAGTACCGGTCTTTTCTACGAAAAAGGTTACCTCCGCATTTATGGCAGAAGCAATCAGATGGTTGAATGTGCAGCTGGCTCCCTGTATTTCCGTACATGGTGTTTTGATTGATATTTATGGTGAGGGAGTTCTGATTACCGGTGAAAGCGGTATCGGTAAATCTGAAGCGGCGCTGGAACTGGTAAAGAGAGGTCATCGACTTATTGCGGATGATGTGGTGGAGATTCGTAAGGTAAGTGAAGAAACCCTTATCGGAAATGCACCGGATATTACCAAACATTTGATTGAGGTGCGTGGTATCGGTATTATCGACGTAAAGGCTTTGTATGGTGCATCCAGTGTTAAGGATACCCAATCCATTGATTTGGTTATCCGTTTGGAAGAGTGGAGCAGGGACAAAGAGTATGACAGACTTGGTCTGGAGGATAGTTATACGGAATATTTGGGCAACAAGGTTGTTTGCCATAATATCCCCATCCGTCCGGGACGTAATCTGTCCATTATCTGTGAATCCGCAGCAGTCAACCATCGTCAGAAGAAGATGGGCTATAATGCAGCACAGGAGCTTTATACCAGAGTACAGAACTCTCTGGCAAAGAAACGTGACGAAGAATAAATTTACAAACATAAAAAAGATGGAGAGGAAAAGAACATGGGAAATTATGCATTTGGAGTTGATATCGGCGGAACTACCGTAAAGATGGGCTTATTTGACAGAGAGGGTTGTGTGTTGGATAAGTGGGAGATTCCTACCGTTAAGGATAATAACGGAGCAAGCATTTTGCCGGATATTGCAGCAAGTATTAAGGGTGTGATGGCAGAAAAAGGCATTGATAAGGATGATATCGTAGGCGTAGGTGTAGGTGCTCCAGGTCCTGTGGATGAGGATGGTGTGATTTATAAGGCAGCTAATTTGGGTTGGGATGAATTTAATATAGCTACCGTGCTTAGCGGATATTTGGATTTGCCTGTAAAAGCAGGTAACGATGCAAATGTTGCTGCATATGGTGAAATGTGGCAGGGCGGCGGCAAGGGTTACTCTAATCTTGTAGCTGTTACTTTGGGAACCGGCGTAGGTGGTGGTATTATCATCAATGGTCATATTTTGACCGGTGCAACCGGTGCAGGCGGAGAAATCGGACATATACATATTGTAGATGGCGAAACCGTTGTTTGTGGTTGTGGCAATACCGGTTGTCTGGAACAGTATGCCTCTGCAACAGGTGTGGTTCGTCTGGCACAGCGCAGACTGGCAAAGGATGATGCACCCAGTGTACTCAGAAGCGTTGATTTATCTGCGAAGGCAGTTTTTGATGCAGTAAAGGAGGGCGATGCGGTTGCAATTGAAATCGCAGAGCAGTTTGGTGATTATTTGGGAAAAGGACTTGCGGCAGTAGCAGCAGTGGTAAATCCTCAGATTTTCGTTATTGGTGGCGGTGTGTCCAAGGCAGGCGATATGTTGTTTGATTATATTAAGCCCGCTTATGAGAAATATGTATTCCGCGGATGTCGTGATGCGAAACTTACATTAGCCACATTGGGTAATGATGCAGGTATTTTCGGAGCGGCAGCGTTAGTGCTCTGCTAATACAGACACTTAATTATCTTATAATAATTTGTGGAAAGAACGAGTATAAATATGGTTAATAAGGCGGTTGTAGAAACATTAAAACAGTTTTTACCGGCAGAGAATGTATTAGAAAAAGAACCAATGAAGAAACATACTACTTTTCGAATCGGTGGTGAGGCGGACTGCTTTGTATGTGTGGAGAATACCTTGCAGCTAAAGGAAGTGCAGGCTTATTTGCAGAGCTTGCAGATTCCTTATTATGTGCTCGGGAACGGTAGCAATCTTTTGGTAAGTGATGAAGGATATCGTGGTGTGATTATAGAAATAGCGGACAAAATGAGCGATATTCGCGTAGAAGGAAATTGTATCGTTGCACAGGCAGGGGCACTTATGAGCAAAATCGCCCACGTGGCATTGGAAAATGGTTTGACCGGATTTGAATTTGCAGCAGGAATTCCCGGAACCATCGGTGGCGGCGTAGTAATGAATGCAGGGGCTTATGGCGGAGAACTGAAGGATGTGATTACGACTGTTGAAGTGATAAACAGGGATGGCGAAATTTTGCTTTTGGATAATGCCGCCATGGAGTTTGGGTATCGAACCAGTATTTTGAAAAAACAGCCCTACATCGTAACAGAAGTGAAGATAGCGTTACAGGAAGGCGCCGGAGAAGATATTAAGGCTACCATGGATGATTTGGGAAAGAAACGTCGGGAAAAGCAGCCTTTGGAATTTCCCAGCGCGGGAAGTACCTTTAAGCGTCCGGAGGGACATTTTGCCGGGGCATTAATAATGAATGCAGGTCTTCGCGGTTTTCAGGTAGGCGGCGCGCAGGTGTCGGAAAAGCATTGCGGCTTTGTTATTAATAAGGGTAATGCTACGGCGGAAGACGTAAAGGAACTTATTAAGCAGGTACAAAAAGAAGTAAAGACACAGTTCGGTGTAGATTTGGAACCGGAGGTTATTTATCTGGGATAGCAGGGGTGTATCAATGAGGTTAGTAATTGTTACAGGTATGAGTGGCGGTGGTAAAAACACTGTTATGAAAATGATGGAGGATGCGGGATATTATTGTGTGGACAATTTACCGCTGTCCTTGGTGGATAAATTTGTAAGTCTTTTAGCCATGCCGAATAATGAAATAGAGAATGTGGTGTTGGGTTTGGATGCCAGAGCAGACCAGTTTTTTGAGGAGGCACCGGGAGTAATCATTGATCTAAAAGAAAAGGGTTATCCTGTAGAAGTTCTTTTTCTGGAGGCAAATGATGCTACATTAATGAAGCGTTACAAAGAAACCCGGCGGTTACATCCCGTGGAGCCGAGAGGGATGATTGCAGATGGTATTGCAAAGGAACGAAAGGGCTTAAATCCTATTCGCAATCTGGCAGATTATATCATTGATACCACGGGTCTTTTGACGAAGGATTTGAAAACAGAGCTGGACCGTATATTTGTACGGGATGAGGATTACAATAACTTAATGGTCAATATTATGTCCTTTGGTTTTAAGCATGGTATTCCCTCCGATGTAGATTTGGTATTTGATGTCAGGTTTTTGCCAAATCCCTATTATGTGGATGAATTGAAATACAAAACCGGTAACGATCCGGAGGTACAGGACTTTGTAAAGGCAAGTGTGGAATTTGATATTTTTTTGGAAAAGTTAGCAGATATGCTGACCTTTTTGATTCCAAACTATGTAAAGGAAGGCAAATATCGTCTGGTAGTGGCGGTAGGCTGTACAGGCGGAAAGCACCGAAGTGTAACAGTAGCAAACGAGCTTTATAATCGGTTGAAGGACAAGGGAGATTACGGCATCAACATACATCACAGAGATATTAATGTAGCCGGCAAATAGCAGGAGGTAGTTCATGTCGTTTTCACATGAAGTAAAAGAAGAACTGGCAAAACACATAGGAACGGCAAGGCATTGTCAGATGGCAGAATTGGCAGCGATTCTGAATTTTGTGGGTCAGTTTGGATGTGATAATGAGGGCAATTATACCGTGGGATTTCAGACAGAAAATGAAACTGTGGTAAGAAAAGGCTTTACATTATTGAAAAAAACATTTAATATAGAGGCTGGTGCAGAGATAGATGAGCACAAAGTACAGGAGATATATCATAAATTTGGAGACTTGAATAAGCCAGTGAATCCTTTGCTGGTGAAGAATTCCTGTTGTCAGAGAGCTTTTTTGAGAGGTGCATTTTTGAGCATAGGTTCTGTAAGTGCACCGGAAAAGGGCTATCATTTGGAACTTGTATGTACCGATGAGGAGAAAGCAAACCAGCTTCGGGAAATCATGTTGAACTTTGAAATTGAAAGCAAGATTGTCAAACGCAAAAAGTATTTTGTGGTTTACATGAAGGAAGGCAAAGCAATTGTAGAATTGCTCAACGTGATGGAAGCGCATATTGCGCTGATGAATTTGGAGAATTTGCGTATCCTAAAGGAAGTACGAAACACGGTAAACAGAAGAGTAAACTGTGAAGCAGCCAATATTTCCAAAACAGTGGAGGCCGCAGGTAAGCAAATCGAAGATATTTTATTGATTAAGGAGAAGATAGGCTTTAACAATTTGCCTGCGAATTTAAAACAGATTGCAGAGGTTCGATTAGAGAATCCGGAGATGCCTCTGAAAGAGTTAGGAGAAGAGCTGGAACCGCCGGTTGGGAAGTCCGGTGTAAATCACAGATTACGAAAACTGAGTGAAATTGCAAAAACACTTAGGTAGTAGTTCAGGAGGAGTATCATTATGACAAAAAAGACAGTAGAAATTAAGTTGCAGAATGGTTTGGAAGCAAGACCTGTTGCAATGTTAGTTCAAGTAGCAAGCAAATATGACAGTATCGTTTACTTGGAATCTGCGGACAGAAAAGTAAATGCAAAGAGTATTATGGGTATGATGAGTTTGGGACTGGCTTCCGGAGAAACCGTTACCGTTATGGCGGAAGGAGCAGATGAAGAAGCGGCTGTTGCAGATATCGAGAAGTATCTTTGCGGAGAAGTATAATTATTGGAATGAAAAAGCTATCTATTTTTGTAAATGTTGGATTAATTGCATTAACAGTTTTGGCGGCGGTAAAATGTTGTTTGCTTAGTTTCGATATTGATGAGGCATATGCGATTACCCAGTCCTATCGTTTTGCAATTGGCGACCATATGTTTTCAGAAATGTGGGAGCCGCATCAGATGAGTTCATTTGGTGCGACTCTTTTTATAGTGCCGTTTTTGTGGATTACAGGTGGAAGTACCACGGGAATTGTATTATATTTGCGAGTGGTAGGAACCATGATACATTTGCTGGTCGGTATGTGGCTGTATCTGACCGCCAGACGGAGGATAGGAAATGCAGGCGCATTGATGGTAGTGCTTGCACATATTAATTTCCTGCCTAAATGGATTGTAGTACCGGAGTTTGAAATCATGCAGTATTGGTCTGTTTGTGTGCTTTTTATTTGTATTTTGAGGTGGCAGGAGAAGAATGCTTGCAGGCTATCGGCTCAGGTAGAAGGGAAAATACGTAAAGAGGACGTGTATTTGTTTGTGGGTGGAGTGGCAATGTTTGTGAGTTTGCTGACCTATCCTACTATGATTTTGCTTTATCCGGTATATGTGCTGACGTTTTATAAATTGAATGCGGGGAACAAAAGAGAGAAATGGCGAGGTGTTGTTTTCTTTACGGTGCCGGCACTGGTGCTGGGAATCTGCTATCTTGTATATTTGGGTTCTTACATGAGTGTTTCGGAGTTTATCAAAAATATCGGTTTCGTATTTATGGATAGCTCGCATTCCGTGAGTTTGGGCATGCGTATGCTTGGTTATGGAAAGGAATTACTGGCATTCTTTGAAATGTTGGGTGTTCCTGTGTTGATTGGATGCATATTAGCGGTTTTGTTGAAGAAAACCTGTGTGCGCCATGAAATAACGTGGAAAGAAAGTATTCTTTTCGGTATGCTGTCGGTTACATTGATTTTGTGCATGATTCATATGTGGGACAGTATTTTTGCAGACAAGAACCAATTCTACATGTATTTTAGATATTTATGGATTATCCTCCTTGGGTTGATGGTATATAAACTATTCGGAAGAGAGAACAGCATATATTTATATGCGGGTATCATCCCGGGACTGGTGGGGGTGCTGGCCTCCTTGCTTGTAACAAACATGACCTTGGAAATTGCTCTTGCCAGAGTATACATAGGAGTGCTTGCAACCATTTTCCTTTTGAAGGATGCTGTTTTTAAGCAGGCGGATTCGAGAAAGTATTTGAAGGCCTTAAGTTATATAACTATGCTGGCATTTCTTGGGGGACTTCTGGTATCGAAATTGGTATTGGTGCGCTTTACGGGGTGTATTCCTGCCACGGTCATGGCGCCGTTCGAACAGGTGGAAGACGGACCCGCCAAGGGTATTTGGGTAAGGGAAGAACTGGCTTGGCAGTACAATGATAATTACAGGGTAATGAATCAGGCTGTTTGGCCGGAGGATAAGGTCCTGTATTTTGGCTGTGAGAATTTGTATTATTTATTTGTGGAGAATATTGTCTTTGCAACACCATCCGTACAGGGAACAACTGTATTTGATGAGGTGTTTTTGCAATATTATGATGAACATCCGGAGCGAATGCCGAATGTGGTTATTATAGATAAGTTATTTCAGCAAAATCCCTATTACCGATATTCTGAGGAGAATATTGCATTGGAGGAATGGATTGCGGAGAAATTTGCGGATGCCGACGTAACAGAGTCGGACTGCTTTATAATTCTGCGGAAAGATTATTAATTTTTTGGCAAATAATTAACAAAGATATTCCCATTTGTAAAGAAGTATGCTATATTGGATAGCGGTGGAAAATGAAGGTGGATATACCTTATTTCAAAATATATATTACGGAGGAAGTAAAAATGTTAGTTTCAGCAACTGAAATGCTTAAAAAAGCAAAGGCTGGCCACTATGCTGTAGGTCAGTTTAACATCAACAACTTGGAATGGACCAAGGCAATTCTTTTAACTGCACAGGAAAACAACTCACCTGTTATTTTGGGTGTATCATCAGGTGCTGGCAAGTATATGACAGGTTTTAAAACAGTTGCAGCTATGGTAAAAGCTATGATTGAGGATATGAATATAACTGTGCCCGTAGCACTTCACCTTGACCATGGTTCATACGAAGCATGCTACGATTGTATCGAAGCAGGTTTTTCTTCT
>JAZSII010000022.1:0-3605 GCA_045533725.1 Acetatifactor sp. | reverse complement strand
AGGTGGATAAAGCAAGAACCAGAGAATATGGCGGAAGCGGTGTGGGGCTTTCTATTGTAAAGGCAATCATGGATTCCATGAATCAGAAATACGGTGTAGAAAATTACGAGAACGGTGTCAGATTTTGGTTTGAGTTGGAATTGGTAAGCGAAGAGTAAGTGAAGAGGGATTTGAAGAATGGAAGAACAAAGAGAAAGAGCGCTTCTGGTAGGAGTGGATACAGGAGAAGAAAAGGATTTTGACCGTTCTATGGAGGAATTGAAAAGTTTGGCCGAGGCCTGTAATATGCAGGTGGTTGGTTTGATTACTCAAAAAATGGTGGCTGTAAATAAAGCATTATATGTCGGTACCGGAAAAGTATCGGAAATAAAGACGCTTGCAGTTGAGTGTGAGGCGGACATTGTTATCTTTGATAATGCACTTTCGCCTTCCCAGATTCGCAATTTGCAGGATGCACTGGATATGCCTATTTTGGATCGTACTACATTAATATTGGATATTTTTGCAATACGGGCACAGACTCGTGAAGCGAAGTTACAGGTAGAGACTGCCAGATTGCAGTATTTATTGCCGAGGCTGGTTGGTATGCATGAAGCTCTCAGCAGACAAGGTGGTGCCAGCGGAAGTATGAGTAATAAAGGTACCGGCGAAAAGAAACTTGAATTGGACAGACGTAAGATTGAGCATCGTATCAGTGAGCTGCGTAAGGAGCTGGAAGCAGTTTCTATGGACCGTCAGACACAGCGTAAGAAGAGAATGAATTCCAGAACTCCACAGGTGGCATTGGTGGGCTATACAAATGCCGGAAAATCTACCGTTATGAATCAGATGGTGGGTAAATATATTGGTAGTGAAGAGAAAAAGGTTTTGGAAAAGGATATGTTGTTTGCTACGTTGGAGACCTCTGTGCGTAATATTGAAACAGGGGATAACAAGCCTTTCTTCTTAGTAGATACGGTTGGATTCATTCACAAATTGCCTCATGGCTTGGTGAAGGCATTTCATTCTACGCTGGAAGAAGTGAAGTACGCAGATTTACTGGTGCAGGTAATAGATTATTCTGACGAACAATACAAGCAACAGATGGAAGTGACGAAAGAGACTTTGGAAGAGTTGGGGGCCGGTGATATCCCTATGATTTATGTCTACAATAAAGCGGATAAATGTATGGAGATATCACAACTGCCGCGTGTGAAAGACAAGCATATTCATATGTCGGCAGTTAATTCTGTGGGAATAGAGGAACTGGTTGCACTTATTAAGGAGCAGGTTTATGCCGATACAAAGGATGTAAAGCTGTTGATTCCTTATGATAGGGGAGATGTAGTATCTTACTTTATGGAAAATTCTACGGTTTACCGGACAGAATATTTGGAGACGGGTGTGGAGATGCGGGTGAATTGTCATTTGCAGGATGTAGCCAAGTATGAAAATTATGTACGGAATTAGAGGCGTATTTTGATTGCGGTAATTAGACTTTATGTGGTATAGTAAAATAAAGTGGTGCTTAGCAGTATCCTCTATGAAAATTGACGGAAAGAGATTTAAATATGAAGAAAAGGTGGAGTTTAATTTTTTCTCTTTGTTTCCTTGCTTTTGTTATTACCGGATGCGGAGCGCAGATTCCGGATATGACAGAAGAGGAGAGAAAGGCAATAAGTGAATATGCAGCAGGTCTGTTGTTGAAGTATGACACCAGTCAGCCCAGCCGTTTGGTGGATCTGGATGTATTGGAAGAAGCAAATCCCACTCCGGAACCGACCAGAGAGCCGGAGATTGATGTACAGGAAACACCGACACCGGAGGCAACAGAGGAACCTGAGGAACAACCGAGTGAAGAGTCTGCACCTGCGGAAACACCGCAACCGGAAAGCTGGGATCCGTTGGAAAGTATATTACTTCTTCCGGAAGGTGTGACACTACAATTACTGGATTATGAAGTGACGGACCTTTATCAGGAAGATGCAGAGGGACATCAGGAACTGAAAGCTGATGCCGGAAAGAAAATTCTTGTTTTTAGTTTTGCCATGACAAACAGTAGTGACGTGAAGCAAGAAATAGATATGCTGCAGGATAATATTCGCTATAAGATATATGTGCAAGATGAGCTGATTAACGGAATGCTTACCATGATAGAAAAAGATTTGACTACTTACATCGGAAGCATTGATGCAAAAGAGACAAAGGAATTGTTTTTGTTTGCAGAAGTTGAAGAAGCACTTTTGAGTGAAGATGCAGAGATAGTACTTGAATTTGTGTGTCAGGAAAGGGTGGCAAGGATTGTAGTAGAATAAAAGAAAAGGAATCTCGGGAGCTAGCTGAGATTCCTTTTTTATTAGATAAATTCAAAATGTTGTAAAGCATTTGCAATACCGGCTTGAGAAGCATTTGTTGTTACAAAGCTTACTTCGTCCAGCAGAGAGGTGGGTAAAGAGTTGCCCATAGCAATACTGTTTGGGGTATATTTCAACATGGCTAAATCGTTATTACTATCACCAAAAGCATAAGCATCCTCTATAGCTAAATGGTAGTAATCCAAAACATATTGCATGCCTGTGGCTTTAGAAAAACCATGTGGTACGAATTCACGGAAAGTGCCGCCACGGTCTATGCATTCAAAGTATGGATCACTTACCTTGCGAAAAGAGGCCAACTGTTTCGGAGATTCATACCAGATTACAAACTTATCAGAAAAGAAATTAGGGTTTTCTAAGTCCTCAGGCATATCATATCCTTTTTGCAGGAATTTTT
Organism: Acetatifactor sp.; assembly: GCA_045533725.1. Taxonomy (GTDB): domain Bacteria; phylum Bacillota; class Clostridia; order Lachnospirales; family Lachnospiraceae; genus Acetatifactor. The sequence continues at coordinate 854 of JAZSII010000022.1, read as the reverse complement.
CATAATGATAAATTGCTTTTGGATGTTGCAAAGGGCGAGTTATATCAAAACATACTTCCTTGCGCGATTCGAATAGAATATCTACATTGGTAACTCGAGCGATATTCAGTATTTTCATAATGGTTTCATGAGTCTGAGGATGGTAGAATACATCTTTTCCACCACAATATATATTGGTTCCGCAACCACAAACATAACCATCAAAACCAATTTCACGGAATCTCTTTTCTACATTTTGAAAACAACGTCCTGTGTTAATGAACATCAGATGACCGTTTGCACGTGCCTGTCGTATGGCAGTAACAGCACTGTCCGGAATAGAACCGTCAATTTCTGAAGTGAGAGTTCCGTCTATATCAAAAAAAGCTATTTTTGTTTTCATGAGTCACCTCCGTAATTCCAAGGTATTATAAATCTTTTGGAAAGGTTTGTCAAAAGTGAACAACAGCAATTGATTATAACTTCTTAATTTGTTGAAAAATACAAATTGTTTAAAATGTTCAAAAAATTTTAAAAATGAGTGTTGACAAAAAATAGGGGTGGTGCTATACTCAAACACGTTGTGACAGGGAACGAAAATGTTTCTGAAAATACAACAAAAACAATATAAAAAAGTTGTTGACAAAGCAAAACAGCTGTGATATTATAACAAAGCTGTCGCTCAAACAACAGCAAATGTTCTTTGACAAATAAACAACAATGCAACCTTGAAAATTCTTAAGAGAAGCAGTAGTGAATACTGCGGAGCACAAAAATGCTTCAAGAAATTCAAGAACGTAAAGATGCGAATCTTTAAACCAAAAACAGTAATGCCAGAAACGTTGAAGACTGGCAGGAATTAAACTTAAAAGTTT
>JAZSII010000264.1:0-13968 GCA_045533725.1 Acetatifactor sp. | reverse complement strand
CACAGCACGACATGGCTCCGATCCGACTTGCACTTTTTATATACCCTTTTCTTAAATTTGCAAGGGCGCATTTCCTTTTGTTCCGCATCGTTTCGCTGTTGTTAAACACCTACATGTACTACCGGAGAAACTTCACTTCGCCTTGCCACCTGTAAATCAAAATCCTCTGCTTTGTATGGATTATCCCCCAATGTAATTTCCATGCGTACCGCTTCATATGCAAGCTCCGGCAAATTATTTTCCTTACTCAGATGTCCCAGTATAATCGTCTGCAAATTATCATGCAATATTCTATTCAAAAGTCTTCCGGAATTCTCATTGGACAAATGTCCTCTGTCTCCCAAAATTCTTTGCTTCAGATAATAGGGATATGGTCCCACCTGCAACATATTCACATCATGGTTGGCTTCAATCAATAGTGCGTCCATTCCCTTCAGACATTCTACAGTATAATCATTAAATACGCCCAAATCTGTACAAACCGCCACCTTCTGCGTACCATATCCGAACCGATAAGCCACCGGTTCAGCAGCATCATGTGAAATACGCATGGGATTTACGGTAATATCCTTAATGCTAAGCTTTTTATCCGGTTGAATTTCCACAAACAAATCCTCCGGAATTTTTCCTATACTGTTACAATTCTTTAAGGCTTCAATGGTACCCTTTGTGCCATAAAGAGGAATATCATATTTCCTTGCCATTACACCAACCCCGGCAATATGATCTGCATGCTCATGGGTAATTAGTATTCCATCCAAATCTGATGCGGAAATGTCCAGACTGTTCAGACCGCATTCCGTTCTCTTACCGCTTATTCCGACATCAACCAGCAAATGTGTAGCATCAGAGCCTACATAAATACAATTTCCGCTACTACCGCTGGCAATACTACATAATCTCATTTAAATCTCCTTGGGACAAACACTTAGTCAATCCACGTATATTTTTTTAATTTTCTTCGAATTTGTCTGTAACTATCCGCTAAGGTTCCACTATTATTAATGACAAAATCACATTCCTTGCGGAACATTTCCTCTGACAATTGCGCTTCCATTATCTGCGCAATCTTTTCCTCAGAATAACCACGCCTTTGTATCAGACGCTCTTTGCGAACATCCGCATCTGCATAAATATACCATAACTCGTCCACGAACTCTTTGTAACCTGCTTCAATCAGCAATGCGGCTTCTATAAACATCAGCTCAATTTCTTCACATTCACGAGCTTCATTTACTCGGTTTTCAAGATATATCCGAACCTGAGGATGTATAATTGCATTCACACGTTCTAACAATTCGTCCTCTGCAAATATCTTTGATGCCATGGCAGATTTGTTGATTTCGCCATCCTCCTGCAAAACATCCTCTCCCAGAAGCTCTACCAGTTCATAATAGCAGGCTTCTCCTTTTTTCTTAACCAGATGCGCCACTTCATCTGCCAAATAAATACTGCATTTATAATGCTCCTTAATATAAGCAAGAATCTGTGATTTTCCTGCGCCTACGCCTCCTGTCACTCCAATCAAACGCATTTGTCGTCCTCTTTTCATCCTTTAATGTGCTTCATACCAATTGGCACCTACCTGCAAATCCACCGCCAGGTCCACTGCCAAATCAGCCGCTTCCCGCATATTCTTTTCCAAAATCGTTTTAACTGCATCCAGCTCATGTATTTTGGTTTCAATTACCAATTCATCATGCACCTGCAGTATTAATTTAGAGGAAAGTCCTGCTTCCTTCAACGCTCTCCATACTTTAATCATGGCAATCTTAATAATATCTGCCGCGGTTCCCTGAATCGGCGAATTCATTGCCACACGTTCTCCGAAAGAACGTTGCATAAAATTCGAAGAACTCAATTCCGGTATGGGGCGTCTCCGACCAAACATAGTGGTAATATATCCTGATTCTTTTGCATCGGCTACAAGCTTATCCAGATACTCTTTTACCTTGGGATAGGTGGCAAAATACTGCTCGATATACTCCGCAGCTTCTTTTCTGCTTATGCTTAAATCCTGACTGAGTCCAAAGGAGCTGATGCCGTAAACAATGCCAAAATTAACCGCTTTGGCATTTCTTCGCTGAAGGGATGTTACTTCCTCCAAAGGCGTATTAAATACCTTGGATGCAGTAATTCTATGAATGTCCTGATCAGATTGGTATGCAGTTATCAACTCTTCATCACCGGAGAGATGTGCCAAAACACGCAGTTCGATCTGTGAATAATCCGCATCCATCAGGACACACCCTTCTGATGCCACAAATGCCTTTCGAATTTTACGTCCAAGTTCCATACGAATTGGTATATTTTGCAGGTTAGGCTCTGTAGAGCTGATTCTTCCCGTAGCAGTTATGGTCTGATTAAAATTTGTATGAATTCGATTATCATCTTTAATATAAGCGGTCAAACCGTCTGCATAAGTAGACTTTAACTTAGCTAACCCTCTGTACTCCAAAATATCATTTACAATAGGATATTCCATTGCCAGCTTTTCCAAAACATCTGCCGCGGTAGAGTAACCGGTCTTTGTCTTTTTGGCTCCCGGAATCGACAATCTTTCAAAAAGAATCTCTCCCAATTGCTTCGGTGAATTAATATTGAATTCCATTCCCGCCTGCTCATAGATTTTCTTTTCAAGCTCGTTTATCATTTCGCCCAAAAAAATGCTGTATTCTTTTAATTCATCCTTTCTAACCGTAATACCTTCCTGCTCCATATCGTACAATACATAGGATAGCGGCATTTCAATATCGGTCATTAAAGACAGCATTCCCGCTTCTTCCAAGCGTGTCCTCAAAATAGGTTCCGTTGCATATGCCACATAGCTTTGGAACATATAATATTCCCCAAGAGCGTTTAGATTCTCCTTTGCCATCTCCTCCAAAGTCTTTTTCCCGAAAAATTCTTTCGGACCTTGTATGGTCAGCCCCAAAAACTCCTGTGCAATACTTTCCGCATCATAATCATTCTTTAAGGGATTGAGCAAATAACTGCCGACAACCACATCAAAATACTTGGATACCTCTTCTGCCTGAACATAGGCATATAACCTCTTAATATCCAAAGTAGCAATGCTAACCCGAGCACTCAGCTGTTTAAGTTCGTCCAAGACCACCCCACAATCCTCCTGCTCCATGGAAAACAAGGACAATTGCTGATTTTCTGCCAACGAATTGTCATTAAAATAAAAATATGATTCCTTATCATTTACCGTAAATGCCAAGCCTCTGAATGACGCTTCCTGCTCCAATACAATAATACCGATTCGTGACGCCTTTCTTCCGACTTCCCTTAAATGTGCAACACATTCTTCTTGATTTTTCAGAATTTGAAAGCCTTTTGCCAAGTCTTCATTCCCTGTTTGAGAATCATTCTGTTCAAAACGATTAAGCATATTCTTAAATTCCAATTGTTTAAAATACCGGTATGCTTCTTTTGTAAAATAATTCTCTGCTCTGGCAGCCTCATAATCAAATGCAAAATCACAATCTGTCTTAATTGTTGCCAGCACCTTACTCAAATCAGCCAATTCCCGATTGTTTTGAAGTGTTTCCTTTACGCTTTTTTTGCTGATACTGTCAATCTGTGCATATATATTTTCAATGGAACCATATTCTACCATTAAGGACGTAGCTGTCTTTTCTCCAATCTTCGGAACACCCGGTATATTGTCCGAGGTATCTCCCATTAAAGCCTTTAATTCAATAAACTGTGCAGGTGTAACCTGATATACCCGCTCCACATCTGCGGAATAATAATCTTCAATTTCCGTACGCCCCATCTTCGTCTTTGGAATACGTATTTTAATAACATCTGACGCAATTTGCAGCAAATCCCTGTCTCCGGATACCAGTGCCACTTCCATACCATCCGCCTCGGCACGCTTTGCCAATGTACCCAGAATATCATCCGCTTCCAATCCTGCCTGTTCTACAATCACTACATTCATAGCACGAAGAACATCCTTCATTACAGGCACCTGTTCCCTCAATTCATCCGGCATAGGCTTACGTGTTCCCTTATATTGTTCATAAATTTTATGGCGAAACGTGGGTGCCTTCACATCGAATGCTACAGCAAGATAATCAGGCTTTTCTTCATCCAGAATCTTAAACATAATATTCAAAAATCCATAAATTGCATTTGTATGCAATCCCTTTGAATTACTCAAATCAGGAACTCCGTAAAACGCTCTGTTCAAAATACTGTGTCCGTCTATTAAAACCAATTTCTTCATACAAGCACCCTCATCATACCAAAATAATAAATAACAAAACACCCAGCACGCCTAACATAAGTCCCCATTCAACAATCCGTCCAAAGCGTAAATATTTCTCATGAAACCGTACTTTCCTTTCTGATTCTTTAACCAGTTCGGTTATTTCCTTTTGCAAATCAAATGTAAGTCCGTCCTCCAAACGTACCAAACCTTCATCAATCAGAAATTGTATATTTAATTCTTCCTTACACACAGGACATGTATTCAAATGTTGCAAAAATTGTTTAGTCGTTACAAAATTCATTTTTTTGTTGATAAAAGCAGGAACCGACTTCTCAAATTCGTTACAATTCATAAACATGACCTCCTACACTTCTTACATAACAAAATCAAACAAACTAATCTGATTTGTTTCCGGCAAATTACCCAAAAGGCCCAGCTGCGCCATCAAATCGATTACCGTTTTAGATACCTTGGTCCTTTGTCTGAAATCATCTTTCGACAGGAACGGACCGTCCTTCGCTGCTTCAACAATAGCGTCCGCCGCCTTCTCACCCAAACCTTCTATACTACTCAAAGAAGGCATTAATTTACCGTCAACAATCTGAAACAATCTGGACTGTGCTTTAAAAATGTCAATAGGCATGAACTCATAACCTCTCGCATACATTTCCTGTACAATACGCATATCACTGTATGCATCTTTCTCTTTATTAGAAAGAGAATCAGAACGCTTTTTGTAATCTGCCATTATATTTTCAAGATGTTTCTGGCCCTGACACATGATTTCATAAGAAAATGCCTTTGCACGAATGCTGAAATAAGCACCATAATATGCAAGCGGATGATAAATTTTGCAGTAAGCAATTCTCCATGCCATCATTACATATGCCACCGCATGAGCTTTGGGGAACATGTATTTAATCTTTTCGCAGGACCATACATACCAGTCCGGCACATTATGCGCAAGCATGTCCGCCTTCCATTCCGGCCATTTGTCACTCTTTCCTTTTGCAACAACACCTTTACGTACTGCTTCCATGATTTTAAATGATGCATCCGCTTCTACTCCCATACGAATCAGATAGGTCATAATATCGTCACGGGTACAAATTGCTGTAGAAATGGTTGCCTTACCTTCCTGAATTAGAGTTTGCGCATTTCCAAGCCAAACATCCGTACCGTGAGACAATCCGGCAATACGCACCAAATCAGAAAATGTCTGCGGTTTAACATCAATAACCATCTGCATTGCAAAATCAGTACCAAACTCCGGAATTCCCAATGCACCAAGCTTTGTACCGCCAATCTGCTCTGGTGTAATTCCTAGCGCTTCTGTATTCTGGAATAAAGACATTACTTTTTTATCATCCAGTGGAATAGTAACCGGATCCACTCCGGTCATATCCTGAAGCATACGTATCATCGTCGGATCATCGTGTCCCAGTATATCAAGCTTCAATAAATTATGGTCAATGGAATGATAATCAAAATGTGTCGTTATGGTATCGGTGGTCATATCGTTTGCAGGATGTTGCGCCGGTGTAAAGGAATTAATATCCTGACCGATAGGTAATACTACAATTCCACCCGGATGTTGTCCTGTACTACGTCTGACACCGGTACAGCCCAGAGAAATACGATTAATCTCAGAACCACGTTTAGAAATGCCACGTTCCTCATAATACATCTTCACATATCCATAGGCAGTTTTGTCCGCCAAAGTACCAATCGTTCCGGCTCTGAAGGTCTGTCCTGCGCCAAATATAACCTCTGTATACTTATGCGCTTTCGACTGATATTCTCCGGAAAAATTCAAGTCAATATCCGGCTCCTTGTCTCCTTTGAATCCAAGGAAGGTTTCAAAAGGAATATCAAAACCATCCTTGCATAACAATTCCCCGCAGACCGGGCACATCATATCCGGCATATCAATTCCTGCCGCACCCATATCCGCATATGTTTTGACTGCTTCACTGTCAAAATCCACATGATGGCATTTAGTACAGTAATAATGAGGGGGCAAAGGATTTACTTCCGTAATTCCGGCCATGGTAGCTACAAAGGAACTGCCTACCGAACCACGCGAACCTACTAAATAACCGTCCTCTACCGACTTCCACACCAATTTCTGGGCAATAATATACATAACTGCAAATCCATTACTGATAATGGAATTTAATTCTCTTTCCAAACGTGCTTCTACAATCTCCGGCAGATTGGGACCATAAATCTCATGAGCTCTGTTATAACAAATATCACGAAGCATTTGATCACTGTTTTCTATCACCGGTGCGCATTTATCCGGTCTGACAGGAGAAATCGTTTCACACATATCTGCAATCATATTAGTATTGGTAATCACCACTTCTTTTGCCTTATCCATACCAAGATAAGCAAATTCCTCCAACATCTCTTCTGTCGTATGCAAATAGAGCGGAGCCTGGTCATCTGCATCCTCAAAGCCCTTGCCTGCCATAATAATTCGACGATATATTTCATCCTCCGGATCCAAAAAATGCACATCACAAGTAGCCACAACCGGCTTAGCGAATTGCTCACCCAATTTTACAATATATTGATTAATCTTTTGAATATCTTCGATGGAGTTTACATTTCGAACTCGCTCTGATTCAATCATAAACTTATTGTTTCCGGTAGGCTGAATCTCCAGATAATCATAAAAGTCTACAATTCTTGCAATTTCCGCTTCTGATTTTTCATCCAGAATCGCACGGTACAACTCACCCGCCTCACAGGCACTACCCAGAATCAAGCCTTCACGATACTTCATAATCAGACTTTTGGGAATTCTGGGACGTTTATTATAATAAGTCAAATGCGACTCTGATACCAAACGATATAAATTGATTCTTCCCAAATCATTTTTAGCCAAAATAATACCATGGTAGGTGGTCATTTTTTTGATTAAGTCTACACTGGATGCGCCTATGTCATTTAACTGCACCAAATCGTTTACCCCCATATCAGATAACATGGGAAGCATTTTAACAAAAATCTGCGCAGTCGCTTCTGCATCATCTACGGCCCTGTGGTGATTATCCAATACAACTCCAAGACCTTTTGCAACAGCATCCAAAGTATGTTTTGCCTGTCCCGGTAATAAGATTCTCGCAACAGGAACTGTGTCTACATATGTAAATTCTGTTTCATATCCCAAACGTGCAGAATTTTCAATAATAAAGCTCATATCAAAGCCTGCATTGTGTGCAACTAAGACACTATCCCCACAAAATTCTAAAAACTGTGGCAAAACCTCATCAATATGTGGTGCCTCCACCACCATACTATCATTAATGCCTGTTAACTTTTCAATTTCGAAAGGAATAGGTACATCCGGATTCACAAAAGCCGAAAAACGATCCGTAATTTCGCCCTTTTGAACTTTCACTGCACCAATCTCTATAATTCTGTTTTTAATAGGTGAAAATCCCGTGGTTTCAATATCAAAAACCACATAATCTCCGTTAAAATCCCGATTATCCTTACCGGTTACAATTTGCTTTAAGTCATCTACCACATAGGCTTCTACACCATAAATAATTTTAAAGAAATCATTCTTGTCGGGATTAGACTCTCCCGCCTCTTTCCGTTTATTCTTCTCTTCCTTCCAGAGATCATCCCATACATGATTTGCATCCGTAAAGCTCTGAACTGCACCATGATCCGTAATGGCTATTGCCTTATGTCCCCACTTATAAGCACGTTTTACAATATCCTTTACATCGGAAACACCGTCCATATCACTCATTTTGGTATGACAATGAAGCTCCACTCTCTTGTGCGGAGCTGTATCTTTTCTCGATACTGTAAAATCAGCAATTTTCTTAATACCGGTAACAGAACCGATAGTTAATTCATGGTCGAATTTATCAATCATGCTGATTCCTTTAATTTTAACAAAGGCACCGGCTTTTACGCCTGATTCTATCTCCTTCATCTGCTCATTTTTGGCAAACATTTTTACGGTAATGGTATCTGTAAAATCTGTGATATCAAACATATAAATGGTCTTTTCATTTTTGATTTCACGTTTATCCGTACTTAAAATTTTTCCGCGAACAACCACCTCACCCATTTCGCCGATTAATTCTTCCAGCTTCATGGCCTCTTCTTCAAAATCCCTGCCATATAAAACATCCGGATTATCAGAACGCTTGATACTTTTACCAAAGTCGCTGTTACCTTTAAATTCTCTCTTTTTAAAATCATTTTTATGAAAATCACCTTTATTTACGATGACTTTCCTGACATTAGCAGAATTCTGATTATTGTCAGGCTGCACAGTTTTTGCTTTCTTTTTCAGTTCCGCCTCATCTGCTCCCGGGTAAACTTCCTGCGTCTCTTCTTTTGCAGCTGTATCTTCTCCCTTTTCAGTTGTGATACGCTTATAAATTTCAGCAACTTCCTGTTTGATTTTCTCTTCCGAATCCTCAGCATATCTACTACCCGAAGTTTCATGATACTCCATGCGAATATGCAAAGAAAAACCACAGCGTTCAATCAAAACCTTTTGCAATATGTTCTTTATCTCTTCTTCCTTGCTTCTGGCTATTACAGAATCTTCCAAACACACAAGCACCTCATCCTCTGTGGGAAACTCAAACCAACCGCCTTTCAAAATATTATACTCTATATTTGAGTACTCTCTGATTTCAGCAAGTATACTCTCTAAATATACGTCCAAAAGCTTCTCCGTTGTATATTGACTTGAAAGTGTAAACTTCTCATATATTTTAACCACAATACGGGCATCCGGAAAAAGCTGATCTTTAATACACTTTTCCGCATACCATATATCTTCCTTTAAAATCAAACGTTCACTTAAAATATAAACCCTCAGGTAATCTTTTCTTTTTGTTGCCGAAATCTTCTCAACAGTGGTTTGTTCCATAATATCATGTACAGTTCCAGCCATTGTTAAAGAAGGAAAAACTTCAAAAAACGGTTTCCCCACGAACTATTCCTCATTTCCAATTATCTAATTCATTCTTTAGTGTCTGCAAAAGTTCTGTTTCAGGAACTTTCTTAATAATTTCACTTTTTTTAATTAACAATCCTTCACCGATACCGCCTGCAATGCCCAAATCCGCTTCTTTTGCTTCGCCGGGACCATTTACTACACATCCCATAACTGCCACTTTGATATCCAAAGGATAGTCTTCCACTAATTTTTCTACTTTCTGTGCCAAATCGATTAAATCAATCTGCGTTCTTCCGCAAGTAGGACAGGAAACTACTTCTATACCTCCCTTACGTAATCCCAACGTGCGCAAAATCAATCTTGCCGACTTGATTTCCTCAACAGGATCACCGGTTAATGATACACGTATGGTATCACCGATTCCCTGATTTAAAATAATCCCCAAACCAATGGCTGATTTGATATTGCCGCTCTGAACCGTTCCTGCTTCCGTAATACCTACATGCAAAGGATACGGGGTTTTATCAGCCAGAAGTTCATGTGCCTTTACACACATAAGCACATCCGAAGATTTGATACTAACCACCAGATTATCATACCCCAAATCTTCTATTATGCGGACTTTATCCAAGGCACTTTCCACAATCCCTTCTGCAGATACACCGTTATATTTTTCAACCAGGTGCTTTTCTAACGAGCCACTGTTTACCCCGATACGAATCGGAATATTACGCTCCTTTGCCACCTCTACAACAGCTTTAACCTTATCCGTACTTCCTATATTTCCGGGATTAATACGTATTTTATCCGCACCATATTCCATAGCGGCAATAGCCATCCTGTAATCAAAATGAATATCCGCCACCAAAGGAATAGAAACCTGCTTTTTAATTTCGGCAATAGCCTTACAAGCCTCCATGGTAGGTGCCGTACACCGGATAATTTCACATCCTGCATTTTCCAATCTCCTAATCTGCGCCACCGTGGCAGTCACATCCTCCGTCCTCGTATTAGTCATAGACTGAATTAAAATCGGATTTCCGCCACCTATTTTTTTATCTCCTATCTGAATCACCTTGGTATTATCGCGGTACATAAAAATTCCTCCTAAATAAGCAAAATAAATTTACCCATATAGAAAGAATTTTATCATATTTTTGAAAGGATTACAAATGTAAACATTCAGAATGATTATTTTACATTCTTTTTGAATACCAGCCCTGACTATCCTGCTTTACAATCCCCATAATACATAAGTACATCATTTTCGTATTGATGTCTTCCTGCTTTCTTTCCACCTGAAAACGTTCTTTTAAACATATTCCAATATCCTCTAAGGATTGTGGATAGAAGTCCAAAATATCAAGTATTTGCTTTTCAAGAGAATCCTCTGAGCTGTTTACACTTTTTTCCTTCTCTTCTCCTGTATGAACCGCTTCCGCTCCTAACATCCCACTGTTGTATTGTTCTTTCAATTCCTTCATTTTAGCAGGTATCAGCTCCTGCAAATCCAACAAAAAATCCTCCGGGGATAAAAATACATGCGCCCCTTCCTTAATCATTTTGTTACAGCCGTCACTCAACCGGTCCGTCACTCTTCCGGGCACTGCATAAATATCTTTTCCCTGCTCTAAAGCCATTTCGACAGTAATTGATGTTCCGCTACGCTGTCTGGCTTCAATCACTACCAACACATCAGACAATCCGCTTACGATTCGGTTTCTGGCAGGAAACAAACCGGCTTTCGGTGTTGTTCCGGGATGATATGTAGATAGAATACCGCCCTTTTCAAGAAGTTTTTCATATAGGCTCTTATTGCTTTTGGGATAACATACATCCACTCCGCATCCCAGCACTGCATAGGATGCTCCTCCGGCATCCAATGCAGTCATCTGACTGATACCGTCTATTCCTTTTGCCATTCCGCTAATCACCTGAATTCCTTGGTTTCCCAGCATTTTACCCAATTCCTTAGCGATATATTCTCCATAAGACGAGCATTCCCTTGCACCGACAACAGCCACGGAAGGAATAGCCGTTTCCGGAAGCTTCCCTTTATAATAAATCATGAACGGCATGTCCGGAATCACTCTTAATTTTTGCGGAAACTCATGGTCATAGCAACTACAGAATCGTATATTTCTTTTTAATAATTCTTCATAATTCGTATCAATAGTTACATTTTTTCTGGCTTCTAAAAACAATTCCAGCTTTTTAGGCTCCAAAATATATTTCAACATTTTTTCCGTTGCTTTAAATACTGCCCTTCCGCCTCCGAATGCTTCTAACAGATTTCTTTTTGCCCCTATTCCCAATCCATCCACACAATCTAACCAATATATATATTTATCCATCCTTTCTGTCATTCCTTTCTGCCAATCGATAAGCCAAAGCTTCTGCTATATGTTGCTTTTTAATACATTCACTCCCGTCCAAATCCGCAATGGTTCTGGCCACCTTTAATACCCTATGATAAGTTCTGGCACTCAACTGCAAATTACGATAGGCAAGTTCCATTAACTGCTTTTCTTCCTTCCCCAAAGCACAAAAAATTTCTATATCTGAGGATGGCATTTCCGCATTAAAGGAATAATTTCTGTCCCGGAATCGCCTTTCCTGAATGTTTCTCGCCTTCTCCACTTTTTTACGAATACTTTCTGAATTCTCTCCCTTCTTTGTACTTTGCAATTTATCCAAATCCACTCTTGCTGTTTCTACATACATATCAATTCTGTCTAATAAGGGACCGGATAATTTATTCCAGTAACTGCTTATTTCTCTTTCCGTGCATTTGCATCGATTCTTATCCGGATAATAACCGCACCTACAGGGATTCATGGCACAAACCAACATAAAATTTGCCGGATAACTAAAACTTCCGTTTGCTCTGGCAATGGATACCGTATGTTCTTCCAAGGGTTGACGAAGACATTCCAAAATATATCTGGGAAATTCAGTCAATTCATCCAGAAACAATACCCCTCTATGGGCAAGAGAAATTGCCCCCGGTTGTACCCTGACTCCACCGCCCACCAATGCTGCATTAGAAATCGTATGATGCGGACTTCGAAAAGGTCTTCCTGTTATCAATGGATTTTCTGCACTTAATAATCCTGCCACACTATATATAGCAGAAACCTCCAAACATTCTTTGGCTGTAAGCTGTGGCAAAATCCCCGGAATACGCCTTGCAATCATACTTTTCCCACCACCTGGCGGTCCGGACATAAGCAAATTATGAAAACCCGCCGCTGCAATTTCTGCGGCACGTTTTGCTACCTCCTGTCCTTTCACATCTTCAAAATCCAATTGTTCTTTTTCTCTGTTTTTCCTCTGTATTTTCTCTAAAATACAAGGATAAGTGGGTAATAACTCTTCCTTTTGCTTTTCTTGGCTTTCCTGCAAAAATGCTACTAACTGACCAATATTCGATACTCCTTTTACTTCTATCCCGGGTATTGCGCTTCCCTCTATTACATTATCAAAAGGTACGATACAACAGGCAACACCTGCTACAGAGGCTTCTCTTACAATAGGCAAAATACCGCTCACCGGCTTTACCTCCCCGTTTAATCCCAACTCCCCGATAAACAGGATATTTTTCGTACTCTCTTCCTCAAAATATCCCAAGCTTTGCAACAGGCCCACTGCAATAGGTACATCGTAGCCTGTACCGTCTTTACGTATATTGGCAGGAGACAGATTAATCGTCACTTTATTGGGTGGTATATGATATCCACAATTTTTTAAAGCCACCTGCACTCTTTCTTTTGCTTCCTTGGCCTCATTCCCTAAGGAACCAACCATACAAAATCCCGGCAGGCCATTAGAAATATCCACTTCCGCACGCAAAAGAAAAGCTTCCATTCCTGCCACGCATCCTGTTAAAACTGAACTAAACATAGATTCTCCTCTCATGAAATTGTATTATAACGTCTTTTTCGTCCTGAATCTTGGCAGAATATGCCGGATAATATGAAATAAACAGACAAAAAACTTTAGACTTATACCTATATTATCATATTGTTTTTATTTTTCAATACCCAAAATAAAAAAAGAGCCCGAAACACTTCGGACTCTTAAAAACAAATTAAATTCTTGCATCCATTGCATCAGGATCCTGTGCAAACTGAACTGCCATATCACGATCTATTCTGCCATCTACATACAACTGGAAAATAGCATCATCCATAGTAATCATACCAATCTTACGATTTGTTTGCATAACCGATACTAACTGGTGAGACTTACCTTCACGAATCATGTTTCGTACAGCATGGTTCGCATGCATTACCTCGAACGCAGCTACTCGACCACGGCCATCAGCTGTAGGAATAAGCTGCTGAGAAATAACTGCTTCCAATACGTTTGCCAGCTGAACTCGAATCTGCTGCTGCTGATGAGGCGGGAAAACGTCAATGATACGGTCGATGGTACTTGCAGCACCGATGGTATGCAATGTGGCAAGAACCAGGTGACCTGTTTCAGCAGCTGTTACAGCAACTGAAATTGTCTCGTAGTCACGCATCTCACCTACAAGGATAATATCGGGATCTTCACGAAGCGCTGCTCTCAGAGCATTCGCATAGCTCATGGAGTCGAAACCGATTTCTCGCTGGTTAACCATGGACATCTTATGTAAGTGAAGATACTCGATAGGGTCTTCCAGTGTAATGATGTGCTTATCCTGCGTGCGGTTAATGCGGTCGATGAGACAAGCCTGCGTGGTGGACTTGCCGCTGCCGGCAGTGCCGGTAACCAACACCATGCCGTGCTCCACACCTGCAAGCTCCATCACCTG
>JAZSII010000092.1:0-2208 GCA_045533725.1 Acetatifactor sp. | reverse complement strand
CAATCCGCCTTTCCATTCCTCCATTGTCACTACATTCACAATTACAATTGCAGCGATAAGTGGCAAGACGGCGATTATTCCCAGGACAATTTCCAATTTGAGCAATCTCTTGTCAGCCTCTTCTTTTTGCTTAACCATTTCAAGCAAGTTGTGTTCTAATCCTTTGTTGTAATTATCCATCGTAACTACCTCCCCACTTAATAAATCATTTACGGTGATTTTAAGAGCATCACACACGGAGAGCATAATGGAAGAATCGGGCATTGCTTTTCCCGTTTCCCATTTTGATACCGCTCTGTCGGTGATGTTCAGTTTTTCCGCCAACTGCATTTGAGTTAAGTTTGCTTTTTGTGTTAGTTTGTAGTATAATAAAGAAAATCGCACAGACCGAGAAATAAGAATTTGACGGTCTTTTTTCCCTACCGATGGTTGATTTCTCCCCACTCAACCATCGGTTCGTGTTCTTTGTTACCCAAATTGTCTATACTGAAAGTGAAAGGAGGCAACCTATGGACCAAGTGAAAATGGGAAACTGGCAAATCAATGCCCGATTCTTCCATTATGCTTGAACTGTGTGATGTTCTCAAAATTTCCGTAAATGATTTATTAAGTGGGGAGGTAGTTACGATGGATAATTACAACATAGAATTAGAAAATAACCTGATTGAAATGGTCAAGCAAAAAGAAGAAGCTGACAAGAGATTGCTCAGACTGGAAATCGTCCTGGGTATAATCGCTGTCTTGCCGCTTATGGCTGCAGTCGTAATCGCGAGTATTGTGCCGATGGAGGAATGGAAGGGCGGATTGCTCGTTGGACTCAGCCTGCTCCCTCTTTTGATTGCAACTCCGTTTGCATTAAAAATCGAGCAAAAAGCAGGCTACTATGAATGCCAAAAGTGCAGACACCGCCATATTCCCCAATACAGCAGTGTATTCTTGGCTATGCACATAGACAGAACAAGATATATGCGTTGCCCCAAGTGCGGCAAAGTGTCTTGGCAGAAGAAAGTATTACACAAGGAATAATCAAGTTCTTCTGAGGAGGTGTGATATGAAAAATTTCATTAAGACATATTGGAAAACTCTTATATTTTTTGCTGTGATGGGTCTTTTGGGTGGTTTCTTCACAGGAATATATGTATTGGATAGCTATCCTGCAGATATAAAACAGCAGCTTCTTGAAGAATTGAATGCCAGCGGACTCGGTCATGTTCCCGCTGATATACTTATGGGCGTCATTTCAGCAATGCAATCTGCTGGCTATGGCATTGTGCTAGGTGCAATAGGCATTTGGCTCGGCAAGAAAATAGGGCTTTGGAAAGACGAAAGGGGCATAGCAAAAAAACCTTTGGCAACTTCCCTTGTCGTTGCTGTTGTTGGCGGTCTTGCAATGATTTTGTCCGATATGCTATTCTTCGGGCATCATTCGGAGGCAATTATGAATTCCTATGCGGCAAAACCGACTATTCCGTATCTGTTGGCAACCGTGACATATGGTGCGATTATAGAAGAAGTGATGCTGAGACTTTTCTGGATGTCTCTAATTGCATTTGTTCTTCATAAACTATTTGGAAAGAAACACGATAAGCCGACAATCGCAATTTTGATTGTGGCGAATGTGATTGCAGCACTTTTGTTTGCCGCAGGACACTTACCTGCAACTGCCCAGTTAATGGGGCTAACACCAATGATAATCGTTAGATGTTTCCTGCTGAATGGTGGCTTTGGTTTGCTGTTTGGCTGGTTGTATAGAAAATACGGTTTGCGTTATTCAATGATTGCTCATGGTGGCTGCCATATTGTATCAAAGTTAATCTGGATTCTGTTTATATAAATTCCAATTTAGCGAACAGATTAAGCGGGGAGGTTTATATAATGCTTTTTAAAAACGGGTCCGGCTGGAAAGCTTGTTTTGATGAAAATAGCGGAAGATATTTCGGAGAATGTGGTGGCTTTCAGGATTATCGCCTGTATGAAATAACAAAAGAAATATTCGACCGCCTTGACAAAAAAATGAAAGAAAGTGAAGCGGGCGACCTTATGTACCAAGGCAGACGCATGTACATAGCTGTTGATGACCGCTGCGGACCTCCTTACACCATTGTTTTCGATGATGACTATAAAAAACTCTGCCCCTGGGCAAACGTCGTAAAAAGCGGAAAGGTCTGGACGGATGAGCTTACCGATGCAGTTGCTGAAATATTTGAA
>JAZSII010000057.1:0-2582 GCA_045533725.1 Acetatifactor sp. | reverse complement strand
AAGGGTTTATCAGTCAGAGTATTATAAAATGTTCTGCTTGTAGATGTTTCGACTACGCTCAACATGACAGAGACAGCATGAACCGTGAAGTTAAAATAACCATAAGAATTTTAGCGGACACCAATAATAGTTTATCCGTGTAATCCGCGCAATCCGCGCCTAAAAATGAAGTGATGGTATTTTGACACACCTTCAACTACAGTAAATGCATTATTTCCTACGATTTCCGATACCCCGATGAAGTGAAGGCGGCCAGCAGGTCGCCTTTTTCGTTTTTCAGTTCTACATTTATATAAGGTACGCGCGGGTGGTTCACCACCTCTGTCGCCTCGGCATAGATGGTTTCCCCCTCTTTGGCCGAGCGGATGAAGGTGATGTTGGCCGTGATGGAGAAGGTCAGCTGTCCGTGGCTGTTGGCTACTGCCGCACAAGCCAGGTCGGCCAAGGTGAACAAGGCTCCCCCTTGGCACACGCCGCCGGCGTTCAAGTGCTCTTTGGTCACCACCATGCGGGCCGTGGCCCGTCCGTCGCCCACCTCCACCAGCTCGATACCGGCATTCACCGCAAAGCGGTCGTTCTTCAAAAACTCTTTGATATCCATGGTCGAATTAGTTTTTTCGCTTACTCATATAACAGGAAGCTTTTTCAATGCAAAGGCGGTGAAAACGAGTGAGATGCCAAACTTGTTTGAGCATTTCGCGACGAATGTTTCCTGCTTTCGCACATAGATAGTGCAAAAGTACGTTTTTTCTTGCGTATCATCACCAACTGTTGTCAACTAAATGCATTATAATTTATTTTTGTCGGACACAAAATATCTCAATTATATTTATGGGGAAGTATCTACCTGCAGGAATATTTTACTTAGCACTTCTTTGAAAACGGTGCAAGCGTTCTTGGTACGATTGCTTATACATGCGTTTGACTTTCTCCTCTAAAAATGAGTTTTCAATAAGTTTGTAAACCTTTGGTTGTTCAGTTGCGAACATCTCAATAATGGAAGCCAACTTTTTAGGGAGCACACCTATGCGGGTTCCAAAGGTGATGAAGTCGTCTTTACATGGATGTAAAGTCCTTGAATAGACATCTGAATAGACCGATTCTGGTATTAATCCGTCCTGCAAAGCAAAGTCTCCATCATTGACATGTATAGAGGTGTTCATCAGGTCATAGGCTGGAGTAAGCACGTAGTCTCCACCCTCAGTTTCCTGGAGTGAGAAATTTTTCAAATGGGCATCGCCATTGCTGAAAAGATAATTGAACACTATAAGAGTGAAGAACTTTTCCATCTCTACTTGCCATGCAGAAACACTTTGCTTCAATAGATTTGCAATGTCCTCATAGCTACCCGAATATTTGAAGTCCTTTCCACTGTTTCTTTCTGTCTTCCCAGCTATGGACGCAAAGTCATCTTGCTTAATTTTTGAACCATCTGCTTTGTAGTCAAACCTCTTGGTAATGTAAAAAGGACTGCCATCTGCAAAAAACGCAAGCGCATTAGCTGCAGTATTGATTTTATACACCTGGCTTGCAATTTGCATGGTCAGGTGTTCGTTTGCTGGGATATTGTGCCTGAAGCGAAGGTTTCTATATTCAGGGACAGGCTTTATGATATATCGTCCAGTTTCTCCTGCAGGTGTGATAATGATTTTTCCCTTTTTGATTATCGCAGATATTTTCTCCTGCACACCAGAGATGGAAATCTTATTGACAGATGCAACAATCTCACCACTTGTATCATCATTGATAGAGAAATCCATGATATGGCTCACCTTCTTGCCTTCGAAAACCTTCCGTAGGCAAAGAGGACTATATGTATTGAAACCCGATGCCAATGTGCCTGGGCAAACATCTGTCGTCTTCATATCTCTTCTATTGTTATTGCACCAATGGTGTCGTGCTTTGCTGTAGCCAATAATAAACCGAATGAATCTCTTTCATCAATTCTTAAACTCATGCACTGGGTAGCTTTATTAGCTCCCTCAGATAGCATGTTATAAAAGAAAGGAAACAGTTCATCAGATACATACTCCTCCTTGCGCTTGGGGAAAGCTTGTGATATTGCACGCAACTCAGGGTTTATCAGATACTCGTCATCATATTTGAATGTATAACGCATGTCATCTGTTTCAGTCAGTGTGCCCGCAACTGTTTTATTTGCCAAAACTAATGCCCGTCTCATTGTTCATTAATGATTTTTACTCTCATAATTAATTCCAAACCAAGAACCTCTGCAATCTTTTCCAGAGTCTTCAATGATGGATTGCTTTTCTCAGATTCCACGCTTTTGATGATACGCAAGCTTAGTTCCGTGTAATCTGACAAATCCTGTTGGGTCAATCCTAATACAGCTCTACGCTTTTTTATCAATTCACCATACCTCATAGTGCAATATATTTCACTTTTACTGCAAAAGTAGATAATATTTTCCAGTAAAACAAATAAATGTGCAATATAATGCACTTAGGTGGCGAAAAAGGAAAAACGTAGTAGGCCACTTATAGGGCTAAAAACGTAGCAAAACCAAATTTGACGGACAGTAAAGTAATAATTGAATAACCTGAACGAAATCTGCCGACCGA
>JAZSII010000228.1:0-2603 GCA_045533725.1 Acetatifactor sp. | reverse complement strand
GGATTGGCTACCGGAGCAGATAGCGGATTATGCTTCAGAAAATCTTGTAGACATTCCCTATCATCTTTTGGCCGACGTGCTCAAGTCTCCTAAGGCGGATGAACTTGCTGTACCCACAGGCACCCATTGGGCCCATCTTGTCTGGTACGCTTACGAACAGTTTGGAATTGATTTGGACAGTGACGGAGGTATTATTGTGACGCTGGAGGATATTCGCAACAGTTCATATTTGGAGGTGGTGCAAAGTTACGGTTATTGAAATATTCAAAATGCGCTTGCAAAAAAACACGAAATATCGTATATTGTTATCAAAATGATGAGAATTGAGGATATGTAAATGACAAAGGCGGAGATTTTGAAAAAAGAAATACTAAAGCAGTATCGCAGCGTGCGACAGTTTGCTATGGAGCTGGAAATACCGTACAGTACCTTGGTGACGGCATTGGAACGAGGCATAGAGGGGATGGCATACGGTACGGTAATCAGAATGTGTGACAACCTTTCTTTGAATCCGGTGGATTTTACTTCTTTGGAGGAGGATGCTTCTTTGGGAGCACAGCTTCTGGAAAACCGTGTCATGCAGTATTATATGAAGTTAAATCAGGATGGTCGCGACAAGATTCTGGAATTGATGGACGATTTTGTTCAGATTGAAAAATATCAGGCAAAGAAGGGAACGGTATGAAATACGATTACTTGATTGTAGGAGCGGGCTTGTTTGGTGCCGTATTTGCTTATGAGATGAAGCGTGCAGGCAGGAAATGTCTGGTAATTGATAAGCGAGAGCAGATTGCGGGTAATATTTATACACAGGACGAGAGAGGAATACAGGTACATAAATATGGTGCGCATATTTTTCATACCTCGGATAAAAAGGTGTGGGATTATGTAAACCAATTTGCGGAGTTTAATCATTATATCAACTCGCCGGTAGCGGTTTATAAAGAGGAATTGTATAATCTTCCCTTTAATATGAATACCTTCAGTAAGATGTGGGGAATCAAAACTCCGGCAGAGGCAAAGGCAGTAATTGAAAAGCAACGCGCAGAAGGTTTTGTGGAGAATCCGCAAAATTTGGAGGAACAGGCTATTTCTTTGATAGGCAAAGATGTGTACGAGAAATTGGTCAAAGGATACACGGAAAAGCAGTGGGGCAGAAGCTGTACGGAGTTGCCGGCTTTTATTATTAAGAGATTGCCGGTACGTTTTACTTACGACAACAATTACTTCACGGACCGTTATCAGGGAATTCCGATGGGCGGCTATACGCAGATTGTAGAAAAGATGCTGGAAGGCACGCCGGTTCGTTTGGGAGTGACCTACAAGGAATTTCTTGCGGAGAATACTGCAAAGGGTACGGATGCAGATTCCTTTGCCAAAATTCTTTATACCGGTATGATCGATGAGTTTTTTGACTATTGTTTGGGAGAGTTACAGTATCGCTCTCTTCGCTTTGAACAGGAGACCTTGGAGGGCTGTGACAATTTCCAGGGAAATGCTGTAGTTAATTATACGGAGCGGGAAGTACCCTATACGAGAATTATTGAGCATAAGCATTTTGAGTTTGGTACGCACCCTGACACCATTATTACCAAAGAGTATCCCGCTACATGGGAGAGAGGGGATGAACCCTATTATCCTATTAATGATGAGCGTAATAACACTTTATTTGCACAGTATCAGGAACTTGCGGCAAAAGAGGAGAATGTTTTGTTCGGCGGACGTCTCGGCCAGTACAAATATTATGACATGGACAAAGTTATCGCTGCCGCCCTTGAGATGGTGGAAAGCGAATTAAAGTAGAAGAAATAAAGCGGCACCGGTTCGGTGCCGCTTTTGTATGTGTATTTTAACAATATCCGTTAAACATCATACCACTGTAAGCGCTGGTGGTATAGGGGCTTGCAAAATTGCGTCCCGGGTTCTTGTAGGCTACAATTTTACGTTCTACGTAATTCATGGGATTTAAGGAAATATCCTTACTCTTTTGAATTAATTGGTTCGAGAAGGCTTTCAGGGTATTGAATGTGTCCGTAACCGATATATCGTCGGAAACGCTCTTGCTGAAAACGTCAGTATCCACCTGCAATGTACCTTCGTCAGAAAGTTGCACGCCCATGCTTTCAAAATGCGCACTGTATTGCTTCGCAATATTATTCATTTCGTGGATGGCATTTTTGCTGCGAGGCTGGCTCTGCAGGTAATCAGAAGTTGCCTTGATGAAATCATTATATCCCTTGGTAAGCTGCAAAACGTTGTCGGTCAGGGATTCCATATCGGTTTTCAGACCGATGGTAATAGTTTCGCCAACAGCAGTAGTACCGGTTAGGGAAACATCAAACATATGTCCCACAGTAAAATCATTTGAGGTAGTTGTACGCGCCTCGCCGTTTATGGTGAATTTGGCATTAGTAGCCTCATGGCTTACGTAATCCAATCCCAAATAGCTTGTAGCGCCTTTGGCTTTGCTGGTATGCTCGTCGCTGATGCGGAAGAGATATTGCTGATCCGTGCTTAATCCGGTGGTTTCGGATTGAATCACCAAAGCAGTGCGCTCATTACTTTCCAGCACATGTGATTTGAGTCCTACACCGGAAGTGCTT
>JAZSII010000254.1:0-5275 GCA_045533725.1 Acetatifactor sp. | reverse complement strand
ATTTTACAGCAGTGGAAAAGGACACAATCCGTCAACGTCAGGGTCAACGTCAAGGCCAGCGTCAGGGTCAGCGCCAGAGTCAGCGCCAGGGCGAAGGTAATGGTTCTCAGAAGAAGGTAATGCATACAGTGGGAGCTAATTCACAAAAGGGCGATGCACCTGTGAAAACTTCTGTTCCGAAGATGAATATAAACAAAACGGGTGAGGGAAAACCTCAAACGGTGAAAGTATCCAATCCTGCAGATACAACGGCACCGAAGCCCATACAGCAGCGTCCGATGAGTAAAACTGTAGTGAAAAAGGATGAACCCAAGAAAGAAGTGACGGAAGAAACAAAAGTGATACCTCCTGTTGGTAAAAAGGTTCCGGAAAAAGCACCGGATAACACCAAACAGACCTGGCAGTCTAAAAATTTCATGACAGATGACGAAGATGACGACTTCGAATATGGTTTTTTGGATTGGGATGACGGAGACGAATAATGAATAATGATACCGTATCTGCAGAAGTTGCAGGTACGGTATTTTTCTTATAAAAATTTAATAGAATACATGAGAAATTTACTTCTCATATTGGAATAGTTGTGATATGATTTGTATAACAGATATAAGTGAAGGGAGGTTCTTGTAATGATTATTAAGATTGATTTTAATAGTGATGAAGCAATCTATTTACAACTTAGAAATCAGATTATTATGGGAATTGCCACTTCGCAGTTTCGGGAAGGGGATGCACTCCCCAGTGTACGTCAATTGGCAGAGGTGGTAGGCATTAATATGCATACCGTAAACAAGGCATATACTGTATTGAAGCAGGAGGGCTATGTAAAGGTAGACAGACGGAAAGGTGCTGTGATTGCCATAGATGAAAACAGAAATAAAGTAAGAAAAGAATTAATGAAGGAACTTCAGGTAATGATAGCAAAGGGAAGCTGTAAAAATCTTACAAAGGAAGATTTTCATCGAATGATTGACGAGATTTATGAAGAATATGGAGGACTTAACTGATGCAGTTACAGTTTACGGAAAAAGCGGAGGCGGCATTAAAGCTTGCAGGTAAGTGCGCAAGGCAGCTGAAGCAGGGATATATTGGTACAGAACATATCCTGGTGGGTTTGATATCAGAGGGAACAGGCATTGCGTCCAAGGTTCTGGAGGATAACGGAGTCAAGCTGGATAAAGTCATGGATATGATTAAAGAGCTGATTGCCTTTGAGAACGGCGTGAGTCTACAGGAGCGGGAAGGTTATTCGCCCAGAGCGTTGAAGATTTTGGAAGAGGCAAAGAAGCAGGCTGAACGTTTCGGACAAAAGAAGGTGGGAACGGAGCACATACTTCTGGCATTGATTAAGGAAGGGGAAAATGTAGCGGTACGCCTGTTAAACACATTAAGCATTTCCCCTCAGAAAATATATGTGGATGTACTGGTGGCTATTGGGGCGGACCCGAATTTGTACAAGGAGGATTTGGGAAAACGTCAGAATAATAAGAGCAAAACAGCCACGTTGGAGCAGTACAGTCGCGATTTGACTGCGTTGGCAAGAGAAGGGAAATTAGACCCGGTAATCGGCCGTGATGACGAAATTAGACGTGTGATTCAGATTTTGAGCCGCAGAACCAAAAATAATCCTTGTTTGATAGGAGAACCGGGTGTGGGCAAAACTGCAGTGGTAGAAGGACTTGCACTTCGCATAGTCAGGGGAGAGGTGCCCTTTACGGTACAGAACAAGAGAGTGCTTACCCTGGATTTATCAGGTATGGTGGCAGGAAGCAAGTACAGAGGTGAATTCGAAGAGCGTATAAAGAAGGTAATCAAGGAAGTGATTGCGGACGGCAATGTGGTTTTGTTTATTGACGAGATGCATACGATTATTGGTGCCGGTGGTGCGGAAGGTGCTATTGATGCATCCAATATCCTGAAACCGTCTTTGGCAAGAGGAGAAATACAGCTGATCGGTGCAACTACTATTACGGAGTATCGTAAACATGTGGAAAAGGATGCCGCACTGGAGAGAAGATTCCAGCCGGTGAATATCGAGGAGCCCACGGAAGAAGAAGCAATTGCTATTTTGGAGGGCATTAAGGTGAAGTATGAGGAGCATCATCAGGTAAGAATTCATTCTGATGCTGTGCAGGCGGCAGTGAAGCTGGCAAGTCGTTATATTAACGACAGAAATTTGCCGGATAAGGCTATTGATTTGATTGATGAAGCTTCTTCGGCAGCCAGATTGAAAAGCATGGGCGGCTCGAATAAGCAGGGAGAATGGGAGCGGGAGGTTCGCATTTTGGATGCGCAGATGGAAGAGGCCATTCGTAACGGACAGTTTAAAGAAGCTTCTGAACTGCGGAAGCTACAAGAAGAATATATTCAAAAGCTGGAAAGAAGTAAAAAACGGGGCAGGAAACAAAACACAGCCCAGATGATAGAAATTGGAGAAAATGAGATTGCAGAAGTGGTTTCCATGTGGACCAAGGTGCCTGTACAGAAGCTGGCAGAAAAGGAAAGTGAGCGCTTGCTTCGTTTGGAGAGTATTTTGCACAAACGTGTGATTGGTCAGGAGGAAGCCGTTACGGCGGTATCCAAGGCAATGCGTCGTGGACGTGTGGGACTAAAGGATCCCAACAGACCGATTGGTTCTTTCCTCTTTTTGGGTCCTACAGGTGTGGGAAAAACAGAACTCAGCAAGGCATTGGCAGAGGCTATGTTTGGCTCGGAAGATGCTATGATTCGCGTGGATATGTCGGAATATATGGAAGGTCATTCCGTATCCAAGATGATAGGTTCTCCGCCGGGGTATGTGGGCTTTGATGATGGTGGACAGCTGAGTGAAAAGGTGCGAAGAAACCCATATAGTGTGGTACTTTTTGACGAAATCGAAAAGGCCCATCCGGATGTGTTCAACATTCTTTTGCAGGTGTTGGATGATGGTCATATTACCGATTCCAAGGGACGAAAGGTCAATTTTAAGAATACCATTTTGATTATGACCTCCAATGCAGGAGCGCAAAGAATCGTGGATCCCAAAAACTTAGGCTTTGCTTCGGAGGTTAGTGAGCAGAAGGACTATGAACGTATGAAGTCCAATGTAATGGAAGAGGTAAAGAAGAGCTTTAAACCGGAGTTTATCAACCGAATTGATGATATCATTGTATTCCATCAGTTGAATCATGAGAATATGAAGGAAATTATCAATTTGCTGGCGTTAGGACTTTGTAAGCGCTGCAAACAGCAGATGAATATAGAATTACATTTGAGCAATGCCTTAAAAGAACATTTGGTAGAAAAATATTCTGATAATAAGATGGGTGCCAGACCCTTGAAGAGAGCCATTCAGTCAGTGGTAGAGGATGCTTTGGCAGAGGAAATCTTACGTAAAAATGTATCTGCGGGAGATGTGGTGACTGCAGGATACAAGAAGGACAAAAAAACAGGTCAGGGAAAAGTGACCTTTACCGTAAAAACACAATAGATAAATTTAGGAGGATACTGTTATGTCAGTAGTAAAAGAGTTGCTTCGTGCAGAGGCAGACGGAAAGCTTAGTTTTGGAAATTATGAATTGCGTGACAAAAAGAAGGTGGAAGATTTTGCACACATGGGCGATATCTACAAGGTAAAAACCTTTGCTGAAATCACCAAATTGGAAAAGAACGGTATGTTCTTGTATGAATCGGTTCCCGGAACTACTGCTCATGATTTTGAGGAGACTGCAGAGGGCGTTTCCTTCCTTGCAGAGGGTGCACACAGTACACAGGTCACAGTTGGTTTAAAGGAAGATACCGAATATGAAGTATTCTTAAACGATACCTCCATCGGTGTTGTTAAGACAAATTTGAGCGGTAAGCTTAACGTAAGTATTGATTTAAAGGCAGAGGATGTCAATGTAAAGATTGTAGAGGCATAAGTAGGAGATAAGCTATATGGCAAAAGGAAAAAGTACAACTATATTTTTCTGCCAGAATTGCGGTTATGAATCTTCAAAATGGATGGGGCAGTGTCCCGGATGTAAAGAATGGAATACTTTTGTAGAGGAAGTCGTAAATACGGCTTCCTTAAAAAATTCTGCAAAAGGTCCGGGCGTCGCATCAAAAGCGGTAGTTACGTCCTTGCCGGAGGTAACCATTCAGGAGGAGGATAAGGTAAAAACCGGTATTGGTGAACTGGACCGGGTTCTGGGTGGGGGAATCGTGCAGGGCTCCCTTACTTTAGTAGGCGGTGACCCGGGAATCGGCAAATCCACACTGCTTTTGCAAACCTGTCGTATGCTGGCAGAGGACGGACACAAGGTATTATATATTTCAGGAGAAGAGTCCCAGACCCAGATAAAGATGCGGGCTGACAGGATCGGTACTTTTAAAAAGAATATGCTTTTACTTTGTGAGACTAATTTGGACCTGATTGGAGAAGTGATTCGCAAGGAAATGCCTAAGGTCGTGGTAATAGACTCCATCCAGACCATGTTCAACGATAATATTTCTGCAGCACCCGGCAGTGTATCTCAGGTGCGTGAATCCACGGCTATTCTTTTGCAATTGGCCAAGGGACTGAATGTTTCGGTATTTATTGTGGGACATGTGACCAAGGAAGGAACCGTGGCAGGTCCAAGAGTGTTAGAGCATATGGTGGATACCGTGCTTTATTTTGAGGGAGACAGGCATGCAACCTACCGTATTTTGCGCGGAGTAAAGAATCGTTTTGGTTCCACCAATGAAATCGGTGTATTTGAGATGCGTGAAGAGGGACTGGTGCAGGTTCAAAATCCTTCGGAATATATGCTGGAGGGACGACCGGAGAATGCCAGCGGTTCCGTGGTGACTTGTTCCATGGAGGGTACCAGACCTTTGCTGATAGAGATACAGGCACTTGTTTGTCAGAGTAATTTCGGGATTCCGCGCAGACAGACAACGGGCACGGATTTTAACCGTGTGAACTTATTAATGGCAGTGTTGGAAAAGCGCTTAGGTATGCAGCTATCCGGATGTGATGCCTATGTGAATCTGACTGGGGGAATGAAGATAACAGAGCCGGCCATCGATTTGGGAATTGTGCTGGCACTTCTGTCCAGCTTCAAAAACACCCCATTGAGTCCGAAACTTATTGCCTTTGGCGAAGTGGGGTTAAGCGGAGAGGTTCGTTCGGTAAGTATGGCGGCCCAGAGGGCAGCAGAGGCTGCAAAGCTTGGATTTGACACCTGTGTTTTGCCCAAGGTTTGCTTGAAGAGTGTGAAGGAAGTAAAAGGTATTAAACTGATTGGAGTAGACAATATTCAGGATGTGT
>JAZSII010000048.1:0-19951 GCA_045533725.1 Acetatifactor sp. | reverse complement strand
CAGAACTTATATGATAAGCCTCAGAACCTCTTCGTTGCAGGTTTCATGGGTTCACCTCAGATGAACTTCCTTGATGCAACTGTTAACGTACAGGGTGATGTTGCTTGCTTAGAAATCGCTGGAAAGAGCATTCCTCTTCCTCCTGCAAAATCTAAGAAACTTATCGAAGGTGGTTACGACGGACAGGTTGTTACTTTCCGTATCCGTCCTGAAGATGTATATGATTCTGAAATGTTCATCGAAAGCTCACCTCAGAGCGTATTCGAGTCTACTATCAGAGTATACGAATTACTTGGTGCAGAAGTTTATTTATACTTCGATTTAGATGTATTCCCTATGACTGCAAGAGTAGATTCTCGTACAACTGCTAGACCTGGTGATGTTGTTAAGTTCGCACTTGATGTTGAAAAGATTCATGTATTCGACAAAGAGACCGAGCAGGTTATTACAAACTAGTTATTACTTACAGAGGTGCTGGAAACAGTACCTCTGTTTTGTTCAATGGAGGAAATATGTTATCAAGTCAGATTATTCAGACAAGTATAGATGAATTAAAAGCAATTACAAAGGTAGATTTGTGTGTGTATGATTTGGGAGGCATTCTGTTAGCCAAAACGGCAGACATGAGTGATGTTAATTCTGAAATATTGGAGAGTTTTATTGCCTCTCCGGCAGACGGCCAGGTAATTGGTAGTTACCATTTGTTAAAGGTATGGGATGAGGGAGAAGTATTGTATGTTGTTGTAGCAAAGGGTACTTCCGATGATGCTTATATGGTAGGAAAAATTGCGGTTTGCCAGTTGCAGAATTTATCCATTGCATACAAAGAGAAATTTGACAGAAATAATTTCTTTCAGAATCTCTTGCTGGATAATATGCTGTTGGTGGATATTTATAACCGTGCAAAAAAACTCCATGTTGAGGTGGTTTGTCCCAGAGCCGTTTATCTGATTGAATCAAAGTCGGAAAAAGACGGCGTGATGGGAGAACTTTTGAAAGAAATGTTTACAACTCAAACAGGTGATTATATCACCGCAATTGATGAGAGTAATATGATTCTTATTAAGAATGTAGAAGCTGACAGCAGCTACAAAGCATTAATGGAAACTGCTAATACTATAGTTGCCATGATGAATGCAGAGGCATTGTCTAATGTAAAGGTTTCCTTTGGTACGGTGGTACAGGAGATTAAAGATGTCTCCAAGTCCTATAAAGAAGCTAAAATGGCATTGGATGTTGGAAAGATATTCTACGAAGAAAAGGATGTTGTGGCATACAGTACCTTGGGAATCGGTCGATTAATTTATCAGTTGCCTGTGAATTTGTGCAAAATCTTTATTGATGAGATTTTTGGAGACAATGATTTGTCGGATTTGGATGATGAGAGCTTAATGACAATTAACAAGTTCTTTGAAAATAATTTGAATGTATCGGAGACCTCCAGACAATTGTTTGTACATCGAAATACACTGGTGTACCGAATTGAAAAATTGCAAAAGAGTACAGGATTGGATTTGCGTAGCTTTGAGGATGCATTGACTTTCAAGATTGCTCTTATGGTAGTGAAGTATATGAAGTATTTAGAAAATCTTGATTACTAGAATTTATACATAAAGTGTCATAAAGTAGACAACCCCTTAATACAATAGATGTAGAAGTCTATTGTGTTAGGGGGATTTTTATGTTTTATGATAGAAAAATTAAGTATGTGGATGCATATGAAAACGGAGAGAAAATACATAATGCCGGTTTTGTTAAACTAGAAAAGGAAAAGGAATTTGTCAGTGTACAAATAAAAATCAACAGTTTGAAACAGTCGGATACCTGTACATGCCCCATCATTCTGGTGGGGGACGAAAAGGAGGTGCGATTGGGAGAACTTGCATTGGAACAGGGAAACGGAACTTATAGAAACGACAAGTTAAATTTGGAAGCAATAGAGGAAGGGCTGGCGTATGACTCTTTGCGGGAAGTGAAGATTAAGATGGCCAGAGGGGTTGAACTTCGATGCGTTATAAATGATAAGAAAGAGATGGAGAAAGAGAGGACTGTTTTTAAATCGGAGGCAGAACTTTTGAAAGAGGCATTTGTGGAGGAGAGGAGGAGCTTGGCGAATGATGCATTAACGCCTGAAGTGTTGATGCAAGAGGAGAGCGTACAGGAAGAACAAGAACAGGAAGAACAACAGGAAGTAAAAGCTGAAAGGGAGATTGTACGAAAGCCTGCAGGAAATAAGTGGCAACAGTTGTGGGATTTGTATCCGCACATAAAACCTTTTGAAGACGGTAGAGAATATTTGGTAATGAAGCCGGAGGATTTCGTGATTTTGCGAGAGGAGTACTATAATCTGGCAACCAACAGTTTTTTACTTCACGGATACTACAATTATGATCATCTCGTTATGGTAAGGGAAACTAAGACGCAACCTGAGAAGTATTACATAGGGGTGCCGGGAAATTTTTATGAAAAAGAAAAACAGGTGGCGGTACTCTTTGGATTTGAGAGTTTTGAAAGTAAATTTGAGCCCGCCGGAACAGGAGACTTTGGGTATTATATGGTGGGTGTGAAAATTTAAACTCCTTCCATATCAAATGGAGGGATGAAGCTTTCGAGAGCGGTTTCGCCTTCCTGTATAAAGGCGTTTTCGATGCCCAGACGAAGTGCAAAGGTGACAACTCTGTCATATTCTTCTGCGGTAACCGACCGGTTTAATTCTGCAATATCTGCAACATGCGGTAAGGGTGTATATTGGTTCATGATGCTGATATATATATTGTTGTTATAGGTTTCGTATAAATATCGAAGTACTTTTTTGGAATCTTTTGTTTGGCCGGGAAGTACTAAATGACGAACAATCATGCCGCTTTTCATCATGCCGTTTTTTTCATCAAAAACAGGTGTGCCGACCTGGCGATACATTTCCGCTATGGCAGCAGTAGCAGTGGTAAAGTAATCGCTTGCATGAGAATATTTGGAACTGAGTTCTGTAGAATAGTATTTTAAATCCGGCAGGTAGATGTCTACGAGCCCATCCAAAAGGTGCAGACTTTCTACGCTTTCATAGCTACCGGTATTGTAAACGATGGGAATATCCAGCCCCTGCTCTTTTGACAAGATCAGAGCATGCCGAATTTGGGGAATGTAGTGTGTGGGAGTTACCAAATTGATATTGGCAGCTCCTTTTTTCTGTAATTCCAGAAATATTTCTGCAAGACGGTGTGTGGAAATTGTTTTTCCGCAATCGCCAAGAGCGATGGTGTGATTTTGACAAAACACACATTTGAGATTACAACCACCAAAAAATACAGTACCGGAACCGGTGGTGCCACTGATACAGGGTTCTTCCCACATATGAAGCGCTGCTCTGGCTATCTTTAAGTCTGCAGTCATGCCGCAATAGCCTACCTGATGATTCAAACGATTGACACCACATTTTCGCGGGCAAAGAGTGCAGTTGGAAAGAAGGTGTGTGGTATGCATGGTGGCTCCTTTCGGTATAGCAAAATACCGCACAAGCGGCTGCGAATACAACTCCACCCGGCACCCTCACGGCACATGAGAAGTTCTACTTAGTGCTGCTTTGTTCCCAACCTGACACGGTTCGTAGATTCCCATTGCGCGAGACCAAGTTTCATCATTGCATCGCAGTCCGACAATGTACGGCTTTTATAGTTTATCCTTTGGCAGGGAATTTGTCAACCTATTTATTTTTGCAAACTATATTTGGAATTGCTGTAAGAGGCGTCTGAGAGGTTTAATTTGCTATATTATGGTTTGAGGGAAGATTATCATTGTGTTATAATAATGGAGAAATACGAATAAGCAAAAGAAAGAAGATTTTTTATGAAAGCAGAGACGAAAAGAGCCTTGTGCAGGCATTATGAGGAGTATCCCAAACTACAGCTTGCGGATTTACACAAGTATATATATCAGAGTGCTTTTGGTTGCGAACACTTACTGTCAAACGAGGAAAAGGTAATCGAATATATCAAAGAGGAGGCCGCAAACTGTCGACCGCATTTAGGAGAAATGGTGGAAGCTTTGGACGGAGGGTATTGCCGGGTATATTTTGATTGGTTGCAGAAGGGGCTGTCGCCCCAAACATTGGGTAAATTATTTGTGATGTCTGCGTGTCATGAAGAAGATGGTGTGAGAGTGTTGGAAGAAAAGCTGGAGGCATTGTTTGAGTTGATAAGTGCAGGAGAGTTACCTTTTGAATATGAAGAGGCAAAGAAAGCGGCTGATAATTGGAAGAAGCAGGGATATCCCGCCTGCAGGCATTCCGAAGTGTTCAGAGAGCATTACGGACCGGCATATCGAGTGATTAAAAAAGAATATGCAGTTTTTCTGCCATTGCTTGCAGAGATTGACACACGTTTGCAGAGTGGTCAGAGTGTGGTGACAGTGGATGAAAGTAGTGTTGGTGACAAAAAGATGCTGAAAAAGTTGTTATCTGATATATATGGAGGTACGGTTTTCTGTAATTAAAGTGTTGACAAAATTATATATAAATATTATAGTAATAGTAATCGTTACTGATATAGTAAGCAATAAATATAGGGGGTATGAATATGAATAAGAGTGCATTTTACAAATTGTCATATGGAGTTTATGTAGTAAGTACCTGGGATAACGGCAGAGCCACAGGATGCACGGCAAACAGTGCCATGCAGATTACATCGGAGCCTGCAACTATAGCAGTCAGCATAAATCATGATAATTACACCAATCAGTGTATTCAGGAATCCGGCAGATTTGCCATTTCTATTTTGGGGGAGAATACCCAGCCTTCTATAATCGGAACCTTTGGTTTTAAGAGCGGAAGGGACTGTAACAAATTTGATGAAGTTGATTCGGTGATAAAAGGCTTCATGCCAGTGGTGGCAGATGCTTGTGCATATATTACCTGTGAAGTGATTGATAAGATGGAAACCTCTACCCATACGGTTTTCCTTGGAAAGGTGTTGGATGCAGATATATTGAAGCAGGATGACTCTATGACCTATGCATATTATCACAATGTGATTAAGGGTAAGAGTCCCAAGAATGCACCTACTTATATTGCGGAAGAAGCAGTAGAGGCATCTGCTAAGGAAAAGTATGTGTGCAGCGTTTGTGGTTATGAGTATGACGGAGAGGTGCCGTTTGAAGAATTGCCGGAGGATTATAAGTGTCCTGTGTGCAAACAACCTAAGAGTGTGTTTGTGAAGAAGTAGGAGAATAAGCAGTTTGGGGTTCAAAATGTTGCTTGATTTTGAATGGAAATATCGGTTAGTTCTGCCCGTGGGTTAGCATGTTTGTTTGGAGAAGCAAGGAATATTTATGATAGTTATCGGACTCCTGAGAAAGAAATGGAGAGAATCCGATATTGGCTCTCTTCTACAAAGAAAAAATTGTTGTCGGGGATAAAGAATGCTGATATGCAGAAAGTATCATATTTATTGGCGACTAATACCTGGAAGGTGTTAGAAGGAGTGTGGGCCATAAATAATAAGCCCATTCCTCCGTCAAGTGTTGCCTTTAGTAAACGTGAGCTATTAAACATGCCATCAGAGAACTGGTTTGAAAATTTGTTAATGGGTGATATTGAGTTTAGAGCAAAAACAATGCTTGAAGTAATTGATATCATTCGGGACAATGATATATTGATATAAGTAAACCGGCAGTATACTCAGTGAAGAGTATGCTGCCGATTTTCACTTTCTGCCAATTTCTTCAATTCCTTCTCTCGTTTATTTCGTTCTCTAAGTTCAGTAAAGAACAATTTCAAAATCTCACTACACTCTTCCTCTAAAATACCACGGGAAACTTTTACCTGATGATTAAATTCCGGCATTTCCAAAATGTTTAGAACAGAACCGCCGCAGCCTGCCTTGGGATTCATACAACCCATGACTACTTCAGTGACTCTGGCCTGCACAATGGCTCCCGCGCACATTTGGCAGGGCTCTAAAGTGACATAGAGAGTGCACTCTTCCAAACGCCAATCGCCGATTTTTTTGCTGGCTTTATTAATGGCAGTAATTTCGGCGTGGGCAAGAGTGTTTTTGTCAGTATTACGACGATTGTAACCGCGACCGATGATTTTGCCTTCGTGGACAATGACGCACCCAATGGGAACCTCGCCCAGGGCGAGGGCTTTTTTTGCCTGGTTTAAGGCGGCACGCATATATTTTTCTTCGATACTTTTAATTCTGGCCATGGTTATCTCCCGACTCCGTAATAAATGTCATTGAAATTTTAGTTTCTTTTGTTTATACTAGCATAGTATAAAATAGGACAGGGAAGAGAGTCAAGAGTAGTATGGAAAAGAAGTGGTATCAAAAGCTAATAGGAGATAGAGCCTTTTATAAAACGGTATTGTTAATTGCAGTGCCGATTATTATCCAAAATGGTATTACCAATTTCGTGGGCCTTTTGGATAATATTATGGTGGGCCAGGTGGGCACGGAGGAAATGTCCGGTGTGGCCATTGTGAACCAGCTGATGATGGTATTTAATATCAGTATTTTTGGGGCAATTTCAGGTGCGGGTATTTTCGGCGCGCAATTTTTCGGATGCAAGGACCACAAAGGGGTACGGGATACTTTTCGGTTTAAGATATATGCCTGTTTGAGTTTGGTGTTAATAGGTGTGTTGCTCTTTTGGTTTTGGGGAGAAGAATTGATTTTATTATATCTCCATGGCGAAGCAGAGAATGAGGCGGCATTACAAGCCACCTTGGAATATGGGAAATCCTATTTGAAGGTAATGGTTTTGGGATTGCTGCCTTTTGGTGTGGAACAGATTTACAGCAGTACCTTGAGGGAATGCGGAGAGACTGTGGTACCTATGAAGGCGGGTATTGCAGCAGTGTTAACGAATCTTGTGTTGAATGCTGTTTTGATCTTCGGAATGTTGGGATTCCCTGCCATGGGCGTTGTGGGAGCGGCCATGGCTACGGTGATTTCCCGTTATATTCAAACTGCGATTGTAATTGTTTGGACTCATAGGAATGTGCAAAAAGTTCCTTTTATTGAAGGGGCATACAAGAGTTTGAAGATTCCGGGACAATTGGTGAGTAACATATTGAGAAAAGGTGTTCCGCTGATGATTAACGAGATTATGTGGTCTGTAGGTATGGCTATGCTGATGCAGTGCTATTCCATGCGTGGTTTGGACACGGTGGCGGGACTGAATATTTCCAGTACCATTACCAACTTGTTTAATGTTGTGTTTATCGCTATGGGAAGCTCCATCGCTATTGTGGTGGGACAGTTGCTTGGTGCCGGAAAACTGAAAGAAGCACAGGAAGCGGATACAAAGCTGATAACATTGACGGTATTCTCTTGTTTTGTAATGGGTGGCTTATTGGTTTTGTTTGCGCCGTTATTTCCCATACTGTACGATACTTCGGAAGACGTGCGGGCGCTGGCAACTGCTTTTATGCGTATTTCTGCATGTTGCATGTTCATGCATGGATTCATGCATTCTACGTATTTTACCTTGCGTTCCGGCGGCAAGACGGTGATTACTTTCTTGTTTGACAGTGCTTTTATGTGGTGCGTGAATATTCCGGTAGCCTTTGTGCTGAGCAGATATACGGGAGTGCCCATTATTCCGTTGTATTTGATATGCCAGTTAGTAGATATTATTAAGTGTGTGGTTGGTTTCATTTTGGTGAAGAAAGGGATTTGGCTGAATAATCTGGTTGCGGATGAAAAGGGAGAAAAAGCATGATGCAAAATATGTGGAAGAATAAAATAGTTCAAGCAATGCTGGCATTTTTGACGGTATATGCATCTCTGTATTGTATAGGTACACAGAGTGAAAATTTATTGTCATATACCAATAGTTTGTTGTCGGTAATACTGTTTGGAGGCTATTGGTATGCCTTGTCGAAACTGACGGAGGCAGAGTGTTGGGAGACGGAGATTTCTTCGTATCTGCGCTGCGGTTTTGGATTTATGTTGGGCTTGTCGGCCGCTATGGTGGCAGGGGCACAATTGGATGCATACGGACGCGTTGATTTTGCCTTTGTAGGAGGCTATTTGGCAATTCTTGTGTTGGCATTGGGCGGAGCGCCCTTTTGCGCATGGGCAATTTGGAAGTTGCAGAAACAGACGCCGTCGCCCGTAGCGGAGCCTGTAAAAAGAACATATTTTTATAAAATTATGGCAGTTTTGATGCTGGCCTATATTCCGGTGTTGCTAGCTGCATGGCCGGGTTTCTTTTGCTATGATGCGGAAGTAGAAACCTATATGGTCTTTACGGATAAGTATTCTGCACATCATCCTGTTGCGCATGTGGCTTTGCTGGGCTGGATAATGAAAATAATGTACAAGATTATTCCGGATTATAATTTTGGAATAGCAGTATACTTGTTGCTTCAGATGCTGGTGGTTTCTGCTTGCCTTGCATATATGATTGTTTTCTTGAGAAAAAGTGGTGTGCGTAGATGGATTGTAAATACAGGGCTTGTTTTTTTGATGTTTTTCCCTACGGTCAGCATGTTTGTATGCTGTACTACAAAAGATGTTTACTTTTCGGCAGGGGTAATTTTGTTCACTACCTTGCTTTTGGAGATGGCAAGAGATGAGGAAGCATTTTGGGGAGAACGCAAAAAGAGTATTTTGTTGTTTCTGTCCATAATGTTGGTTCTGCTGTTTCGAAATAATGGTATCTATGCATTGGCGGTTTTGTTGCCTTTTTACTTTTTGATATACAGAAAGTGGTGGAAGAAAAGTCTTGTTGTTCTTGCGGCTGCATTTATACTGTTTTTTGTGTTTAATGCGGTAATGAATGCAGTGTTTCATGTCAAACCGGGAGAAAAGGCAGAGATGCTTTGCGTTCCCATGCAACAGCTGGCAAGAGCGCATAATGAAGCGAAGGAGTGCTTTGCACCGGAGGATTTGGAAATTCTGTACACCTTGATTCCGGAATCTATTTTGGGAAATTACAACCCTAAATTGGCAGATGATGTAAAGGTCAATTTCTTGGAAGATAATTTCAAAGCTGACCCCGGTAAATATATTAGCCTCTGGGTGCGTATCGGTTTAAAACGACCGGACATTTATGTAAATTCATTTTTGATGAATACTTATGGATATTGGTATCCTGATACTATACTGGACGGCTATAGGGGAAGAAAAATCGTAACCAGATATTATGAGGACAGCTCTTATTTTATGTTTGAGACAGAGAGACCGGGAAGCCGTAAGTCATTGATTCCTGCGCTGGAAGACTTTTATGAAAAAATTTCATTGGAAATATACCAGCAAAAGGTGCCGGTGGTTTCCATGCTGTTTTCTCCCGGATTTTGGCTGTGGGCTTATATATTCTGCGCATTGTATTTATGGAAGACAAAATATAAGAAGCAGGTATTTGCTTTAGCTCTTATGGGCTTGATTTTGTTAACATTCCTGTTGGGACCTATTGCGATTGTAAGATATGTATTGTACTTTTTCTTCGGAGTTCCTATGCTATTGGCACTTTTGCTGGATGACTGTGCCTTTGTAAAGCGATAATTTGTCAAATCGTAGAAAAAATTGTCGATTGTTGATTTTTCATAAAAATATGATAACATATATGTAATAAACAAATGAGTGAGGAGGAAATTTGAGTATGAATTTAAGTCCCAAGCAATACCCCAATTTGAATAAATATTTCAACAGATTGGGAAAAGGTTTTATTTTGTTCTTTTTGATAATGAATGGTCTGTCCGGTATAGGAATTGTTATCGGATGTATTGCATCCGGTTTGGCTGGATTGGGCGAAACATTGATTTACGTGATTTGGACCGTGGCTGTGATTGCTTTCTTTTATTGGCTGTATTTGGGTCAGATTACTTTTAGAAGAGCGAAGCTCGGAAAGCATCAGAAAAAGTACTATGGTTTGGAAGGCGATGCATTAAAGGCTCAGATTGATGCAATTGAAGCGGAAGTGGGAAATCCGGTATATAAGGATGTTTCAAAGAAGCGTAAAATGAATGCCTTTTATGTAACGGAGAATTGGCTGGTAGGAACTGACGGCATCATGCTGGTAAGACCGAATGCCTGCAAAAGATCAGACATTGTGAGCATCGATAACGAAATTTATACAAGAAACAGAAAAGGCGTTACCTATTATTACTACATCTTAAAAGTTGCGGACAAGAATGACTATACATATGAATTCTGGCTCAGAAGTGAAGAAAACGCTGCTATGGCGTATGAGTTTTTAACTAAGGAACAATAAGAAGAGGAGAAAAAGAAAATGAAAAGTACAATCAGAAAGATTTCTATCATCGGTATGATTATCATTGCGGTTGTTGTTTTTGGAACCAGACAGAACATCGTTGCCGCATTCAGTGAAGCAGTTGATATCAATGTGGATTATCCGGACAGCTATGATGACGTAAAGGCTGTAAAGACGGATATAGATATGATTTTGGATGTTTTTGTTTCAGAAGAAACCACCACAAAGAACAAATACGGCAATGTAACAAATACACGCCGCGACTATTATTATATTGTACCTGTGTATATAGAGCCTGAAGATGAAGCTTACTATGTGGCAGTAAAAGTACCCAGCGACAAGAAAAGCGCTTACGATGATGTCTGTGATGCAACCTGGGCATGGGCATACGGCGAAACAGATGAATTGGAATCTGTAGCATTCGAAGGTGCATTGTTGGAAATGGAAGATGAACTTTACAAGCATTACAAAACCTGGTTCTATGAAATGGAATGGTTTGAAACCACTGAGGAAAGCAAGAAGTATGCACTTCCCTTGGTGTTAACTCCTGTTAATTTACAGGCCACAAAGATTATTACCATTATTGGCGGTGTATTGTTTGTAGTATTCCTTGTTATGTTGATTCTCAGCTTCCGCAAGACAAAGGAAAAGGACAGCGTAACACCCACTAAGCTGGTAATGACCATCAACGGAATTAATTATCCTATGAGCAATTTTGACAAGGTTAACAAACTTGTAGAAAAAGGCGACAAAGAGAAGGCTGTGAAGGAATTGATGGAAGTTGCCGGAATCAGTGAAACTGATGCAAATGCAGTAATCTTGGATTGGTATGCATACTGGTGCTAATAGTTTGAGGAATAATGCATGAAAGATAAGAAGAAATTATATGGTATATTAGCGGTTGTTGCGCTAATTATTATATACCTGCTATTGGTTAAGGCAGGGGTTATTCAACCGCAGGGCGCAGAAGAGGATGGAGAGACTATAGAACTGGCCGTGGATGATTCTGAAGAGCCTACGGAAGCACCTGAAGTGCAACCGGAAGAAACGGATGCACCGATTGTGACGCAGGTACCTGCAGAGGCACCTGAAGTTACCGAAGCACCTGTTATTACCGCTACGCCTGCTCCGACAGAGGAACCTATAGAAATAACCGATTATGGCTTCCGTAATAAAAAGCTTCGCGACAGCCATTATGAAAAGCATGGTATTGAAATGGGCTTTGAGACCGTGGAGGACTATATTTTAGCTGCCAATATGGTTATCTCAAATCCGGATGCTTTGCATAAATTGGAAGCAGAAGACAATGACCATATATATTTCTTGGAGGAGACCAATGAGTTTGTAGTGTTGTCTCAGGACGGATATATCCGTACTTACTATATTGCAAACGGTGGAATCGATTATTTTAACAGACAATAAGAACTGAAAGGATATCATAAGCTATGCTTGTGGTATCCTTTTTTTTGTGGTAAAATATTGTTATCTATTGAAAACAGAATCAGGAGGGCAGAATATGTTAAGAATCGGTATGTTGACCAGCGGTGGTGACTGTCAGGCATTGAATGCAGCTATGAGAGGTGTGGTAAAAACGCTTTTGAATAATCGCAAGGATGTAGAGATATATGGTTTCTTAGAAGGCTACAGAGGTTTGATTTACAGTAACTTCCGTATGCTTACGGGAAAAGATTTTTCCGGTATTCTGACAGAGGGCGGTACTATTTTGGGTACATCCAGAACTCCTTTTAAGACCATAACCGACCCGGATGAAAATGGTTTGAATAAAGTGGAAGCAATGAAGCAAAATTATTATAAGTTGCAGTTGGACTGTTTGGTTGTATTAGGCGGTAACGGCACACACAAGACTGCAAACCTGCTCCGTCAGGAAGGGTTGAATGTGGTAACTCTGCCCAAGACCATTGATAATGACTTGTGGGGCACTGATATGACCTTTGGGTTCCAAAGTGCAGTAGATATTGCAACCAACGCAATTGACTGCATCCATACTACGGCAGCATCCCACGGACGTGTGTTTATCGTGGAGGTCATGGGACACAAAGTGGGTTGGCTTACTTTAAATGCAGGTATGGCCAGCGGTGCGGATATTATTCTGCTTCCGGAAATTCCTTACGATATTGACAAGGTAATTGATAAAATAGAAGAGAGAGATGCCAACGGTAGTAAGTTTACCATTATAGCCGTGGCTGAAGGTGCTATTTCAAAGGAAGATGCCAAGCTTTCCAAGAAAGAGTACAAGGAAAAGATGAAGAATTACAAATATCCTTCGGTTTCCTATGAAGTAGCAGACAAGATTCAGGAAAAGACCGGACGCGAGGTTCGAGTAACCGTGCCCGGACATATGCAGCGTGGCGGAAGTCCCTGTCCTTATGACAGAGTATTTGCCAGCCGTCTGGGTTCAGAAGCGGGCAAGTTGATTCTGAAGGGTGAGTATGGTTTTATGGTTGGATACAGAAACCGTGAAATCGTAAAGGTGCCGTTAGATGATGTGGCGGGCAAATTAAAAATGATAGATCCGGATGCATCCATTATAGAGGAAGCAAAGCTTTTGGGTATTTGTTTCGGTGACTAGGAGAAAGAGAAGCCTAAGGTCTATGTGAGATATTGGCTGAGCTTTGTCCGGGAAGGGTTAGATTTATGTCATACACAGCGTTATATCGAAAGTTCCGACCGTGTGTTTTTGAGGATGTCAAGGGTCAGGAACACATCGTGACGACATTAAGAAATCAAATAAAAGCAAATCGAATAGGACATGCCTATCTGTTTACCGGTACCAGAGGTAACGGTAAAACTTCGGTGGCTAAGATATTTGCCAAAACGGTAAACTGTGAAACTCCCACGGAGAACGGACCGTGTGGAGAGTGCAGAACTTGTCGTGCCATTGCGGCAGGTGCCAGCATGAATGTGATTGAGATTGATGCTGCATCCAACAATGGTGTGGACAATATCAGAGAAATTGTGGATGAGGTATCTTATTCTCCGGCAGAAGGCAAGTACAAGGTTTATATTATAGACGAGGTGCATATGCTTTCCATAGGAGCATTTAATGCACTATTGAAAACATTGGAGGAACCGCCTTCCTATGTTATCTTTATTTTGGCGACTACGGAGGTTCACAAGCTTCCCATTACCATATTGTCCCGTTGTCAACGGTATGATTTTAAACGTATTTCTATAGAAACTATTGTGGGACGAATGAAAGAGTTGATTGCGGCGGAAGGACTTCAGGTAGAAGATAAGGCACTTCGTTATATTGCAAAGACTGCTGATGGTTCCATGCGAGATGCGCTGAGTCTTTTGGATCAATGTATTGCGTTTCATTTGGGAAGCGAGCTTACCTATGATAAGGTATTGGATGTGTTGGGAGCTGTGGATACGGATGTATTCAGCCGCCTGCTTCGATACGTATTGGACAAGGATGTGCTTGGCTGTGTGGAACTTTTAGAAGAAATTGTGATGCAGGGCAGGGAATTGACACAGTTTGTGACAGATTTTACCTGGTATTTGCGTAATCTGATGCTGGTGCAGTCTTCGGATAATCTGGAGGATGTTATAGATATGTCTACGGACAATCTGCTTCGTTTGAAAGAAGAAGCACAGATGGTTAAGATGAACCAGATTATAAGATATATTCGTATTTTTTCGGAATTATCCGGACAAATCCGTTATGCGGCACAGAAGCGTATCATGGTGGAAATAGCCCTTATAAAGTTATGTAAACCAAGTATGGAAAAAGATACCGAATCGCTGGTAGAAAGAATCCGGGATGTGGAAGAAAAATTGGAGAATGGTGTGCCGGTGATGATGGCGGAAGGGATGTCTATGCAACAAGGAACTTCCGGGATTCCCGGAAAGAAGCCGGAACTTCCCAAGGCAATTCCGGAAGACATAAAGGAAATTGTTTCCAAGTGGCCTGCCATTGTAGGAAATACGGATAATCCCATGCGTTCGCATTTGAAGGGAGCCAAGCTCAGTCTTGGCGGTGACAACAAACTGTTGATGGTTCTGGAGGATGGCGTGGCGTCGGACTACTTTACACAACACGACGGAAACAAGGAGGCGCTGGAGGCTGTCATTGCTGATTTTTTGGGTAAGGAAGTGGAAGTGACCATACAGACCATTCGCAGCAAACAGGATTTTAGAGAAAACTATGTGGATTTATCACAGATTATCCATATGGACATAGAAGAAGAGGAATAGAAAGGAAGAAGTATTATGGCAAAACGTGGAGGATTTCCCGGTGGAGGAATGCCGGGCAATATGAATAATTTGATGAAGCAGGCACAGAGAATGCAGCGTCAGATGGAGGAAGGACAGAAGGAACTTGAAACCAAGGAGTTCACTGCATCAGCAGGTGGCGGAGCAGTAGAGGTAACTGTTACCGGTAAGAAGGAAGTGGTAAGAGTAAAGCTTTCTGAAGAAGTTGTGGATCCTGATGATATTGAAATGTTGCAGGATTTGATTATTGCTGCCACAAATGAAGCTTTAAAGCAGGCTGAGGATGCAAATGCAGAAATGATGGGCAGAATGACAGGCGGAATGGGAGGCTTTCCTTTCTAATGGATTTGTATAGTGGTCACATTAACAAATTAATAGAAGAATTGGCAGCATTGCCCGGAATCGGCAGTAAGTCGGCACAGCGTCTGGCATTTCATATGATTCACATGCCAAAGGATAAGGTAAATCGTCTGGCGCATGTAATGATGGAGGCCAGAGAGAATGTCCGCTATTGTGAGGAATGCTTTACTTTGACGGACAGAGAGATTTGCCCGGTTTGTGCAAATGACAGACGTAATCACAGATTGATTATGGTTGTGGAAAACAGCCGTGATTTGGCTGCTTATGAAAAGACCGGAAAATATGAGGGCGTTTATCATGTGTTGCATGGTGCGATTTCGCCTATGTTGGGAATCGGCCCTAACGACATTAAGCTGAAAGAATTGGTAAACCGTTTGCAAGGCGATGTGGAAGAAGTAATTATTGCTACGAATTCGAGCCTGGAAGGGGAAACTACCGCTATGTATATCAGTAAGCTGATTAAACCCGCAGGGGTAAAAGTGACCCGTATTGCAAGTGGTGTGCCGGTGGGCGGCGACTTGGAGTACATTGACGAAGTGACGCTTTTGCGTGCTTTAGAAGGCAGAATTGAACTATAAATAAGGGAGGATGCAGTGATGGCATTAAAGAAAAGAAACTTTGGTGTAGAAGGTCAGGAAGCTACTTTGTATACTTTGGAAAACAGCAAGGGTATGAAGGCAGAGGTGACCAATTATGGTGCAAATCTGGTAAATTTATTTGTACCTGATAAGAACGGTGTAATTGAAGATGTTGTACTGGGCTTTGATTCTGTAAAGGGCTATATGAAGAACGGAAGCTTTTTCGGAGCAACCATCGGTCCCAGTGCAAACAGAATTGCAGGAGCTAAGTTTACAATTGATGGTGTGGAATATCATATTGATGTAAATGATGGCCCGAATAACTTACATAGTCACATGCAGGACGGATATCATAAAATGTTATGGGAAGCAGAAGAGGGAGAAAACAGCGTTACCTTTACTGTAAGAGATACGGATGGTTATATGGGATTCCCGGGAAACAAGGAATTATCCCTGACATATACATTGGATGAGGAGAACGGACTGACTTTGCATTATCATGCAAAGAGTGACAAAAATACTGTCATGAATCCTACCAATCACTCATATTTTAACTTAGACGGACATAAATCAGGAAATATCGAAGGTCATATTATGATGATTAATGCTTCCTGCTATACACCTGTAGTGCCGGGAGCAATTCCTACAGGCGAATTGGCACCTGTAAAAGGAACGCCCATGGATTTTACAAGTGAAAAGGTAGTGGGCAAAGAGATTCGTGAAAATATGGAGCAGCTTCTTTTGACACAGGGTTATGACCACAACTGGGTGGTGGATGGCTGGAATGGAGAATTGCGACATGTAGCAACTACAATCGGTCCTAAGAGCGGCCGTAAGATGCATACCTACTCTACCTTGCCGGGTGTGCAGTTCTATGCAGGAAACTGTATCAGTGACGAACCGGGTAAGGACGGTGCTTCTTATACTAAGAGAAGCGGCTTGTGTTTGGAAACACAGTATTATCCTAACAGTATCAATACTCCTTCTTTCCCCTCCTGTGTATTTGGCGGAGAAAAGGAATATGACTCTGTAACCGTTTACAGATTTGAATAATTTGTCGAACACTTTTGTGTTTCGCACGACAAAGAATGCTAAAATACCTCTTGCCCCGGTGCTATAGTAATGCTGATGTGAATCGGCGAATATAGCATTTGTGCAGGAGGTGTTTTTTATGGAGTTGCCCAAGAACGTTACGCAAATAGGAGAAACGGACAAGTTTTGCAAGGTCTATATGGAGGATTATGTAGTATCCTATATAAAGCAAATGAATCGTATGGCAGAAGATAAACAGATGGGACTTGCCTTGTACGGAAAATGTTCTAAGGAAGAGGGGGTTTCCTATAATTTTATATATGGTGCGGCTAAATTAGTTTATTTACAACGGGAAGTGAAGCATCTTTCGCAAGCGCAGAATCAGGAAATAGAACGTTTGCATCGAAAATACTTTTCGGGATATGAGTTTATCGGCTACATAATTTTGAACGGTGAGATGCTGGAAGGTGCATGGCTGGCAGAGGGAGCAGGGTATCGTTTTGTCAAGAGTTATGCCTGCTTTTATGAGAAAAATGATTGTATGCTGGCTTATATGTTGGACAGCCGTGCTGAAGAAGTGAAGCCGGAAGTAGTGGAGCAGGAAAAGTATGAGGATGTAAGAAGACGTCAGGAAGAACGCAAATTGCAGTATTCCGAACGCGAAGAAAAGGTAAAACAAAGCAAAGACAGAAGTGAACTGGAAAAGCGGATGAAGGGAATGAAATTTGCAGCAGCAAGCATGTTTGTTTTGCTTTGTATGGTAAGTATTGTGACTTTGCAGTCGGAAGGAATGGATGGAAAAACAGGAAGCAAAATCAAAGAATTCTTTGCAGACTTTGGTGATGATACCACAAATGATGAAGTAGAGGTAATGAGCGGAAGTGTTGTAAATACACTGGTTGCAGAGGAGCAGTTGGCAGAAGCAATCCGACAGGAAAATGAAAAGGCGACAGAAGACATAATGGCAACACCTGTGCCTGTAGAGGCGCCTACACCGGAACCGACACCGACACCCGAACCTATCCCTACGGA
This sequence comes from Acetatifactor sp., assembly GCA_045533725.1. Lineage (GTDB taxonomy): Bacteria > Bacillota > Clostridia > Lachnospirales > Lachnospiraceae > Acetatifactor. The sequence goes on along the minus strand of JAZSII010000048.1, from coordinate 2,498 downwards.
AGTTCCGGCGCCGACAGCAACTCCCGTACCGACAGCAACGCCGGAACCCACACCGGAACCGACACCCGAACCGGTAGAAACAGTACCGACCCAAAGTGAGGTTACATACGAGACATATGTGATTAAAGATGGTGATACATTAATGGGAATCAGCCTGAAACAGTACGGAAGTATAAGACATGTGAAGGCGATTTGCGAATTGAACAATATTTCGGACCCGGATAATATTCAAATGGGACAAAAAATTCTATTACCTTGACGCATATTGTGGTATAATGTATCTGCGAGTTGATTTTAAGAGCATGTATGTGCGGTGACAGGTGGAAAGATGATAAAAAGAACAGGCGATGAAAAAGAAAAAAATGTCAATGTAAAAGAAAAAAGAGAAAATTATAAAGATAAAATATATAAGCATAAAATGTCGGCAGTGTATCGGATTTTGCTGGTACTGGCAGTAGTTGTAGTGCTTGGCTTTATAGTATATACGCAGTACAAAAATCATGTGTATACTTCGTATGATACAATATCCATGACACCTTTGGAGGTTGCGGACGCTACCCGGTGTATACAGCTTGGAGAAAATGTTGTGTTTTACAGCTCTGATGGAATGCATTGTGTGAATACCAAGGGAGAAATATTGTGGAATCAGACATTTGAAATGCAAAATATCCTCATATCTACAAATGAAGATACGGTGGCAGTGGGGGAACATAACGGACATGAGATTTATGTGCATGACTCAGAACAAAAGATTTGCGAGATTCAAACGCCTATGCCGATTAGAGAAATCGCAGTTTCACAGACGGGAAGAGTTGCGGTTGCATTGGCGGATACAAAGATTACATGGATTTACATATATGAGTCGGACGGAAGCTTGTTATATGAAGTGAGAGCCACTATGGAGCAAAGCGGCTATCCTACGGCAATGGCACTTTCTCCTAATGGTGAATTGATGGGTGTGGCATTTTGCTATGTGGATTGTGGTCTGGTAGAAACCCGAATTGCTTTTTATAATTTTGGTTCGGTTGGTGAAAATGTGACTGACTACAAAGTAAATGCATATACTTATCAGGATGCGGTCGTACCACATTTCCGCTTTTTAGACGGGGAGACAGCGGTTGCAGTAGCAGATGACAGAGTTCTTATTTATAAAGGAGGCCAAAAACCTGCGGAGCAATCTCAGTTCTTTATTGCAGATGAAATACAGGCTGTTTTTCAGAATAATGGTTATGTGGGTATTGTACTCAGATCAGATGTTTTGGATATGAGATATAAAATGGAAGTGTTTAATGCGAAGGCCGACCAAGAGGGAACATATTATTTTAATATAGAGTATGATGATATTGTTTTCGCTGAGGACTATTTTGTGGTATATAATCGCAAGGAATGTCAGGTTCAAACATACAAAGGAAAGAGTAAGTTTGAGGGAGAATTCTTGGGAACAGTAGATTTGATGTATCCTATGGGAAAAGGAAGGGGATACAAATATGTGTTGGTTTCTAAAACATCAATTGATACGATACAATTGAAATAATCTAAAGAAGGCGGTGAGATACATATGAATATTGTTTTGGTAGTAGCAGGCATATTGTTGCTGATTAAGGTGTTGTATGGTTATAACCGGGGAATGGTAAAGGAACTCATTTCGTTGGTAACGTTGGCACTAATGTGTGTGTTGGTTGTTATTTTAATGGCCCTTTTACATTTTGTTGAAGCAAGTGAGACGGCAGGAATTATTATTGCCATAATCTTGTTATTGCTGTTGGGAATTGCCCACCATTTTCTCAGCCTGCTCTTTTTCTCGGCAAAGTTAGTAACCAAACTGCCTGTTATCAGTCTGGGTAATAAACTGCTGGGAATGGTAGTTGGTGCTGTTGAAACCCTGTTTTTGGTATGGACGGTATACACGTTTACGTTGTATTTTGATTTGGGCAAGATAGAAGAGGTTATTGATGAAGGAACTAGGGAAAGTGAGATAATGTCGGAAATTGAAGATTTGAATCCTTTGCCACCGATTGTGGAGGAGGTTTTGGAACGTATTCCGTGGTAAACAGAAGCCTGTTATTTCACCATTTGCATAAAAAATGCAAGTGGTGAATTTTTTTTGTGAAAAGATGTTGACAAAGCAAAACAGCTATGATATTATAACAAAGCTGTCGCTCAAGCAACAGCAAATGTTCTTTGACAAATAAACAACAATGCAACCTTGAAAATTCTTAAGAGAAGCAGTAGTGAATACTGCGGAGCACAAAAGTGCTTCAAGAAATTCAAGAACGTAAAGATGCGAATCTTTAAACCAAAAACAGTAATGCCAGAAACGTTGAAGACTGGCAGGAATTAAACTTAAAAGTTTAACTTTTTGAACATGAGAGTTTGATCCTGGCTCAGGATGAACGCTGGCGGCGTGCCTAACACATGCAAGTCGAACGGACTTAATTGAAACCTAGTGATATTAAGTTAGTGGCGGACGGGTGAGTAACGCGTGGGTAACCTGCCTT
>JAZSII010000061.1:0-4114 GCA_045533725.1 Acetatifactor sp. | reverse complement strand
TTGTCGTTTCTGTGCATCAACACTGGATGGTCTTGAGCGCAATTTATTGCCTTCTGAAATGCTGGACCAGATTTATGCCATTAGCAGACATACCGGAGAACGGGTATCCAATATAGTGGTAATGGGTTCCGGAGAGCCTATGGATAATTATGACAATTTAATTCAGTTTTTGAAGATTCTTACAGATGAAAACGGATTGCATATCAGTGCAAGAAATGTTACAGTATCTACTTGTGGTATTGTACCGAATATGAAGAGACTTGCCAAAGAGCATTTTCAAATTACTTTGGCTTTATCTTTACATGCCACAACGGATGAAAAAAGAAAGAAATTAATGCCCATTGCAAATAAGTATTCCATTGATGAACTGATGGAGGCCTGCAGGTTCTATTTTGAACAGACAGGAAGAAGAATTACTTTTGAATACAGTCTTGTGGGTGGTGTAAATGACACAAAGGAGGATGCGGAGGAGTTGATTGCACTGGCAGGACCTTTGAATTGCCATGTGAATCTGATTCCGGTAAATCCGATTAAGGAAAGAGATTATGTACAATCGGATATGCAGCATATTCAGGCTTTTAAAGCGAAGCTGGAAAAAGGAAAAGTAAATTGTACGGTAAGAAGAGAAATGGGACGCGATATTGATGGTGCATGCGGTCAGTTGCGTCGTTCGTATATTGAGAACAACGAGGATTAATACAGGAGGATTGTTACGTGTTAAAGACCTTTTCGATAACAGATGTGGGTGTACGACGGAAAGTGAATCAGGATTATGTCTATACCTGTGAAAAAGCAATAGGAAATCTTCCAAATCTGTTTTTGGTGGCAGATGGTATGGGAGGTCATAAAGCCGGTGATTATGCATCCAGATATACTGTTGAGATAATGTGTGAAGTTGTGGAAAGAACATTGGAGAAAGAGCCGGAAGTCATCTTGAAAAAGGCGATTGAAGCAGCGAATGAACATATCCGCCGAAAGTCCTTGGAAGATGAAAATTTAAACGGAATGGGAACAACCATAGTGGCAGCAACCTGCTTAAACAATCAGTTACAGGTGGCTAATGTAGGTGACAGCCGCTTATACATTATAGGAAAAACCATCCGCCAGATTACCCGTGATCATTCTTTGGTAGAAGAAATGGTAAGAATGGGCGGAATGGATAAAGAAACAGCAAGAAATCACCCGGACAAAAATATCATTACCCGCGCAATCGGTGCCGGTGATGAGGTGGATATTGATTTCTTCACAGTGGAATTACAACCTCGGGAGACGGTGCTGATGTGTTCTGACGGATTATCCAATATGTTGGAGGATGAAGATATCCGTATGATTTTGGAAGGTCAAAGGGATATTGTTGAAAAAGCAGAAGCATTAGTCAAAGAAGCAAACAACAGGGGCGGAAGAGATAATATTTCAGTTGTATTGATTGAACCTATGGCGTAGTAACAAGGAATGGAGATAGAGTATGGTCAAGTTAGGAATGATGATAGGTGACCGCTACGAGATTTTGGAAAAAATCGGAACCGGCGGCATGTCAGATGTCTATAAAGCAAAATGTCATAAACTGAATCGCTTTGTTGCTGTTAAGGTTTTGAAGCAGGAATTCAGCGAGAACGCTAATTTTGTGTCAAAGTTCAGAATTGAGGCACAGGCGGCTGCAGGACTTATGCATCCCAATATTGTGAATGTTTATGATGTAGGAGAGGAAAATGGCATCTATTACATAGTAATGGAGCTTGTAGAAGGAATTACATTAAAAAAATATATCGAAAAGAAATCAAGATTGTCATATAAAGAAACAGTGAGCATAGCCATTCAGATTAGTATGGGTATTGAAGCTGCGCACAATAATAATATTATTCATAGGGATATAAAGCCTCAAAATATTATTATTTCCAGAGAAGGAAAGGTAAAAGTAACAGATTTCGGTATTGCGAAGGCGGCAACCAGTAATACCATTACATCCAATGTAATGGGTTCTGTACATTATACCTCTCCGGAGCAGGCGCGTGGCGGATATAGTGATGAAAAGAGTGACATTTATTCGTTAGGTATTACTATTTTTGAAATGCTTACGGGACGTGTTCCTTTCAACGGTGAAACTACGGTGGCAATTGCTATTAAGCATATTCAGGAAGAGATTGCGCCGGTTAGTGAGTTCGTGTCAGATGTACCCGCAAGTTTGGAGAATATTGTTTTGAAATGTTGTCAGAAATCACCTGACAGACGTTATCAAAATATGCCGGAAGTAATTGCTGATTTGAAACAATCCTTATTGAATCCGGATGCAGATATTGTGGTAGTCAAGGATTCGGATGAAGAATCCGGTACCAGAATGATTTCGGAAGAAGATTTGACTGAAATTAAGAAAAAAGCTGTGCGTCAGGATACGGAGGAGAACGCGGTACGTTTAAATACGCGTCAGTCAAGACAAAATACCGGACGAATTGTTTCCAGTGAGTATGATGAGGAGGATGACGATGAAGATGATCCTAAACTGGAAAAACTGACTACCATTTTGGCCATTGTGTTAGGTATTGTTATATGTATCATTATATTAGTATTGTTAGGAAAAATATTGGGCTTCTTCCAGACGGAGGATGGCGATGATGGTTCACAGAATAACCCGCAGACTACACAACAACCGCAGAATAGCGGTTATCAGGAAGAGTTATTTATGCCTGATGTGAAAGGCTGGGATTATGAAGAAGCCAAGGCTGCATTGGAAAAAATGGGCCTTGTGGTAGAACCCACTTACGTAGAATCTGAAACCTATGATGACAATGTTGTAATTAACAGCAGCATTCCTAAGGGAGAACCGGTATTGGAGGGGACTACGGTAGCACTAACTGTCAGTCTGGGTACTGAGGCAGTATTGGTTCCCGATACGCGTGGGAAAACCTATGAAGAAGCGTATAGTCTGCTTACGGATGCCGGATTTAAGATTAACAGAGCAGAATCTTATTCCAGTGGTGTGGCAAAGGGTAAAATCATCAGTCAGAATCCCGAAGCCGGTGAGACTCGTCCCAAAGGAACTACAGTCATAGTAATTGTAAGCATTGGTATGGAGGTTACCGGTGATTGTGAAGTTCCTTATTTGATAGGAATGGATGAAGCAACTGCAACAAAAGCATTGGAAAATGAGGGATTAGTTGTAGGTAATATTTCTGAAACGTATCACAATGATATTGCAAATGGTTTGGTATGTTATCAGAATTATTCCAAGGGCACCTATTTGGCCCCGGGAACATCTGTAGATATTGTAATCAGTAAGGGCGCTGAGAATGCAACATATCGTTGCAATTTGAGTATTGAGGCTCCTACGGCAGCGGAAGCTCCGGATTATGTGGCAGGAAGTCAGGTTCATTTAATTCTGACAGCAGATAACAGTAAGATTTTGGTAGATACAAAGACTTCTTCGTTTCCCTATGCCATCAATCACTATGGAATTACTGCGGCAGGGGGAATTCTTACCTTTGAATATACCGTGCCGGCACAGAGTGTTACTACAGTAGATCCGGTGACGGGCGAGACTGTGGTTACCACAGGAACAGCACAGACCAAATCATTTCAGAGAAGAGTTGAGTTTGTAAAAGAATAATTCCAAAAGGATACTACTATTTATGCAGGGAAAAATCATAAAGGGGATAGCCGGATTTTATTATGTGCATATTTCCGGTAAAGGAACTTATGAATGTAAAGCCAAGGGTGTGTTTCGTAAAGACAACAAGAAGCCTCTGGTGGGAGACGATGTAGAAATACAAATATTGAGTGAAGAAAAGATGCTTGGAAATATCAGTGTCATTCTACCGCGCAGAAGTGAAATTATCAGACCGGCAGTGGCAAATATTGATCAGGCATTGGTGATTTTCTCTATTGTAAAGCCGCAACCAAATTTTAATTTGCTGGATCGTTTTTTGATTATGATGCAGCAGCAGAATATTCCTTGTATTATTTGTTTCAACAAAATGGATATGGACGAGGAACGGGCGGGGGCAGAGTATATGCGTATATATGAAGCCTGCGGTTATGAGACTATGTGTGTCAGTGCCAAGGAAAAGCAGGGCATTGAGCAGTTAAAGGATGTATTGCGGGGAAAGACCACAACAGTGGC
>JAZSII010000280.1:0-7835 GCA_045533725.1 Acetatifactor sp. | reverse complement strand
AACCATTGTATTTACCACATTTTTCATTTATTTTCTTACTATAAACTATACCAAAAAACACCCTGTCTGCCAACCATTATTTCTCCACATAAAAATTCTTGTAAAGCAACTTCCAATTCGCTCTCCACCAGCGCATAATCTGCCAGTATCCACAACCACCCAGCTTAAATTCCTTTATTAGTTCAAACTTTTTCTCCATACTTCTTACGTCCTCAAACCATACCACATGCTCCACTCCTGCATCCATGTAGGTAAAAAACGGACTTTGGGCCACCTCATCAAACTGAATTTCCACTCCCTGTGCAATTGCTATTTGCACTGCCTGCACATTACCGATGGTAGTCGCTGCTGTCACCCCTCGTTCATAAGGCAGGGGCCAATCATAACCGTAATTAGGGATTCCCAAATCAATCTTTTCCACAGGAATCTCCGTCACTGCATATTCAATGACCCGTCGTACCTGATTGATAGGTGCTACGGCCAAAGGCGGTCCGTAAGTATAGCCCCATTCATAGGTCATTATCAGTGCATGGTCCACAATCGCCCCTAATGCCGCATAATCCTTCCCTTCATAAAGAAGCCCTCTTTGATCTGCGGAAGATTTGGGCGCCAATGCAATGGAAGTATGAAAACCATTTGTTCGCATGGCACCTGCCACCTGTTCTACAAAAGCAGTAAATACATCCCTGTCCTGTGCCAAAATATATTCAAAATCAATATCTATTCCTTCATACCCTTTTGCGTACATGGTATCTAACAAATTTTGAATTAAACGCTCCACCGCTTCTGCGTTATTGATTAAACGATTGATTAACTGATTATTAAAATTTCCCGATTCGTCAAACGGAGTCAAGGTCAGAATCAGTTGCACACCATACTCCTTTGCCATCTGTATCATCCAATCCTCCGAACGGCTTGGCGGAATCAAAATACCCTCCTCCGTAAATCCGTAAGAAAAAATCGGAAGCTCCGACAAATAAGGCAGGGTTTGCTCTAACACATACCTGCTGATAAAAGTATATGCATATCCGGAAACCCGCAAATTCCGGTCCGGCAGGCGCACACCCAAATCAATAAACAAAGCCTGCCCGATTGCCAATGCATAAGGGAACACAAGCTGATTATCTTCTATCATCTGCATTACATTCACTCCATATTTCCGGGCTATTCCATCCACGCTGTCACCCGGCTGTACCACATAAATATCATAACCGTTTCGCATACAATTCCCCCAATGAATAACTATATTATTTTATGCTCTTTCTTCCTTTTCAGCACACATATACATACAATTCTCTTATTTATTCATAATTATCTGACAAAACAGCCTTCAATTTATTGACATTATTTTGTTCAATTACTATAATTTAGTTACATACATTTATTTTGGGAGGTTTTTTATGGGACGTTTAGATGGTAAAGTTGCAATTGTTACAGGCGGTAATTCCGGCGTTGGTGCTGCTACTGCTGAATTGTTTGCAAAAGAAGGAGCAAAGGTTGTGATTACCGCACGCCGTTTGCCTCAGCTCGAAGAAGTGGCTGACAAGATTCGTGCTAACGGCGGTGAGGTCTTGGTCGTACAGGCGGATGTTTCCAAAGCAGAAGATGCTGAAAATATCGTAGCAAAAACTGTAGAAGCTTATGGAAAGATTGATGTATTGGTTAACAATGCGGGTGTATTGGAAGCAGGCTTAAAGCCTATCGACACCTGCACTGACGAGGATTTGGAATGGGTACTCGGCATCAATACAAAAGGATGCTTATATTGTACCAGAGCAGCTGTGAAAGAAATGATGAAAAATAATTCCGGCTCCATCATTAACTTAGACTCTGTTGCAGGTGCATTCGGTACCGGCGGTGCTTCTTACGTAACCAGTAAGGCTGCTGTAATCGGTTTGACCAAACACACCGCAGTAAGATTTACCGGAACAGGCATCCGTTGCAATTCCGTGAATCCAAGTACCATCGTTACTCCCATGACCATGAGCACCGATCCTGCTTCTTTGGATCCAAACATGATGGGACAGATGAGAAAGCATATGAACTTAACCGTTCAGCCTTGTATGCCTGCCGATGTAGCAAACATCCTGCTGTTCCTTGCAAGTGATGAATCCCGCGCAATCACAGGCCAGGTAATCGTTGCAGACTTTGGAGCGACATTATAAAATAAGATATATTAAAGAATGTTACAGGGCGTATGGATAACCTCCATACGCCCTTGATTATTTCGCCTTATTCTTCCGTAACAAAAATATTACCCACACGATAGGTCTCCCATATCCGCACTTCCTCCAAACCGGTACTCATGTCTGTAAACAGCAGCTCCCAATCATATTGATACAAGTGTAAGCTTTTGTCGTATCCCCTCACCTTCCACAAAACATCTGTCAAAACCAGTCCGTCTTCTTCTAGCAACGAACACTCCTTTATAAATGTATCCCTTGCATACTGTGTGTTATTTTGCAAATCCTCCCAAGAATACAAAAGTGCACCTAATGCCTCTTTACTATCCAAGGAATAATCATTCTCTAATCGACGTTCTCCGGCCAACATAACGATATATCTTGTGTATGACAAATCAATATCACAAAATGCATTTGGAAGACATCCAAACAAAGTATCCTCCGAATGATATTTCTCTACTGCGACCTCTCGTGATTCTTCCATATCACCATCCGTAAATACGAAATATGGATTTCCAAAATAATCCTTCACATAAAATGTATCATTGACAGTCTTATAAAGAGTCACATAATACTCCATCTCGTTTCCGGCTGTAAACTTTAATGAAATACAAAGTGCTTTATCAATTGTATCATTATAACCATTCATATATTCAACAAATTCAATACCCTCATACTTCAGCTCAACCCCTCCAAAATACTGCTCATACTTTTCACCTATGGCAATCAACATGTCCATATCATACTCTTCCTCGGATTTATAAATAAAACGCAGAACACTTGATTCCTGATTCTGTAATTCATAACCATTATACAATATTTCATAAAGCGGTATTATATTACCCTCGGCAAACTCTTTTCCAATTCTTTGCATTCTGTACATTTCATATAACATCTCAAAACTAACTGTCTTTTTACTAATCTGCCCATAAGCAAGAAAAACGGTAGCCCCAAAAAGTAAAATAAATAAAATACTCCACAAGATAAGCCCTATACTTTTTCTACGTAATTTTCCGTGAAGCTTCTTCAGTGGCATAATATCTTTTTCCCACTCTTCCTCTTGCGTCGCCATATTTATATCCACACTTAATTCTTCAGATAGTTCCTTACACAAATTGCACTCTGCTAAATGTTCTTCCACCAATCGGACTGTTTCTTCACTGCACAGACCATCTATATACAAAGGAAGCAAATCCTTAACAATATTACACTCCATATTTCCCCTCCTGTTCTTTCATTTGCTTTATAATACGTTCCTTGGCACGAAAATAAGTAACTCGTGCCCAGTTTTCGCTTTTGTCAAACATCTTTCCTATCTCACTATATGAATACTCACCATATACCCTGAGACAAAATACCTGTTTATAGATTTCCGGTAAGGCCTCTAAGAAACTTTTTATAGTCTCCACTTGTTCTCCTATAATCAACCGTTCCAGTATTTCATCCCTGATATCCTGTATATTACTTATAGCCGCTTCTCCGTAACGCTCTATGTATTCCTCATAAGACCCTTGCCGATTATGCTTTCTGCAATAATTCAGATACTCATGATTAGCAATCTGACAAAGCCAGGTAGATACCTTGCACTCTCCATGAAAGTGGGTTATCTGTGAAACCGCTTTCAAAAACGTAGTCTGCACAATATCTTCTGACAATTCTTTATCTCTGCATTTCAAATATATAAATTTATATATCATCTGTGCATATTCCTCATATAATCCACCCGGTTCCACACAATTCCCTCCTTTCTCCATAATAGTCCATTCAAATTATTAGACGCACGAACATTCAAAACATTACATGTTTTCTCAAAAAATAAACTTATCCGAGTGTGCACTTACATCGGATAAGTTTATTTTACTACAACATATTATTTTCTACCACAAACTCAAGCAATTTCGTCGCCGATTCTCTTTCAAAGGGAAACACCCTGTTAAAATAGATATAATAAATCAACATGGACCAATATACTTCATAACCTCCACGGTCAAACTCTTCCTCCATAGGAAAATAAGTCAGACAGCCATTGGTATATCCGTTCAAATAAAAGAACGCATCCTGTATTTTCTCCATGGCTCCAACTGCGAATTCTTCCATCAACTCATAGGGTACGCCGCAAATACACCATGCACCAATCCGAAAATACTGTACTTCGACAGATTCCTCCTGATGCGTGACTCCACATCCTAGCAACCCTTTCACTTCGTTCAGCCATCCTTGACCGTCTATACCACAATACTTTTTTGCATCCGCCACAATTCCTTCCGCAGTTTCCAAATCCGGAGCCTTAGCGGACAACAACAGATTCTTTGAGTAAATACTAAGCGTCGGTTCTTTTTCTGCCTTAATTTGTGCTATCACGGGAGCCACTTGGGTTAATACCTCAAGCGCCATATCCTCCTGTCCCCTTTGTGACCTGATATACAAGTCTCCGGTTGCATCCACAGGAGTTAACTCTGACTGGAAATACTTAGGTGCAATGTTACCTGCCGAGCCCTGTATCATCATAACAGGACAATGATATTGCTCCTTTAGCTTATCTCTGATTTCTCCAAAATAATCCGGTGAAATCATGTAATTATCTGCCTTAAGTACATTGCAATGAGCAGTAACACGAAGTAGTAAAAGCTCCATGGCACCATTTTCTGCACTACACACCTTCAATACCCCGGCTCTTTTATCCAACGGTTCTGTTCCTTTTCTTCGATTCACACCAATATCAACACATGCATTTCCCCAACCCACATTCACAGCACAAAGCTTCTGTCCTGCAACCAAAGCAGCGTTTTCTATTTTGTTGCAAACTGTCTGATAATACTCTTTTTCTAAATCCGCATTAGGTGCCGAATGACAATGCGAAAAACATATCATCACTTTAGCTTTTAAAATCCCTAACACCTTAGCCACACGTTCACGCAGTTCATCCGTCAATTCCTTTGTAAATCCTAAGCTGTCTATTGTAATCAAACACCCCTGCTCACATTCTTCCCACAAACTCACCTGTGCTAAAAGTGGTTTTAAAATACCTCGGGACATATTATCTTCTCTACCAAATCCAACCGTTTCCACAGGTCCTGCAGGCGTTATATTTACCTCCGCATATCCCATTTTTAACATGGTAATGTTCTCACCCCTTCAATTTATTTACTAATCCGGACAAATTGAATATTTCTATATCATACACAATATCTCCCGGACTTACAATTGTTTCTTTGCTGTTCCTTGCCTGCATCCGCATCTCTCTGGGAACAGGATTTACCAACAATATCTTACGAATATGCTTACCGGTCACACTATCCGCATTGTTATATTCAAAATCGTATTTTGGAAATTCTTTAACTCCCCCATCAAAAGAATAGATTAATCGAATCTCCATAGCCATAAATCTTCTGATGAAATATCCCCTCTCCTCCAAAAACACCAAAGTCTTTCCTTTTCTAATTATTCCAAATAATTTAATTGCAAATATCTCATTACCCGTTTCTACATAACAGTCACATCTTTTTCCATTATTACTTCCCAGAAACCAAAAAGCATGATTTTTATGAAGTATATATCCTTTATCACGACATACACGTTTTATTTGTCTGCTGCACCTTAATCGTTTGAAAAAGCATCTGATATAAGGAATCACAATAAATAATAAAATAATCCCGGCTAAAAACAACCAAAAATCCATATCAGTTCTCCTCCTTCTTACGATAAGTTAAATAAATTAAAGGAGTTTTACCTACTACAACAGGATATGGAATAAGTCCCTGGTCAACAATTGCAAGTAACTGTGCTTTTGCATATGCCAGCAATGTTCCTGCATATTGAAAAAATTCAAACTCATCCACATGTTTAGGAACTCTTATTTTCGAGTTCTTCCAGAATGCTTTTATATCCGTAGAAAGAAGCTCAAATAATTCGGTTTTTATCTTCGAACACGCCTGATTCCAGCAAGCATCTTCCTCAAAAGGTAATGCCGGTATATCCAGCTTCAAATCCCCGTCAGCATCCCTCTTTAAAATGCATAATTTTTCAAATTCCGGTATTAATTCATATAAAAGAACATTATCCGCTTTTATATCACAAGGCAGGAACGAAGCATAAAAACGTAAAATACTATGTAAGGAACAATTATATTTCATTTGCTGATATGCCCAGTGTGCATCTCCGAACACTGACTGACAATCCATCAATTGACAATCAATCGTCTCGTTGCATTCTTTGCTGCAAGCAATGAATACCGGTCCGGAACCATCATACTTATTGTTTCTTCCCTGACCATTTTCAAAAACAATTCCGGTAGCAAGCCATTTACCCGCATTGGGTCTTTCCGGTGGCTCATTGGGCTCATTTTCGCTATTAGGTCTGCACCTGTACACAATTTCACTCAACATTTGATTAAGCTGAAACAAAAGCAATGTAGCTTTCTGTTTCTCAGACATTTGGAGAAATTCCGTTCTTTCAGTTAAGGGTTCAAAATACTTCCAGGCAATATCCCACACTCCGGATGCATACTTTTTTGCCAACTCTTCTTGTGCAGGAATATCCCCGAAAGAATCCTCATATCGTTGCATAAAACATCTGGTGTATACAAGGCCACTTGTTGTTTTACCCATTAACTCTCCCGCCACAAGCCTATCAATAATCTGCTCAATATAGGCAGCCGGCATACCCATAGTATCTGCGATACCTCGCACAGATACCGGGTTTTCATATGCCAAAATCAAAATATTTGATTCTATATCAGAACGTATTAGCGAAAGCGGTTCATCCTTCAGCCCTGTATGTCCCCAGATAGTGAGAACCACAGATTTGGGTTCATAACTGATTTGCGAATACTTTTCCATATTTTCAATCCCTTCTCTAATCTGATTACGTCCGCTTGATAGTCTGGACAAAACCGTCCCCCGCGGAATTCCCAATTCCATCGCAATCCGGTCTACCGAATGACCATGCACATAATGTCTGACAATCACCTCACGATAGATACTGATGAGTCGACCAATCTCCCTGCGAACGGAGGTATATTCTTCGGATTGTAATTCTTCCTTTTCTTTCTCTTCTATCACATTGCAGGAATCAGATATAAACTCATCACTGTATTCCACAAAATTTTTCTTATACCTTTCTCTTAACCAACTGTTATATTTGTTTTTCAAAACGGTACTGAGAAACCCTTTGTGGTATTCTACTTTTTCACCCTTGCGCAGCTTAATCATCAATGCCATCAGCGAATCCTGTACCAACACATCAAGTTCCGTACAATCACTATATAAATGCTCTGCCTGTTCATATAAATAATCCAGATACATCTCACACTGTTTTTCAAAATCTTTGTTAAACTCTGTCATAGAACATTCTCCTTTCTGCCACTTATCTTCCTTTACCTTATTAGTCGCAGAAACCTCATGATGATTCGCTGTTTATAAAATAATTATACAACATTTTATATTTTTGTACATTCTCACTTTCCAAGACCTCTCACTCAAAATGTGATATGGACATATTTTTTCTATACGTTATACTAAAATTACAAAGTCTTCCAAGCGCGCAGGAAGTTACAATAATCAAATAAAAATCGGAGGATATTATGAACGAAACATTTTCAAAGAATTTAAGAAAACTACGTTTGGAAAAGCATATGACCCAGGAACAAGTAGC
>JAZSII010000196.1:0-3987 GCA_045533725.1 Acetatifactor sp. | reverse complement strand
GGTAGTCAAAAACATGCGGGAAGAAATCATTCAAAACGGTGGTTCTGTATATTTTGAAACTGAGATGAAAAAAATCTCTATGCAGGGCGGAAAGGTCATCGGCGTGGAAATTGAGGATACTACAGGAAACCGAAGAGTGCTTGCCTGTGATGTGGTAGTTTTGGCTATTGGACACAGTGCGAGAAACACCTTTGAAACCTTGTACGAGCAGGGGATTCCTATGGAATCCAAAGCCTTTGCAGTAGGATTTCGTGTGGAGCATCCGCAAAAAATGATTAATGAATCTCAATACGGCATGGAGAATCCGGGAGATTTGGGCGCGGCACCTTATAAGGTGACGGCACAGACTTCTGTAGGAAGAGGAGTATATTCTTTCTGTATGTGTCCCGGTGGCTATGTGGTAAATGCTTCTTCGGAAAAGGATTGTCTGGCGGTTAACGGTATGAGTTATCATGACAGAGGCTCCGCTAATGCAAACAGCGCTATTATTGTGGCTGTCACACCCGAGGATTTTGGGACAAATCATCCTTTGGCAGGAATTGCTTTCCAAAGAGAATTGGAGCGCAAAGCATATACAGCAGGAAAAGGGAAAATACCTGTACAGCGTTTTGGAGATTTTAAGGATAAGCTGGATGGTAAGAACGAAATCCATGATAAAAACAAGAAGGCTATATTTGATATGAGTGGTGAGAACGGTCTGTCTGATAGCTGGCCTGAGAGCTTTATGCCTTGTACGAAAGGAAAATACACATGGACTGATTTGAGCAGTATTTTGCCTAAGGAATGCAGTCTGGCATTTGTGGAAGGTATGGAGGTTTTCGGGCATCAGATAAAAGGATTTAACAGACCGGATGCTATATTGCTCGGTGTGGAAAGTCGCACTTCGTCCCCAGTGCGTATTCATAGAGATGAAAGTTTACAATCTGAAGTGAGAGGCCTTTATCCTTGCGGAGAAGGAGCAGGATATGCCGGAGGAATTACTTCTGCAGCAATGGATGGAATCAGGGTGGCAGAGGAAATTGCGAAGAAATACAAGCCTTTTATGCATTGACGCAATAAATAAAATGAGTTATTATTTCAGTTATAGTTTAAAAGAGTTTGGAGAAAGCTATGTCAAATTTGAGAGAATTGTTAAAGGATAAAAAAAGAATTGTTGTTAAAATCGGATCGTCTTCTTTGCAGCATGCGGAGACCGGAGACTTGGATTATATTCGTTTGGAGAAGCTGGTTCGGGAGCTTTGCGATATCCGTAATCAGGGGAAAGAAGTGATTTTAGTTAGCTCCGGTGCTGTTGCAGCAGGAAAAAATGCAGTACAAATGCAGAATCTGCACCCGGTAACAAGAGAAGAGCAGATTGCGGTAAAACAGGCGTGCGCGGCTATTGGACAGGCAAGGCTTATGATGGTTTATCAGAAGATGTTTTCCGAGTACAATCATGTGGCGGCACAGATTTTGATGACAAAGGATACTATTTTGAATGATATGAACCGTTACAATGCCCACAATACCTTTGCGGAGCTTTTGTACATGGGTGCAGTGCCCATCGTTAATGAAAACGATACAGTTGCTACCTACGAAATTGAAATCGGTGATAATGATACTTTATCAGCGGTTGTTGCAGCCCTTGTAGAAGCGGATTTGTTGATTTTATTATCGGATATTGATGGTTTATATACGGACGATCCCCGTCGTAATCCTAATGCTAGATTTATTGAGCAGGTGGATGTACTGACGGACGAACATATGCATATGGGTAAAGGTTCGACCGGAAGTAAAGTAGGTACCGGCGGCATGAATACCAAGATGATTGCAGCTAAGATTGCTACCAGCTGCGGTGCAGATATGGTCATTGCAAACAGCAGGGATATTGGTGTTTTGCATCAGATTATCGGTGGTGAAAATGTAGGTACATTGTTCTTGGCAAATAAGGACGAAGACTTTAATCTGCCGGAGTTTGTGGAGAATTTACATAAATAATGATATGTCACGGTTATTAAGTGTAACAAGGAAGTAGGGTGTCTGTATAGAAATATACAGGCACTTTTTGTAAAGAATTAAGGAGGAACGGACTATGAGAACACCTGTATTGGAAACGGAAAGATTGATTATAAGACCTTTGAAAATAGAAGACGCTCAGGAGGTCTTTGATAATTGGGCCGGTGACCCGGATGTGGCTAAGTTTATGGTTTGGAGTAGAGACTTTAGGTGCTAAAAAATTTATTGCATATCATGCAAAGGACAATCCTAATTCCGGTAAAGTTATGGAAAAAGTAGGCTTTCATTATGTGGAAGACGGAGAATATGATAGTTTTGACGGTACCAAGCATTTTGAAAGCAAATGCTATGAGTTGATTGTGTAGTGTTAATTGTCGGAAAGATACATTGGATTGTAGGTTTGAAGGCGGAGTTGATGTAAAGGAGCGTAGCTGATGGATTTTCAAGGTTTTGTTGATACCATAAAGGAAAAGAATCTGGAAGTATATGGTGTGCAGGTGTTTCATAAAGGCGAAATCGTAGGTGATTGGCAGGAAGAGCCTATGCAGAGACACCCTATATACTCTGCTACCAAATCCGTATTGTCTTTGGCAGTGGGAATGGCAAAAGATGAGGGAAAGTTTGATATTGAAGCGCCCATTTACGAATATTTAAAGTCGGAAGTACCTGTATATGCAAGCGAAAGACAAGTGGAGACACTGAAAAAGATTAGCGTGAAACGTTTCCTTACCATGTCGGTGCAGGGTTATCCTTTCCGGCCGGAGGGAGAGAATTGGTTGGAGTATTTTTTGATGTATCCTTTGGAAAAGGTAGAGGAAAAGGTCTTTGACTATTCTAATATTCCGGCGTATTTGGTGGGTGTGGCGGTAGCAAAAGCTTTGGGCGTACATTTGTATGATTATTTGGAGGAAAGATTATTTGCTCCATTGGATATTATGAAACCACCTTTCCAAAATTGCCCAAGCGGATATTTTTATGGTGCGAGCGGAATGTTCTTAACTGTACCTGAACTGGCAAAAATCGGACAGTTATGCTTGCAAAAGGGTTTGTATATCGGACAAAGAGTAGTGTCTGAAGAGTATATCAACGAAGCTACCGCCATTCAACAAATGAACAGGGAAGGTGGTTACGGATATTTCTTCTGGAAATATAAAGATGGGTATCGTATCAGTGGAAAGTGGGGGCAGAGAAGCTTTGTGTTCCCTGAAAAAGATAAGGTGATTACGTATTTATCGAACGAAGGCTCCGGCGAAATAACCGAAGCCATGGAAAGGTTTATATTGTAAAGTTATGTGCCTTGCAGAAGCTCACGGTTAAGGAAGCATCTGCAGGGTACTTTTAATATCGTCCTCTGTAATGATGGAGTAGACCTTAGTGTTGTACTTTGCCTCAATCATTTCACAACCGGTTTTGTCTGAGGCTGTAGGGATGATTTTGCGGTCTGCGATGACGATGACGGCAGCGATTTCCACATCATAGCGTACCAGGAGGCGTTCTAACCGCTCATCCAGGGTGTGTCCTGAGGACATCAGGTCATCTATGATAACCACCTTATCTCTTTTTTGTAAGGTGTATCCGCAAAGAATGCGGTCTTTGTTGTCCGGTTCTTTTCTGTCGTAGCAGTAATTTACCGTAAGGCCGTACTTTTGATAAAGGGCATAGGCGGTAGCTCCGGAAAGGGCAATGCCGTGATAAGCAAGACCGAGGCAGGTGTTAAATTCAATATTGTTTTCCCGGATGCAGTCTGCAAAAAATTCACCGATTTTGGCGATTTGTGCGTTGGTAGTAAAATTTTCCGTATTGATATAATACTCTGATTTCACACCGGATTTCAGTGTAAAATTTCCAAATTGCAGAATATTATTGTTTATCATAAACTGTACAAATCTTTCCTTATAGGTCAGATAATCCGGGCGGTAGCCGAAGAGCTCATCCATGGATACGCTGAAGTAGTCTGCAATCATGGGAAGCAGTGCAATATCCGGATAAGCC
>JAZSII010000164.1:0-5361 GCA_045533725.1 Acetatifactor sp. | reverse complement strand
TCGGTGCAGAGCGTGATGCATATATCACTATGTTTTAAGAAAGGTAAAACAATGCAAAATCAAAAGATATTAATTTTAAATTTTGGCGGACAGTATGATCAGTTGATTGCCCGTAGAGTAAGAGAATGTAAAGTGTATTGTGAAGTTAAACCGTATACTATGACGCTTGCGGAAATTCAAGAATTCAATCCTATCGGCATCATTTTTACAGGCGGACCTGACAGTGTGTATAAGGAGAATTCCTATCATCCGGCAGAGGGGATATTTGAATTAGGTATTCCGATTTTAGGTATTTGTTATGGCTGTCAGTTGTTGGCACATGATCTGGGTGGTGTGGTTACAGCCGCAGAAGATGGAAATGCCAGAGAATATGGAAAAACTCTTACTTTCTATGACAATTCATGCCTTCTGTTTGAAGGGTTGGAAAAAGAAGGTATTTCATGGATGAGTCATGGCGATTATATGAAAAAGGTACCCAATGGGTTTAAATTGGTTGCTCATAGTGAGAAGTGCCCGAATGTTGCGATTTGTGACGAAGAAAGAAAATTCTATGGAGTACAATTTCATCCTGAAGTAAATCATACAGAAAATGGCACAGCGATGATTCGCAACTTTTTGTATCGGATTTGTGGTGCATTAGGTGACTGGACAATGGAAGATTACATGCATCGCTGCATAGAAGAAATTCGCAGCAAAGTCGGTTATGGTCAGGTGTTGCTGGCTCTGTCCGGTGGTGTGGACTCTTCTGTCTGTGCTGCATTGTTTGCGGAAGCCATAGGTGCTCAACTCACCTGTGTCTTTGTGGATCATGGACTGCTTCGCAAGGATGAGGGTGATGAAGTAGAGGAAGCATTCAAAAAATGGGATATTAATCTGATTCGTGTGAATGCAGGAGAGCGTTTCCTTGGAAAATTGGCAGGAGTCACGGAACCAGAACAAAAACGAAAGATTATCGGTGAAGAATTCATCCGTGTGTTTGAAGAGGAAGGCAAGAAAATCGGCAGAACGGATTTTCTTGCTCAGGGAACCATTTATCCGGATGTAATTGAATCCGGAAAAGAAAATGCTGAGACGATCAAAAGTCATCACAATGTAGGTGGTTTACCGGATTTTGTAGATTTTAAAGAGATTATCGAGCCATTGCGACTGCTGTTTAAGGATGAGGTAAGAGAGTTGGGAAGACAGTTGGGCTTACCGGAATATATGGTTATGCGACAGCCGTTTCCGGGACCGGGACTGGCAATCCGTGTCATAGGAGAAATAACAGAAGAAAAACTAGCAATTCTCAGAGAAGCAGATTTTATTTTCCGGGAAGAAGTGGCAAGGGCAAAATTGGATACACAGATGAATCAGTATTTTGCGGTGCTTACCAATATGAAATCAGTTGGTGTCATGGGAGATGGACGTACTTATGACTGGGCCATTGCATTAAGAAGCGTAACAACTGAGGACTTCATGACAGCAGACTGGTCAAGGATTCCGTATGAAGTGCTTGATAAGGTATCCAGTCGTATTGTGAATGAAGTTCCCCATGTGAATCGTATTCTTTATGATATTACAAGCAAACCCCCTTCAACAGTAGAGTTCGAGTAAGGAAGGATATGGAAATGACAAAGTATATATTTGTGACCGGAGGTGTAGTATCCGGTCTGGGAAAAGGAATCACAGCAGCCTCCCTTGGGCGTCTGCTTAAGGCAAGAGGGCTAAAGGTTGCAGCGCAGAAGTTGGATCCATATATTAATGTGGACCCCGGTACTATGAGTCCTTATCAGCACGGAGAAGTGTATGTCACGGAGGATGGTGCGGAAACGGATTTGGACTTGGGACATTATGAAAGATTTATTGATGAGGATTTAAACAAATACTCAAATCTGACGACAGGAAAGGTCTACTGGAATGTTTTGAACAAGGAACGAAGAGGTGAATATCTCGGCTCAACAGTACAGGTTATTCCACATATTACAAATGAGATTAAGGAGTTTGTGTACCGTGTTGGAAAACAGACGGATGCAGATGTTGTAATTACGGAAATTGGTGGAACGATTGGAGATATTGAATCACAGCCATTTTTAGAAGCGGTGCGCCAAATTTCGTTAGAGGTAGGCAGAGAGAATAGTCTCTTTATTCATGTTACCTTAGTTCCGTATTTAAGTGGTTCAGAGGAGCATAAGTCTAAGCCGACACAGCATTCCGTAAAGGAACTGCGAGGAATGGGTATTAATCCCAATATCATTGTTTTACGTTCTGATAAGCCGTTGGAAGAGTCTATCTTTCAGAAAATAGCACTTTTTTGTAATGTAAAGCCGGATTGTGTGATTGAAAACAGAACATTACCAAATCTTTATGAAGCACCACTCATGCTGGAAAAATCTAATTTTTCCTCTGTTGTGTGCAGAGAATTGTGCATTGAGACAGCAGAGCCGGATTTAAACGAATGGGAACAGATGGTGGAGCGAATCAGAAACCGTTCAGAGGAGGTTCACATTGGATTAGTAGGTAAATATGTGAAGCTTCACGATGCATATCTGTCCGTGGCGGAAGCCATGAGTCACGCAGGGTATGAGCTAAATACCTTTGTGAAAATCCATTGGATTGATTCGGAAAACATATCAAAAGAAAATGTGAAAGAGGTATTTCATGGATTACATGGAATTATTGTTCCGGGAGGCTTTGGAAATCGTGGTATAGAAGGAATGGTTTTAGCTGCAAAATATGCTCGTGAAAATGGAATTCCTTATTTTGGTATTTGCCTTGGAATGCAGATTGCAGTAATCGAATTTGCCAGAAATGTTTTAGGGCTTAGTGATGCACATTCCGGAGAATTTGATGAGCAATGCACCCATAAGGTAATAGATTTTATGCCGGGGCAGAGTGATGAGATTGACAAAGGAGGTACTTTACGTCTTGGAAGTTATCCGTGCAGCATTAAGCAGGGAACAAGAATGGAAAAGTGCTATAACGCAGAAATAATTTCAGAGCGTCACCGTCACCGCTACGAATTTAATAATAATTATCGGGAGAAATTGACGGAAGTAGGTTTGGTAATTAGCGGAACCTCACCAGACAATAGATTGGTAGAAACGGTAGAGATAGAAGAACACCCATTTTTTGTAGGTGTACAGTTTCATCCTGAATTTAAGAGTCGTCCGAATCAGCCGCATCCACTATTCAAGGGATTTATTTCGGCTGCATTAGAATGTTCAAAGAACTAAAGGAGTAAGTATATAGGAGGAAGTGATCTTATGGCTATACATGAGGAATGTGGTGTATTCGGAGTGATGAGTACCAAAAGAGAAAATGTTGCAGGCATTGCTTATTATGGATTATATGCCCTGCAGCACAGAGGGCAGGAAAGCTGCGGTATTGTTGTAAATGACGATGGTGTGTTTTCCTCCTATAAAGATTTGGGTCTTGTCAGCGAAGTTTTTTCAAAAGACACATTAGCTCATTTGTCTGCCGGTAATATGGCAGTAGGACATGTCAGATATGGTACAACAGGAGGAACGACAAGAAATAACTGTCAGCCGATTGAAGTAAATCATCAGAAGGGAAAGATGGCATTAGCACACAACGGAAATCTTAGTAATGCTCTTGAATTACGAGACAAGCTGGAATTGTCCGGTGCTATTTTTCATACAACAAGTGATACAGAAACCATTGCTTATGTAGTTACCAGGGAAAGACTTGTGACACCAAGCATTGAGGAGGCAGTAAGTAAGGCAATGTATTCTTTAGAAGGTGCGTATTCCTTGATATTGATGTCAGCTACCAAAATGATTGCTGCAAGAGATCCATATGGTTTCAGACCGTTATGTTATGGTCAAATGTCGGATGGAGCTTATGTGATTGCATCAGAAAGCTGTGCATTAACTGCCGTAGGTGCAGAGTTTGTGAGAGATGTACTTCCCGGTGAAATTTTGGTATTTAGTGAGAACGGAGTAGAGTCGAGGAAAGAGCATTGTGACAAGCAAAAGAGGAAGACATGTATATTTGAATATATCTATTTTGCAAGACCGGATTCTGTGATTGATGGTGTTTCCGTATCGAAGTCTCGCGTACGTGCGGGAGAAATATTGGCAGAAAACTATCCGGCGGATGCAGATATTGTGATTGGAGTACCGGATAGTGGTTTGGAGGCAGCACTGGGCTTTTCCAGAGCCTCAGGGATTCCGTATGGAATCGGTCTGATTAAGAATAAATATATAGGAAGGACTTTTATCTCTCCGGGACAAAATGAACGCATGGACCAGGTAAGAATTAAGCTAAGTCCGGTGAAGAATGTGATAGAGGGAAAGAGGGTTGTATTAATAGATGATTCTATTGTCAGAGGAACAACCAGTAAGCGTATTGTGAAACTTTTGCGTGAAGCAGGAGCGAAGGAGATACACATGAGAATTTCAGCACCACCGTTTTTGCATCCTTGCTATTACGGTACGGATATTGATTCGGAGGAAAATTTGATTGCCTGTCACCATAGCATGGAAGAAATTGCAGAAATAATTGGAGTGGATTCTCTGGGATACTTACCGCTTGAGAAACTGAATCAGCTTGTAGAGAGTGAAGACTATTGTGCTGCTTGTTTTAATGGAGTGTATCCAACAACCATTCCTACGGATCTTCGTAAGGACCGGTTTGAAAGAAAACTTTCTGAAAGAGATGGGACTGCAAAGTAACAGCATTCGGAAATGTAAGAGGTGATTATTATGCAAAAATTTGATAGAAAACTGATTCTGGAAGATGGTAGTGAATACTATGGATACGGATTCGGTTGTATGGAAGAGCGAATAACGGAAATTGTCTTTAATACATCTCCGGTAGGATATCAGGAGATTGTTTCGGATCCATCCTATACTTATCAGACCGTTGTGATGGCTTATCCATTGATTGGTAATTATGGAATTGCAGAGGATGATTTTGAAACCGAAGTACCGACAATTGGAGGGCTTGTAGTAAGGGACTATAATGATACGCCTTCTAATTTCCGTAGCAAATATACATTGTCTGAATTGATGAAGAAATATCACATTCCGGGTATATACGGAGTAGATACCAGAAAGTTGGTTCGTTCCATTAGAGATTTAGGAAGCCGAAAAGCCTTAATTACAGATATGGAAACTTCATTACAGGAAGGAATTGCCAGAATTAATAGATATGAAATCTCAAGGGACGCAGTTGCGGTTGTAAGCAGAAAAGAGAGCAGACAGTATTTTATTCAAAATCCGAAATATCATGTAGTAGCAATAGACTGTGGCATGAAGCAGAATATTGTGCGTAGTCTAAACCAGAAGCACTGTAATGTGACAGTTTTGCCGTGGAATGTATCTTTGCAGGAGGTTGAAAAGTTAAAGCCGGATGGAATTT
>JAZSII010000082.1:0-11786 GCA_045533725.1 Acetatifactor sp. | reverse complement strand
GTATGGCTTGTATCGGCAAGTGTCGCCCTCGCGAACTGTGTCAAGGACATATCAGTCAGGAAAAAGAGCAGTACAACTTTGGCAAATACCGCTATGTAGTGGACTCTTTCCCTGAAGAAAAATAAATTTTTGTAACCACTCCCGATTTCTTCCTGTCTATATAGTTAACCGGTTAAGAAAACAATATCAAATTGACAGGGAGGAAACTTCTATGAAAAAGAAAAAAATTATGACACTTATGTGTGTTTTTGCCTTAACAACATCTTTACTGGCTTGCGGTTCTTCCGAAAAAGCCGATTCCGATACCCCAAACAAACTCAATTCCGACACTTCTAAGGAAGCAATCAGTACCGTAGTCGAATATATCTCCGATATTAATTTGGGCGGTGCTACTGCAGATGACGGATATTTCCAATATACCGAAACCGAAGAATACTGCACTAGCGATTCTGCAACAGCCGGAGCAACCATAAATGCCATGCCCTCAGAATACAAAGCATCCTACGACATGGCTGATGACTGCTATGAATATATTGATTTTAACACGGAAGAATATAATTATATCCGGGAAAACAGCTTTCTCTCCGTAGCAACCAGCCCTCTTTCTACCTTTGCAGCAGATGTTGATACCGGTTCCTACACCAATTTCCGCAGAATGCTGTATGACGGCTACCGCTTAGAAGACATTCCTCAAGGTGCTGTGCGTGTGGAAGAAATGATTAATTATTTCGAGTATGCACCTATCGAATACACGGATGATGAAAGTCGTTTTGGCATATCCTATGAAACCAACATTTGTCCTTGGAACGAAGACCATGAGCTCATCATGTTGACCGTAGGTACCAAAGACGTGGATTTGGAATATGTAGGAAATAATTTTGTATTCCTCATTGATTCCTCAGGTTCCATGAACTCTTATGATAAAGGTACCATGGCAATTGATTCCTTCAAGCTTTTGGCGGAAACCTTAACAGAAGACGACCGTGTTTCCATCGTTACCTATTCCGGTTCCTCTGCTACCATTTTGGACAGTTGCCCCGGCAATAAATACAACAAAATCTGCAAAGCCCTGGATTCCATCGAATTTGGTGGGGGCACAAACGGAAGCGGCGGCATCACTGCTGCATATGAACTGGCAGAAGAAAACTTTATGGAAGGCGGAAACAACAGAGTTATCATCGCATCTGACGGCGATATGAACTTAGGTATTACCAGCCAATCAGGCTTGACCGAGCTGATTACAGAACAGAAGGAAAGCGGAGTATTTCTAACTGTTTTAGGCTATGGCAGCGGTAACTACTCTGATGCCAACATGGAAAGTATTGCCGATTACGGTAACGGCAACTATTATTACATTGACTGTCTGCAAGAGGCCGAGCGTGTTCTGGTACAAAATCTGAAGCAGACCACTGTTACTGTAGCAAAGGATGTCAAATTCCAGGTGGAATTCAATCCTCTGGAAGTATCCGAATACCGATTAATCGGTTACGAAAACCGTACCATGGCGGCGGAAGACTTTGAAGATGATACCAAGGACGGCGGCGAAACCGGTGCCGGCCAGACCGTAACCGTTCTCTATGAAATCGTACGTAATGAAAACGGTGAAACCGACAGCAAATTAAGATATCAGGAAAATCCTTCCTTAACGGAAAATGCCATGAACGGAGAACTTTTAACCCTCTCCATCCGCTATAAGGAGCCTGACGGTGTACGCAGTGCAGAAGAAAATTACAGTGTTATGGCAAACTACGGAACTTTCACCAAAATGTCCAAGGATTTTTCCTTCGCGGCCGGTTTGGCACAGCTTTCCATGCTGATTAACGACAGTGAATATCTTGGAAGTACTACCATGGACTCTACCATCGCATTATTAGAAAACGGATGCACCTACAACACTCCTTACCGCGAGCAGCTTCTTGATATGTTAATTAAGTAAAATTTTTGAAAAACTCTTGCCTTTCCACACTTTTTACTCTATACTTAGCTTGTTGATTAATGATACAAACTTTGTTAGAAATAAAGGAGAGATATATTTATGTTCGTTTTATTAGGCGGTGGTTTATTAATCATTATTTTTGCAGTAATCGTAGCGGTTGTTTCCTCAGTAGTTTCTGCCGTTGCAGCTGATCAGGATGTTGAAAGCTAACTAATATTATTCCATAAATGACAAGAACGGTTCTCTGCAGAACCGTTCTTTTATTATGTATATATCTATTTTCATTCTATTCATGATTTCTTACCCTAAAGGCTGTTACTCTTCCTTAACATGCACTATGTTCCCGGCAACAATTACATACCTTATATTTAATTCCCTATCCAGCAACACCACATCTGCCTGATGTCCAAGCTTCAGGGCTCCGCAACAGTCCTCTAAGCCCATGGATTTTGCCGGTGTTATGGTACATGCTGCCACAGCATCCTCCAATGGAATCTGCATCTGCAAAACCGCCTTCTTTAAATTATCATATAATGTAGTCACTGCTCCTGCCAATTTGCCATCTGTAAGTGACGCACGCTTCTTTTTCATGATAACTCTTTGTTCTCCCAGCGTATATTCCCCCTCCGGCATCCCTGTAGCACTCATACTATCACTAATCATACAAATCCGTTGCGGACCAAACATTTGAAAGGTCGCCCGAACTACCGCAGGATGAACATGCTCACCATCACATATCAATTCCACAAACACATTTTCCCGTTCCAAAGCAGCACCTATTACCCCCGGTTCTCTATGTCCAAAAGGCAACATGGCATTGTACAAATGAGTCACATGATTCGCACCTGCCAAAAATGCTCTCTTTGCCTCTTCATATCCTGCCTCCGTATGCGCCACGGATACCACACAATTCTTACTGATTTCCTCCGTAAACTCAATTGCTCCCTTAATCTCCGGTGCCACCGTGACCTGTCGTATTAATCCCTCTGCTGCTTCCTGCAACCGGCCAAAAAGCTCTGGCGACGGTTTTTGAATATAACGCTCATTCTGTGCCCCTTTCTTTTCAAAGGAAACAAACGGTCCCTCCATGGTAATACCCTTCACCACACTATTTTTCTTTGCATATTCTGCCAGACTTTGCATCACATCCAAAAGCTTATCCGGCGGAAACGTCATGGTTGCGGGCAAAATTGAAGTCACTCCGCAACTCTTTTCATATGCAACAATTACCTCAAAGGCTTCTTCTGTACCATCACAAAAATCATACCCTGCCGCACCATGCAAATGAATATCTACCAACCCCGGTATAACATATAGGCCACGGGCATCAATTATTTCTGCCCGTGGCTCTGTTAATTCATTATTACCGGTTTCTTCTAAACAAATATTCTCAATTCTATCCTTGCAAATATTCATTGTTCCCTGATGAAATTTTCCATCTTCTCCAAAAATAAAACCGTTTGCAATAATCATATTAAATTAAATCCTTAATCTCCGCAAAAGCAGCCGCATCACCTACGATGGTTACATCCTGATGTAACTGAAGTACAGATGCCGGCACCAAAGGAGTCACTTCTCCGAAAAATGCTTTTTTCACAATTGCAGCCTTGTCTGCACCGCTCACCACTACTAAAATCTTTTTAGCATCCATAATTGTCTGAATACCCATGGTATATGCCTGTGTGGGAACCTCTTCCTTAGATGCAAAGAAGCGCGCATTTGCTTCAATGGTAGACTCTGTCAAATCCACACAATGTGTTCTCTTAGGAAATACATCTGCGGGCTCATTAAAGCCGATGTGACCATTGTGACCCAGACCCAAAAGCTGTAAATCCACACCGCCTGTCGCTGCAATAATTTCCTCATACTTAGTACATGCTTCCTCTGCATCAGCAATGGTTCCGTCGGGAACAAAAGTTTTATTCACATCAATATTCACCTTACTGAAAAGATTATCGTGCATGAAATAATAGTAGCTCTGGTCATTTTCGTGTGTAATTCCCCGGTATTCATCCAAATTCACACTGGTAATCTTGGAAAAATCCAAATCTCCTTTTGTATATCCGTCAGCCAAGCACGCATAGGTTCCGATTGGTGTGGAACCGGTTGCCAGACCCAAAACTGAATTGGGTTTTAAAATAATCTGCGCGCCGATAATATTGGCTGCCTTTCTGCTCATGTCATCATAGTTCTGTGTAAGTATAAATTTGATCATCCTTTTAAGTCCTTTCTATTTAGAAATTTGTAGGCAATTTGTAACATACTTACCTTTGTCTGCGTCACAAGTATAACACAGCACTTTTTTCATGGCAAGAAAAATTTACTGTTTTAAGAATATTTTTTATCCAAAAACAGTGTATCATATATTTTTAATCGATATCTCGTATTATTTTTCGTAATTGTAAAATAAAGGAAGGAACTACCGAAAGCTGGTCTATTCCCATCTCCAAAAACTCCTTTGTCAGTGTAGTATCCGATGCCAATTCCCCGCAGATACCCACTCTTTTTCCTGCCCTATGTGCATTTTCTGCCACCATCCGAATCATTTTCAATACTGACTTATGATGGGGATTGTAGAACGCATCCAGCTTGGCATTCTGTCTGTCTATTGCCAGAGTATATTGCGTCAAATCATTGGTTCCGATGCTGAAGAAATCCACTTCTTCTGCCAGTTCATCGCTAATCATGACAGCAGCGGGGGTTTCTATCATAATCCCTTCTTCCACTTCTCCGTAAGGAATCCCCTCCGCAGAAAGTTCCTCCTTTACCTGCGCTGTTATATCCTTTATCGCCTGTACTTCATCCATAGAAATAATCATGGGATATAATACTGCAGGTTTCCCGTAAACGGAAGCACGGTATATGGCTCTCAACTGTGTTTTTAACAAATCCGCCCTTGACAGTAATATACGAATTCCCCGATAGCCCAGTGCAGGATTCTCCTCTTCGTCCAGCTGCAGGTATTCCGCCTGTTTATCTGCCCCCATGTCCAATACGCGAATAATTACTTTCTTATCGGACATTTTCTCAATCACGCGCCTATATATGGTGAATTGTTCCTCTTCTGTAGGGGCATTACTCCTGCCAATGAACAAAAACTCACTTCTGAGAAGCCCAATTCCTTTCGCATCATTTTGTAGCGCCAGCTCCAATTCCTGTTCACTACCTATATTGGCATAAATATCCAAGTGCTTACCGCTCTTTGTCTCGTCTGCCTTCCCTTTTAATTCCTGCAAAAGTGCATCCGATTTTGCCTTATTTCGCAACAATTCCTCTGCATAGCGGATGCGTTCCGTATCAGGTTCCAACACAAATTCCCCTGTCAGTGCATCTGCCAAAGCATGCGTTCCGGTTTTTAACCTCTCAATATCTATATGTATCCCCATAATCGTAGGAATATTCATATTTTTTGCGAAGATGGCAGCGTGAGAATTTACTGTACCGTTACTTACTACAAATGCCAAAATATTATCGGTGTTTAGGTTTACCGTTTCGCCGGGCGTCAGCGTGTCTGCCACAAGAATGACCGGCTCTTTAAAACGGATTTCGTTCTCATCACTTCCCATCAGTTGCTTTAACAATCGGTCCGTCACCTCATGAATGTCTGTACAACGGCTTTTCATATATTCATCCTCGAAGTGCTCAAACTTCTGTGCCAAAGCATATCCTGCCTCTGCTACTGCCCACTGCGCATTCATCCCGCCCTCGCTAATCCAGCGTTCAATGCTTCGAATAAACTCTGCATCCTGCAATAGCATTTCATGCATCTGAAAAATCGCAGCGTTAGAAATTCCCACCTCAGCAACTGCCTTTTCATACAAGCTTCGCAATTCTAAGATAACTGCTTCTCTGGCGGCGTTCACTAACTCAATCTCCGCCCGTGGCTCCGCACATCGTTCCTTTCGAATCACCATTCTGTTCTTTTGTAATACATATATTTTGCCGAGAGCAATTCCCCGGCAAACCACTTTTCCCTGTAATACTTCCATTTTAACTCCGTTCATTACTGATTATGCTGACATTCTGTAAATCCATTAAAAAAGGATAGAGAAATTACACTCTCTACCCTTTTACTATACAACGATTTTTATCTATACGCAAGTCAGCCTATACTGCCAAATCTTTTTTGTGGTATACCGTAAATGCTCCTATCAAAGCCCCCAATAACACAACTAATCCTACTGCCAACGCCAAGGCATCCGTTTCTCCCGTGCTGAAAATATCCGATGCATTTGCATAGGAAAAGGGGGTCAGGAATAAGGTATCCTTCAAATCCGGAATGGCTCGCCCCAGTAAATCCCACGCATAAAAGAAAAACGTAAGTCCTAAGCCTACTCCCAACTTATTTTTCCGATTGCATGCCGAAATCAAAAAGCAAACCGTTCCAATCTCCAAATGCAACAGCCACTGCATACCATGGTATAAAAAGAACTCGTTTAAGGCAATTTCCTCACCCAAGATAACAATTCCCAACAAATATACCAAAACACTTATCACATTAAATACAGTTACTCCCGCAGCCATTGTCATATATTTCGCTCCGACCACCTCTTTCCGGGAAATGGGCTGTGTATGCAAAAAGTCTCCTGTATGTCCTTCCTCTTCCTTAGACAATAACCCGATTCCCAAAAGAGCAGCAAACATAGCTCCGCCCAAGGTATGAATACTTCCTACTTCAGCCGCATAAAAGCCTTCCAATGTAGCAATACTCAGTCGGTCCATACCGAATACTGTTGCAAAGGCTCCCATACTCGCCATGGTTTCAGCCATGTTTCCCATTGATTCTGCCATACTGCTAAACAGCAGTATACAACACAGGCACATTCCGCTTACACAAACCAGCCAAATCATCAAACTTTTAAAATTCATTTTACATTCATGCTTAAATAATCGAAACATCTATTTACCCTCATAGTAATGCATAAAAATCTCATCCAAGGATGGCTCCTCAATTAACACGTCCGTTACATTCCCTTGCGATAACTGTGCAAACAAATCCTTCAGCTGTCCTGTGAATACAAACTCCTCCTGTACACCATCGCGTACGACCTGCACATGCTTTGCACTGCTCTTTGTCAGGTTCTCCACACTATCCACACGCTGTAATCTTCCTTCTTTCATGATGGCCACATTTTTGCAATATTTCTTTACCTCAGAGAGCACATGCGTGGATAAAAAGCAGGTTGCTCCTGCCGCCACATATTCCTGTACCAGTTTAAAGAATTCGTTTTGCATCAGAGGATCCAAACCGCTGGTGGGTTCATCAAAAACAAATAACTTCGGTTTATGCTGCATGGCGCAGACAATACTTACCTTCTTGCGGTTTCCCAAAGAAAGCTCCTCAATCCTCTTGCTTCTGTCCACCTGCAATCTATCGCACAATTTCAAAGCCTCGTCTGCACAATCCTTCTTATGCATATCAGCCGCAAAGGCAATCACGTCCTTCACCCGCATGGAAGGATAGAACAATGCCTCCGACGGCATGTAACCCACTTCCTTCAAAATCTCCGTTCGCTCTCCGACTGCATCCTTACCCAAAATCCTGATACTTCCCTGCTCGTAGCGAAGCATACCTAACATGGAACGAATGGTAGTCGACTTACCGGCACCGTTGGGTCCCAAAAAGCCGAAAATATCACCGGCTTCCACGGAGAAACTTACATCCTCCACACCTCTGTGCTTTCCGTATGTTTTTGTCAATTTATCAATCTCAATCACCTTCGCCATGTACTCTGTTCCCTTCCTTATATTTTTGCAAATCCGCCATCAATGATTTAGAATCTATATCTCTCTTAATCTTATACGAAAGAAAGGTGCAGATAAAGCACAAAATCATATAGCCCCAATAAATCAAAGTTACGATAATCCCTCTGTCAAACCATCCGCAGATCCAACTAACCAAAACATACACCAGAGAACAGGTTACAGCCTTTATCATCTCTTTTCCTCTAAATCTATCTGCCTCATCAAAATTATCAAGCAAATAAACCTGTACGTAACCCATTAAATAATTGGTCGAAATCATTTCTGCCATATGAATGATGCTTGCCTCCCAAGAACCATGCCATATCCGATACACGGAATAAAAAAATACCATACAAAAGAAATACAAACAAGCTTTAAAATCTATTCGAATTTCTTCTGCTAAATATCTTTGTAACAATCTCCTTTTTCTACTCATCTGCATCTCCTCCTTTCAGTTTTCTTCGAAATCCCACTGCATAAGCCCTGGAAATGATGACATGCTCTCCATTCTCCAGCTGTGCATCTATACGATTGCCTGACAAACTCTGTAAGCTCTTTATCTGATTAATTTGCAGAATCATGGATTTACTGCATCGAAAAAATCCGTTATCCGCAAATAGAATTTCCAACTCCGCCAAAGTATAATCCACTCGATATACCGAACTCCCTGTATAAGCAAAGGTTCTGTTATCCACACTCTCAAAATACAGAATGTCCTGCAGCGCCAAAACAGTTTGCACCTTATCCTGCCATCCGGTCAGTCTTCTATCTCCGGCTCTAAGCAGGTTCACAATTCGCTCGATTTCTGATGTTTTTTCCAGATACTTCACAATAACCTCGTCTTCTCCACAGGTTATTTGTTGTAACGTTAGTTTCATATAGCCCCTCCGTCCTGTTCTTCTCCTACATTGTAACAAGAGAATTCCTCTACCGCAATCCGCTATCCGACAAGTTGCACTTTTTATATGGTAAGATGCATAAAAAACTTAACCCGGCGATTCATTTACCGCCGGGCAAAAACTCTTATCTCTTCACTTCTTTTTCACGATATGCCTTCTTCTCTGCATACATGGCCTTGTCTGCCAGTTGCATCTGTGCTTCTACATTAACGTCTGCCTCTCTATAAGATACTCCTACAGAAATCTTCACACGGTCCTCTTCCATGTTCGCATCCAACAACTGCATGATTTTTTCTAATTGAGCCGGCACAATATCACTGACTAATGCCACAAACTCATCTCCGCCGATACGGAATGTATTTTGACCAAATGCTTTCTTGACATTCCTTGCAGCAGTCTGAATCAATCTATCTCCCGCTTCGTGACCGTAGGTATCATTCATAATCTTCAAGCCATTCAAATCCAAATACACCACCGCCAAGCTTTCCGGTACATTTTCTTTCAGCTTAGCCACCGCCTGATGAAAGCAATTACGATTGTACAAACCTGTCAGACTATCCTCATAACTCAATTTCTGCAATAACTCTTCGTTCTTCCTTCTGTCCAACGTATTCTGGATAAAATAGGTAATAGAAGAAAGTAAAGTAAAATCCTGCTGATTTTTCTTG
The DNA here is from genome assembly GCA_045533725.1 of Acetatifactor sp. Taxonomy (GTDB): domain Bacteria; phylum Bacillota; class Clostridia; order Lachnospirales; family Lachnospiraceae; genus Acetatifactor. The sequence goes on along the minus strand of JAZSII010000082.1, from coordinate 2,538 downwards.
GGATTGTCCACTCCAAAAAAGCCTACAATTTTATCCTCACGTTTTAAGGGCACTGCTATGAGACTGCGAATGGACTGCATCTCCAGAATACGGTACTCATCGGAATCCTTATCCACATGTTCGTCCAAATCAGAAATATAAAAAGTACCTTTTTCTTCAAACATATGCATCCAGGTATCTATTACCTCCAGAGGAATCCCCTGTAACTTTTCAATTTCCCTGGTCACGCCTTCCTGCACCCATTCATAGGTATTGTTGGTCACACCATTTTTGTAATCATTTTCAAACAAATAACATCTGTCGCCATCATAAAAACGGGTGACCACCTCTAACAGGCTATCCATTGCCTGAGAAATGCTTGAAGAAGATTCCAGACTTCTGATACAACGCAAAAGTGTGCGTTCCACTTCCAACTGCCTCTCTATTTCTATTTGCTTCAAAAACATTTCCGTGGCCTGATTTGCCAGCTGCAAATGATAATCCTTGCCTTCCACTGTAATAATCTTATCACGTACCAAATAATGCTCCTGTAACAAAGGATTAAAATGCTCCCACCTGTAAAAGCTGTTTCGACTCATAACAGGCTTCTTACAAAAAGAACAGGGTTCCTCCATGCCTTGCAAGAGTTTGTAGCACTTCTGACCAATATAAGACTGATCGTCAGGTGCCAGTCCAAAGAGCTTCTTGGTATGGGCATTCATATACTGCAATTCAAAGGTATGCATATCTGCCACATAGGCTACACTGTCGCTTTCATCCAGCAACGTTTCCGCAATTTTCTTCCACAGCATGGCTTGTCTCCTCTCTTGTAAAACACAGTTTTTATAGACATAATTTTACCATTTCGGACATTTAGTGTCAAACGCCAAGCATACCATGATTCCTTAAATTTTACTTAAAAAAATTAATAAGACCAATCACAAAAATACTCAATACAATAATCGGAAGCACAAATGTCATATAGAGTCTCATCCATTTTGCCACCTTGAGTCCTTTTCCTTCGTTAGCCTCTGCCACAAACTTGTTCCAACCCCAACCGTAACGGGTCGTACAGAACAACACAAAGATTAAGGAGCCTACCGGCAAGAGAATATTGCTTACCAAGAAATCTTCCAAATCCATAATATTGGATTTTTCTCCAAAAGGTGTAAAACTCTTCCATACACTAAAACCCAAAATACAAGGCAATGACAATACTACCATAGCCACGCCATTAATGATACAGGCCTTCTTTCTGGACCATCCGAAGATCTCCATGGTACAGGAAAGTAACTGTTCAAATACTGCCAATACCGTAGACAATGCCGCAAAGGACATAAATACAAAGAATAAGCTTCCCCATACACGTCCGCCGGTCATATGGTTAAAAATATTGGGTAAAGTTACAAAAATCAGTCCCGGTCCGCTGTCCGGTGCCACATCAAAAGCAAAGCACGCAGGAAAAATAATGAGTCCCGAAGTAAATGCCACAAAGGTATCCAAAAGAGCCACATTTACAGCCTCTCCCATAAGGGCTCTTTCCTTACCGATATAGCTGCCAAAAATAGCCATAGCGCCCATGCCCAGACTTAACGTAAAAAATGCCTGATTCATGGCACTTACAATTACTATACCGATACCCACCTCTTTCATTCGGTCCAAATCAGGAAGCAAATAGAAGCTCAAGCCCTCTTTGCCACCATCCATGAAAATACTGTTAACAGCCAAAACCACCATAATTGCCAACAATGCCAGCATCATAATCTTGGTAATACGCTCCAAGCCCTTTTGTACACCAAAGGAGCATACTCCGAAGCCAATCAAAACCACTACCAACATATACACAATTGTGGTCCCTGCATCTGCCTGCATTCCGGCAAAGAGGTTCTCCACACCCGCTTTGTCCACACCAGCAAAGACTCCTCTGGCAGTATCCACAAAATACTGTAGCATCCAGGCTGCTACAGTAGTATAAAACATCATGAGCAGGTAACATCCTGCCAAGGTTACAAATCCATGTAAATGCCACTTGCTTCCTTTCGGCTCCAGCTCTTTATACATGGTTGCAGAGCTCTTCTGACTGGCACGTCCCATGGCAAACTCCATGGTCATAACCGGCACTCCGATTAAAATCAGACAAAGTAAATATACCAGCACAAAAGCGCCGCCACCGTTTTGTCCTACCACATAAGGAAACTTCCATACATTTCCGATACCTATGGCACAGCCTGCACTTACAAGTATAAATCCGAGGCTTGATCTGAAACTTTCTCTTTTGTTATTGTTACCCATACTTTTCCCTTCCTTTTATGATTTTGCATATTCAACAAGCTCTGCTATTGCGGCACGGTCTGAAAAATCTCCGCTTGCATCACAAAGCTCTATAAGCATTTTTTACAGCTCTGTCGGTTTTTCTTTGCCCGACATAATTTTCTTGAGGGTTTTAAGCGCTGCTCTATGCGGCAAAGAAAGCTCTTCAATAATCATTTTACCGAGGAAATTATATACTTTCACCTTTTCCTTCATATCTCCCGTGAAATTTTTCTCCATAACCATTCT
>JAZSII010000279.1:0-2522 GCA_045533725.1 Acetatifactor sp. | reverse complement strand
TACCTGCTGGATAACACCATCCTTCATAACTACGATTCTGGTACCAAGAGTCATAGCCTCTGTCTGGTCATGAGTAACGTAGATGATGGTGGTTCCTAATTTCTGATGTAATTTTGCAATCTCGATACGCATCTGTACACGTAACTTAGCATCCAAGTTTGAAAGAGGCTCATCCATAAGGAATACCTTAGGATTACGAACGATTGCACGACCCATAGCAACACGCTGTCTCTGACCACCTGACAAAGCCTTAGGCTTACGATCAAGGAGGGGAGTTAAGTCAAGAATCTTAGCTGCTTCTTTAACCATCTTATCAATCTGATCCTTCGGTACTTTTCTTAACTTAAGACCGAAAGCCATGTTGTCATATACTGACATATGAGGGTACAAAGCGTAGTTCTGGAAAACCATCGCGATATCTCTATCCTTAGGTTCAACGTCGTTAACTACTCTGTCACCGATTTTTAATTCACCGGAAGAAATATCTTCCAAACCAGCGATCATACGAAGGGTGGTAGACTTACCACAACCTGAAGGTCCTACGAAGATAATAAATTCCTGATCTGCAATTTCAAGGTTGAAGTTCTTAACTGCTTCAAAGCCGTTAGGATATACCTTGCATACATTCTTTAATGATAAACTTGCCATACTGTAAAACTCCTTTCGTTTACAAAAACGTACTAATATTAACAGCCACGCTGCTACATTCTGATGATAAGTATATCGGAAAACAGTTTCTTTTTCCATGCCACTATTTCACAAACTTTTGACAAAGGATTGTATGTTTTGCCAAGAAAAGTTCCCGTTTTTTATATTCGTCGTCAATTCAGACAAATTCTATGTCATTTTCTTGTCATTTTGCACAGTTAGTTTTTCCTGCCCAAAAGACTTTCATCAATTTCATCTTTGAAAATTCTGTCCGGATCAGGTTCTTCCTCCACAAGCTCTCCGTTCGCCCTCATAGTTTCCAAAATCTGTTCTTCCAGTTTTTTGAAGAACTTATTGTACAATTTGGCACTTCCATAGGCCGGAAGAGAAAAACCAAACATTAAAACCAACGGGATCAGGGGATAGAAGAAATAACCAATCAGCAAAGGAAGTACATACATAATAATCATAAGGATGGTCAACGGAAACTTCAACACGCTGATTGCCATTGCATTCTTAATGGTACGAATAACCGTATTGGAAAACTTTGCCAAAATAGGGAACACCATCGTTACGGTAAAAGCAATAAAAATTGCAAAAGCTCCCAGCACAACACCATACCAGTATGCAATGCCGCCCTCTTCACTAAATCCGATGACTATATAGTCAAAAATAATAAATGCTACGGATATCAGAATCAATATCCAAATAATGGTTGCCTGCTTAAAATTTTCCTTAAAGGATTTAAAAAAACCTCTAGCCACATAAGTATCCTCATTACGTACCATCTTCAGCATTTGATAATGTAATGCGGTAAATGATGCACCTGCCGTAACAACGGGAATGCAACATAAAATAGTCAGAAAGTTCAAAATCATTAAGTCGGCAATTTTGGTTAACCCCTGCATCAGAGGTCCGTCAATATCAAAAAATTTCATTTATCTTCCTTTCCAGAACTTAAAAAGTCTTTTTCATAGCGGTTACCCGTATTCCTGCATAGCATTCTTCCTCCCTTAAAGCTCTGAATCCGGTCTTTTCATAAAACCCCAAAGCATAGGGAGCTGCTTTCACAGTCATACAGCTTTCATTTTCCTTTTCTTTTAAATGCGTACACAGACATCCGATCAGCGCACTTCCCACACCTCGTCTGTGATATTTTTCATCCACAAAAAGCAGGGAAAGAAGGTTTTCATTCCGCAAAGAAGCAAAACCGATAATCTTCTTTCCGTCAGTGGCTACCCAAGCACGATATGCTCCGTCCAAAAACGCCTGATAAAGATGTTTATCCGTAATAAAATCCCAAAAATTGCGTATTCCTTCCGGAGTGTAGTCCTTTCCCTCAAATTTCAGGAAGGTTTTCCACACCATATTCATGGCCGGTTTCCAGTCTTCTGCCTTTGCATATCTGATTTCATAACTAAAATCATTTTTCTCTTTTAGCATATCTCCGCACCTGCGGGCATGTTCTTCTCCGGGGTCATAAGGGCCAAATTACCTTCTGCATCCTCTGCACAAAGAAGCATACCCTCTGAAAGCACACCTGCCAATGTCGCAGGCTTCAAATTAACAAGTACCATAACCTTCTTACCCACCATTTCTTCCGGTGAATAATGAGCCTTAATTCCGGATACAATCTGGCGCACCTGACTGCCGATTTTTACCTGTGAGCAAAGAAGCTTCTTGGATTTAGGCACCGCTTCACAGGCAATGATTTCACCCACCTGGAACTGAAGCTTTGCAAAATCATCGTATGCAATCTCTTCCTTTGCTTCGATATCAATCACATCCTCTGCGGGAGCTTCTTCCTGTGCAGGAGCTTCTGCTTCAGCTCGTCTTGCCGCATACATTGCTTCAGCCTTTTCTACGATTTCTTC
>JAZSII010000263.1:0-6239 GCA_045533725.1 Acetatifactor sp. | reverse complement strand
CCCCCACCCGGAAGAGGCCCCGAAATACCACCCCCCCCCCCCAATCAGGATGCCTCGCTGGCTGAAAAACACCTTTCTTAGTTCCCAGAAAAACAGCGGGGGATTAGGAGCATGTAAACTACACCACACTTTTATCTTATTAATCAGTCCCAATCGCAGGCAGTTTTCCGTACATTTGGCGCTGAAAACTGCGGATAAGAAAATCAGTCCCAAAGCCACCACACCGATGATAACCACAGAAAAAGCAAGAAACCCAACTGCGTGACCAAACAAATTAATATTATAGTAATTCTTGAGAAAAATCTCCGTACGAAGCAGGGCCATGATATTTGCCAGCTTCACGCCGGACAACTTATCCGTACCCAATATCAGTGTGTAGCCCAGATACTCAACAAATAGCACACCGGCACCTATTAATATTGCCGGAATAGCTTCCAACCACACCAGAAGAAGCAGGACCAACAGTCCAAAGGCCAAAGCCGCCAAGGCTTTCATCAATATAGTAAACAGCAAATATTCCCCTATGGTAATGGGAAAAGCGCACAAGGAAAATTCCGGGACAGACTGCAAGGGCCTGTTCAAAGCCACCTCTCCACAAAGTCCGTTAGAAAGAAGCATGCAAGTAGCAGTTACCAAAAAGCTTGCCGCCAAAGATGTCACAGCCAAAATACCGGCACGCTCCAGAATCAATTGGGAACGTCCGTTTTTCGTACAACGCACCAGCATGGAAAGTCCTTTGCTTTTCTCTTCTGCGAACAGAAGTAACACCACCAGCACCATAGCCATGATGATAGCATCCCCCAACACGAAATTGGAGAACAGCACAACACCTTTATTTTCGCCCAAGGCCAGTGTAACTCCCTCTAAACGGGAATAATCTTCCAATGTTTTATCGATATTGTCTCTGACAAAGCCCGTATTATCATTAACTGCCGCCAGCATTCCTACATTTTCCGCATTGTCCTTTACGGATTGTAGGAAATCGGGATAGCTATCCACATAACTTTGTAATTCCTCTCCCGAGAGCGTAATTTCTTTGGTACTCCCACACTCGTAGCAAAAGAACACACCACACAAAAACAACCCTATAAACCAAGCGAAGAGCATTCTGCGGGAGAGAAAAATTCTTCGTAATTCACTCATATCTTTCCCTCCGCATAGTACAGATACACATCCTCCAAAGACCGGACGGAAGGGTTCTCCGCCATGGCTTTTTCAATGACCTCCTCCGGGCTTCCGCTTATCATTATCTTGCCCTGATTCAGAAGCAGAACTGTATCCGCAATTGCTTCTATATCGCTGACAATATGGGTTGCCAATATGACGGTGCGTTCTTCTCCAAGCTCCGCAATATATTTACATAAACGGATGCGTTCTCCCACGTCCAGTCCGGCAGTGGGCTCATCCAGTATTAATATTTCCGGGGTGTCCAGCATGGCAGCCGCAAGCAACACTCTTTGGCGCATACCACCTGAAAAAGACCCCAGACGCTTATGGGCTTTCTTTTCCAGACCTACAATAGTCAAGAACTCCTCTGTTTGCACCTTACAATCTTTGCGTTTCATACCCTTTAACCTACCGATGTAGTGCAAAAAAGCTCTGGCGCTGAAATCCTCATACATACCCTGTAGCTGCGGGGTATAGCCCACCTTCTTACGAAAGGCACTGCCCAAGGTCAGAATATCCTCTCCGTTATAAAGAATCTCTCCTTCCGTGCGCTTCAGATTATCGGTTATCAGATTCATAAGGGTGGACTTGCCCGCTCCATTGGCACCCAGCAGTCCATAGATACCCTTATCCAAGGAAATATTTACTCCATCCAGGGCAGTAAAGTCGCCATATTTCTTTACTAAATTCCGAATTTCCAGCATACTACTCTTCCTCCTCTGCTCCCGTATAAAAAAGCGTTGTCCATGTAGGATTGCCATTCAAAAGATCCTGCAGGTCGCAGCGAACTGTGTGTGCATAATCTGCAAAATACACATAACCGTTCATAATTGCAAAATCTCCCGCACCTTCCCGGAAAATTTCCGGAGGCATAAACTCCATCAGAAAAGTACCATCTTTGGAAAAGATAAAGTAATGATACCCTCCCTCTGCTTTTCCTTGATACGAGTATGTCATCAAATACTCTCCGTCATAACGCAACACTCCCTCCCATTCCTTCAGAAGCGAAGTCCCGTCCTCTTTAGTCAGGGGACCGGTTAAATCCTTGGTTTCCGGATTTTGCGGCTCATCCGGATTCATGGAATAAATATGAATAAAACCCTCTTTATCCGGTTGTGTATACACCACCCAGTCATCCACAATACAATAATCCACAAAGCTACCGGCAATGGAAATCTCCTCAACAGTCTCCTTTGAAATATGATAACGGTAAAGAATGGGACTTCTATACGTACCTGCCTCATAGTAGTACAAATACTCCCCATAAGGAATATACCGTTTCTGACCACTAAGCTTGAGCCCGTCGCATTCTTCCAGATACTTTACCTTGCCCGACTCTATGTCCACAATAGCAGTACCATAATTATTAAAACCATCTTTTCGAGGCGTTGCATAAGGGATAAATGCCTTCCCTTGGTAGAGCACCATATATTTCGCAGCGTCAATACCATGAGCGATTAAACCACTTGTGGGCTCATACTCAAAGGTAGCAATGGTTTCCTTCTTGGTACCGTCCAGTGAAACCTTGAATAACTTCTTATCCACACGGTTTTCCTGAGGTTCCAGTGCAGCAACATAGATGCCATCCTTGTATAAAGCAGTGTACATTAGCAAATGGTCACCGGCAGAAGCTGCGCAAAATTCGTTGCCGTCATGGGAACATTCTGGCTTATTACAAAGAAAAATGGATTTGCCGGAAGCCTTATCATAGTAATGCAGCTCGTATTTGAAATCATTGGTGGTATAGTAATACGCGCTTTCTGTTTCCATAATGGGGCCATAATAGGGCATAATATTTCCCTGTTCAAAGACTTCCTCCTCTTTGCCGGCGCCACAGCCTGCCAGTGTAAATATTAGGATACTTAAAACTGTCCACAATTTTATTTTTCGCATAATCCTCATCCTTTCCTATGGGTACGTTCTCTGCTTTCGTTATAACAAAGTTTTGCCCAAAAAGAAACCGCCTCATCAGAAGCGGTTCTAAATCCGACAGAAGCGGTCATTTATTATTCAAAAGTATTTCGATAAGGAAGCATCCGTCCTCCGTAGAGATATTTACTTCCCCGTCATAGAGCCTTGCAATTTCCCGAACACGAGGAATGCCCAAACCATGACTTTCGGGAAAATCCTTGGTGGTAATATAGTTTTCACCGCGCTTTGAACGCTCGCCTTCATACGCATTCTTGCAGGAAATATACAGCATATCCAGCTGATTTCCGATAAACAGGTTAATAATGGGTGACTCCATACCCTCCACCGCCTCTATGGCATTGTCCAAAATATTACCAAAGATGCCGCATAAGTCATAATCAGAAATATTTCTGCCATTCACACTGCAATGTATTTCCGTCTGAATGGTAATATTTCCTTTTCGGGCCTGACAAATCTTCTGCCAAATCAATGCATCCAGTACTTTTGATCCTGTCCGCACGGGCATAATGGTTTGATCCAATTCTTCGGAAATCTCCCCAATATAAGCCTTGGCGCTGGCCAAATCTCCTTTTTCCACCAAAAGCCTCAGGGCTAACAAATGATTGTTGATATCATGGCGTATTTTTCTGGTTTCTTCATACCGTTGATCCAGCTCATCATAATAAGCTCGTTCCACACGCCCACGAATTTCTCGCGTATAAGCACTAACCCGCCTAGTTGTGGCAAAGAGAGCCATAACACTTAGCAACACAATAAACGTCACGAAAATAGGCCATGGGGCTACCGCCTGTCCCACAATATTCAAATTAAGATAGCGTAGGAAAAAACGTTCTGCTTCAAATGCGGAAAACAGGTTGATTTCTCGTAAAAACTCTGAAACAGCTCCCGTATCCCGATTCATAAATGCCAGCCACGCTTCTGCTCCTACCACTGTGGCAATAAGAGCGACCGGCCATTTTTTATGGCAGGAAAAACAAAACAGTCCTACACACAAAATCACTCCAAAACCCACTAATTTAAAGACAAGGCACAGCAATAGCAAAGTGCCGCAACTGATTAGGTAAGGGCAACATTGAAAAGGCTGCAATGACTGCAAGGTGACCTGAAACTCCGGAAGTCCTATGGAACCAGCAGTCATGCCCATGTTTAAAAGATACATGGAGCACAAACTAACAAACCATATGAAAATAGGACCAAGGTATCTCTTTCTGGCAGAAAGCTCCTTGGAAGGAGCCAGTATCCACGTAGCTCCCATTGTCAACAATAATGCAAAAATATCCGTGATTCGATAATTTAATAAACTCATAAAGCCCGCTTCATTTATGGGCGTAAGTACAATTTGCTCCAAACCATAAAAATCCTTCTGCGTTTGGATAATGTTATTATTAAGCCAGCCTTTTTCCTGATACATGGGAAACTCCAAAAGTTCCCCCGCATTATCAGCAATCCCTTTAACATATTCCGGATAGTTCTTTACATGGATAATTTGTGACAATACTGCTTCATAAGGACGTTTGGCCTCCTGCGTATTCTGCAAAGCAAGGTAGGCATCCTCCGACGTAAGATGAGCGGTCTCCTTCTCATATTCTTCCTGTAAAGCTTGTATCTTCCCTCTGAGAAATGTCTCTGCCTCACCCCTATCCGCGGGCAAACTGTCCAAAATCGTTTCCTGCCGGATTACTTCTTCTGTGATGTAGAAATATGGGGCACCAAAAACATCCTCATTTTGCAAAACACCACCGGAACAGTTTATGGAATAATATATAATTGAGTTCAATAAAATTGCAGCCAGCGCTACAAGAATCAGCTGCAAAGGTATGGATAGCTTCTTCATTGGTCACGTACCTTTTTCATCACTGCCAGCATAACACTCTTACGACTTCGGCGACTGACAGGAAGTTTATGATCATTTATCAGGGTAATGGTATCGGCGTTTACACTTCTGATCTTTTCTACATTTACAAAGATTGATTTAAAACATTCTATAAAGTCTGTATCACTAAGAACTGCTGCCATGTTCTGAATGGACCGTATGTCTGTGTAAGTTGCATTTATGGTGTGGACGAGACTGCTTCGTCCATCCGATTCAATCCATAGTATCTCTTTCACCGGGAGGACATGTACTTCATTTTTTTCTGTCACCGTAAGGGTTTTTGCTTCATATAGTTGCTTCCAAAGCTTTTCTAAAACAAGGGGCAACTTTTCCGCGTATTTTTTCTTTACAAGGAAACTGAAAGCATCCACATCATAACCGTCAATGGCACGATTTTCTAGGCTGGTGATGAAAATGATGGGTACCTGAGGCGCATGTTCCCGCAGTTTTTTACTGATTTCCACACCATCTGCTTGGCCACCCAGATGAATGTCCATAAATATGATGTCAAAAGCTTTGGAACTTTCGTTCATCTTTTGAACCACCTGCTCGTCTGAAAAGAAATCTATGGTGGGTTCTATATTCTTGTTTTTGAAAAATGTCTGAATATGTGCCGCCAGTTCTTTCGCAAAAACCGGCTCGTCTTCACAGATTGCAATTCTCATGATGATTCCTTTCTGTAATGTCAATTACCCGTTTAACTCTCCCATTGTCACGTTGCTTGCACCTTTACATCAAACCCCCGTGCATGCTGCCTGCACCCTTACAGAAGCACCCACATCCCCAGTAATATGGCCAGGAAAACTATATTTGCCACAGTAAAATACGCAAAGTATGCGCCCTTTCCACAACGGTTCTCCTTCACGATATATTTGTAAGAAATCAGGCTGGCCATGGATGCAATCAGCGTACCCAAACCGCCCAAATTCGTACCGATGATGAGAGCTCCCACATCCTCCGTAAATCCGGACAGAAGAAGTGCAGCCGGCACATTACTGATGACCTGGCTGGACACCACCGCAGTTAATACTTCATTTCCGTGAATGATACTTTGTAACATCTCTCTAAAAGCGTCCACCCGTCCCATATTTCCGATGAAGACAAAGAATCCTACAAAAGTCAAAAGCAGGCTGTAATCAATCTTTGCAAAGAGCTTGCGGTCGAACAGAAGCATGACCACCACCGTAACTGCCAGCGTAATTTCAAAAGGTACGAACTTTGCCACAGTCAACAGAGCCAGCGCAAACAATATCAAATAGCGAACCAT
>JAZSII010000242.1:0-3766 GCA_045533725.1 Acetatifactor sp. | reverse complement strand
ATCAGCTGGGTATTTTTCTCTGTAGAAGACGTAGACAGAATTATTGACTATTTAAAAGCTATGTTTGGTTTACGGGGAGCAGGTATCTATAGCAGGGAAACACTGTTTCTGGGAATGGAAAATGCAGTGTTGTTTATGATTGCAGTGGTGGCGGCCACTCCTTTGGTAAAGAATATTTGTAGAAGAATGTCCGAGTCTCAGAAGGGATTCGGAATAGCCGGATATCGTATCTTGGAGAAGCTGCTTCCGGCCATTTTGTTGCTGGCTTCTATAGCCTATATTGTAGATGCTACGTACAACCCGTTTTTATATTTCAGATTTTAGTAGAATGCTAAGAAAGGAGGGTACTTCCTTTGGTTCTTCAGGATGAACGAAAAAATGCATGGAAAACAGTTGTTTTTTTCTGCATTATTATGCTGACGCTTTTTGTGGCAGATTTGTTGCAGAAGGATATCTTTTTCTCTGAGAGCGAAAACAGAATATTGGCGGAGAAACCGGAATTCAGTCTGGAAACATTTTTTTCCGGTGAATTTTCAGAAAAATACGAGGCATATTTAAATGACCAATTTGTCAGCAGAAATAATTGGATTACGTTAAAGACCGAAATTGACAGATTGTTGCAAAAGAAAGAAATTAACGGTGTATATCTGGCAGACGACGGCTATTTGATTGAACAGCATCTGGACAGTGATTTTACGCAGGAAACCATTGAAAAGAAACTGGATTTGCTGAGTAATTTGGTGCAACAGTATCCACAGACCCAGATAATGCTGGCACCCACAGCGGATAATATTTTGACAGACAAGCTTCCTTTTCAGGCACCTTATTTTGATCAAAGACAGTTTTTGCTCAGAGTAAAGGAAACAGTCGGAGAGGAGAGGGTAATTGATTTGTTCCCTACTCTTTCTGCACATGCACAGGAAAAAATCTATTATAAAACGGACCATCACTGGACCAGCAGAGGTGCTTACTATGCTTATTTGGAATGGGCAAATAAGAACGGAATTGAACCGGCAGAGTATTCTTTGGATACCATGCAGGCAGTGACAGATGATTTTACCGGTACACTGCAGTCCAAAATCAACCTTCCGGTAAAGGGAGAGGAGATTCATATCTTCCCTGAAACATTGGAATATCCGGTAAAGCTAAAATATGATATGATGCTGGAGACAGAGAGCTATTATGAAGAGAAGTATCTGACCGGCAAGAATAAATACGGATATTTTTTGGATGATAATCATGGATTAATAGAGATTACAACCGGTTCCAAGGTGAAAAAGCAGTTGTTTATCATAAAGGATTCTTATGCAAACACATTAATTCCGCTTTTGGCACCTCATTATGAAAAGATTTACGTGTTGGATTTGCGTTATTTTAACGGCAAGCTTTTCCCTTTCATGGAAAGCTTGGATGAATATGGTAACATGGATGTTTTGCTACTGTATAATTTTATTCATTTTATAGACGATTTTAAATACTTTTAGAGGAGAGACGAGATATGGCAAATTTGGGAATACCTCAAAATACCATAGCAGTTTTGCAAAAATATAACTTTAATTTTCAGAAGAAATTCGGACAGAATTTTTTGATTGATACTCATGTTTTGGAAAAAATAATGGATTCTGCGGAGATTACCAAGGAGGACTGCGTGCTGGAAATCGGACCGGGAATCGGCACCATGACACAATATCTCGCAGAAAGAGCCGGAAGAGTTGTGGCGGTAGAGATTGATAAAACACTGATTCCGATTTTGGAAGATACCCTGTCTGCATATGATAATGTGACCATTATCAATGAAGATATCTTGAAGGTGGATATTAATAAAATCGTGGAAGAAATGAATCAGGGTCGTCCCATTAAAGTGGTTGCGAACCTGCCCTATTATATTACTACACCCATTATTATGGGGCTGTTTGAAAGCCATGTGCCTTTGCAGAGTATTACGATTATGGTGCAAAAGGAAGTGGCTGACCGTATGCAGGTGGGGCCGGGAACCAAGGACTATGGGGCATTGTCTCTGGCAGTACAGTATTATGCCAAACCCGGAATTGTAGCGAATGTGCCTCCCAACTGCTTTATTCCGCGTCCCAATGTGGGAAGTGCGGTTATCCGGCTTGACAGATATGAAAAGCCGCCGGTAGAGGTTGCGGATGAAAAAAAGATGTTTGCACTGATTAGAGCATCCTTTAACCAACGAAGGAAAACATTGGTAAATGGTTTGACAAATGCATCAGAACTGCATGTATCCAAGGAGCAGGTACTTACTGCGCTGGAGAAGATGAAGCTTTCCCCAACCATACGAGGAGAAGCGTTGACTTTGGAACAATTTGCAGAATTAAGTAATATATTGTAAGAAAAGAGCTTTTATTTTTGACAAGCCACAAGCACTATGGTAAACTTAGTGAGTAAAAGTGGGTGTTTTAATCAAAAAGAACCAGAAAACCAATGTTTACGGATGTGGGAGTGACAATCTTGGATAAGTACGAATACAAAATCAAAGAGGACGAGATTAAAGAACTGATAAAAATGCAGGAGTTTGGCGAGGCGGCAGAAGTGGCAGATACCATTGACTGGCGTCGTGTTAAAAGCGTCAAAATGTTATGCCTGGTGAGTGATATATACAAGAAAGTTCGTAGATATGAAGACAGTAGGGATATGTTGCTTTTGGCATATGATCGCCATCCCGGCGGACGGACAATAGTATATTCTCTTTGCGAGCTGGCAATCAAAATGAACGATTTGGGACACGCATTGGAGTATTGCAAGGAGTTTATTCAATTAGCACCCAAGGATCCCGGCAGATATATTTTGCAGTACAAGCTTTATCAGGCGCAGGAAGTGGGCTTGGAGGAACGTATTGCTGTATTGGAAGAATTAAAAAAGCGTGATTATCGTGAAAAGTGGGCATATGAATTAGCTCTTTTATACCACAGAGTGGGTATGGAGACCCGTTGTGTGGAAGAGTGTGACGAATTGATTGTTTGGTTTGGTGAAGGAAAGTATGTCATCAAGGCCATGGAACTAAAGATGCAGCATCAGCCGCTTACTCCCCAGCAGCAGGAGAAATATGATAATCGTTTTAAGAAACCGGAACCTGTAGTTGAAGAAACACCGGTTGCATCGGAAAACGATATTGAAAATGCCGCAACTGTACGAATTCCCGCAGAGGAAATCGATATTCAGGTAAAGCCTTTGGGCCTTAGTCAGTGTGATACCATTAATCTGCAGGCAGAAGTGGCTGCCGGATTAAAGGAATATTTAGATAAGAATGATGTCAAGGAAGAGGACGGCATTGATTTTGAAATGGCCAATACTGCAGAATTCATGATGGGTGTTTTGGAAACCTCAGATGATGAAGAGGAAGAGTTGCCTGCAGAATTGGCATCGGTTTTGGAGGAGACTGAAGAAACAGAAGCTTCTGAAGAACGAAAGGGAATTCCGGAAGAGGAATATGAAGAAGAAATAATCCCGCAAGAGGATAGTACTGAGGAGCCGGAGGAAACAGTTTCAAATGTTCAAAAGCCGGAAGAACTGGATTGGCAGGCCAGGGAGATGGCAAAGGTACTTTCCGTGGAAGGCGATGGACAGATCAGCTTTGTGGTACCTGAGAATGTAGCATTAGAGAAGCAGATTACCGGTCAGATGAATATTGAGGATATTCTGGCCGAATGGGAGCGATGGAAAAAAGAAAACGAGGAAAAGAATAAAGAAGAAGTACGTCAGCGAGTACTCCAGCAGCCAGGAAATAAGTTTAGGGAGTTTGATA
>JAZSII010000085.1:0-2776 GCA_045533725.1 Acetatifactor sp. | reverse complement strand
TTCAACATGAGCCGATTTATCACCAACTTTGCCAATGTGGTAAAGATTCCCGAACCACAAACAGAAAAGGTTGGGCTGAATGCCCGCGTAGAGGCTTGCAAAATCTTTATGGAGAATGTATGCCAAAGCCGAAACATTAAGCTACACATGGAACTTTGCGAAGAGAGCCCTATCGTAGAGATGGACACTTCGCTCTTCGAACAGGTATTGATAAACATTATCAAGAACTCAGCCGAAAGCATCGACGAAGGGGGCGAAATCGTTATCCGCACTACGGCATCGCCACTGATGCTGGAGGTTTGCGACAACGGAAAGGGCATCAGCAAAGAAATTGAATCGAAACTATTTACGCCCTTCTTCTCCACCAAGCCAAACGGCCAAGGCATTGGCCTAATCTTCATCCGCGAGGTACTGATGAAACATGGTTTCAGTTTCTCGTTGCGTACCTATCCCGATGGCATCACACGATTCCGTATACGTTTCTGAACAAACAAAAAAAGCGACTTCCAATATCAAAAAACACACGATAACAGACTGTAACCCCTAAAAAAAAACAGTTTCAGTTTGCTATCCACATATTTATTCATATATTTGTGCAGAAAAAAAGCAATCGTTATGTTAATCGGAAGAGAACAAGAAAAGAAAGAATTATTAGAAGCTTTATCCTCTGACTATTCAGAATTCATAGCTGTTTATGGTAGAAGACGTGTTGGAAAGACATTCCTTATTCGAGAAACGTTCAATTACAGGTTTACGTTTCAGCATACAGGCATGGCTAACACCACCTCAAAGAACCAGCTTGTTAACTTTCGTGATTCTTTGATTGAACAAGGTGCAACAAAGGTTCCTAAACTGAAGAATTGGTTAGAGGCTTTCAGTGAGCTGAAACGTTTTCTCAATACTTCAACAGATGAGAGGAAACTAATATTCATTGATGAATTGCCTTGGCTGGATACTCCCAAATCTGATTTTATATCAGCATTGGAACATTTTTGGAATGGTTGGGCAACTTCAAGAAAAGACATCGTTTTGATTGTTTGTGGATCTGCGACATCATGGATTGTTGAAAAAATTATCAATAACCACGGAGGCTTACATAATCGACTAACCAAACGTATCAAATTGAATCCGTTTACACTCAAAGAATGCGAATCCTTCATCGAAAGCAAACATATATCCATGAATCGATACCAAATAGTTGAAGCATATATGGTGTTAGGCGGAATTCCCTATTATTGGAATTTCTTTAAAAAAGGATTAAGTGTTGCTCAAAACATTGACCGGCTATTTTTTCAAGAATCTGGAGAACTGCAAAACGAATTTGATATGTTATACGCTTCACTATTCCGTTTCCCTGAGGGTTATATAAAGATTGTTTCCGCCCTTGGAGAAAAGAAAGTTGGCATGTCGAGAAAAGAAATAATCGAATCTACAAAAATAGCGGATAGTGGAACACTGACAAGAATGTTAAAAGAATTAGAATGGTGCGGTTTTATTCGTAAATACAACAATATCGGGAAAACACATAAAGAATCCATCTATCAGTTAATCGACAACTATACGTTATTCTATTTCCAATTTATTCAGAAGAATAATGTGATGGACGAGCACTTTTGGACTACTTCACAAAACTCCCCACTCTACCATGCCTGGTCTGGACTTGCATTTGAACGGGTGTGTCTACAACATGTTCCTGCTATCAAAAAAGCATTAGGAATTTCTGGAGTGTTGACTAATGTCTATTCTTGGACACAAAAAGCAAATGAAACGGCAGGAACTCCTGGAGTTCAAATAGATTTATTAATTGACCGCAATGACCAAGTCATAAATCTATGTGAAATGAAATTCTCTAAAACAGAATATACTATCACCAAGGATTATGACTTGTCAATAAGACAGAAGCTTGAAGCATTTAGGATTGGAACCAATTGTCGTAAAGCGATTCATTTAACTATGGTAACAACCTATGGATTAGTCAATAATGCTTATTCTGGAACAATCCAGAATAGTATTGTAATGGATGACTTGTTTGACTAAACAAAAAAAACGGCTGATAATCAGCCGTTTTAATCGTGGAGCTGGAGGGAATCGAACCCTCGTCCAAACGAGGAAATCATAAGCTTTCTACATGCTTATCTTTGCCTAAATTTTCGTGCGGCGGCAGAACCAAAGCCATCAACCGACGCCTTATCCTCTAAAAACTTCATCGACACCGCGAGGCCAATGCCAACTATCTCCGATTTAACTGCACCACTTTACCAAAATGCTTCGGAGCCAGAGCTTTTGAGTGATGTCTCGTCTCAGCACCTTGTGCCGAGATTAAGTTTCAATCTACTGTGCTTCGATTAAGCAGCGAGAGCGTAACGAGTTTCGCCAGATAAAATTTTGAGGACTGAGATTTAAGTGCCAATCAACGAAGCACTGCATGCTTACTTACCATTTCTGCCCGCTGTCAAATCCAGTCAACCCCATAGTTTTCTTTTCATTGAAGCAGAAACTTCGGGCGCAAAGGTAAGGCATTTTTTGAGAAAATCGACTCTTTAGATAGGAATTATTGGTTGTTTATTGGTAATTTAACTCAATTTATCAGTAACTTTGCGCCCCAAATAAGAATAAATTTCAAGATTAATCACATGGAAGATCAACAATTTCACCACACACTACCCATACAACTTCGTTTTAACGATGTAGATAAATTCGGTCATGTAAACAATACAGTTTATTTCTGTTACTACGACCTAGGAAAAACAGAATACTTTGCTTCGGTATGCCCCAA
>JAZSII010000090.1:0-2014 GCA_045533725.1 Acetatifactor sp. | reverse complement strand
AAAAGAGTGAAAATAATTGTTCTTCCGGTTTTTGTGCTTTCTGCCATGTTTGTGCTTACTGCATGCCATGGCTCGGTGGAAAGAAGCGCTTTTGAAATTCCCGAGGAATTTGACACTTCACAGACATACGAAATAACCTTTTGGGCAAAGAATGATACCAATAAGACTCAAACGGATATTTATGAAAAGGCCATTGCGGATTTTCAGAAGATATATCCTAATATAAAAATTAATCTGCGTTTATATACGGACTATGGGCGCATTTATAATGATGTAATTACCAATATAGCTACCAATACCACACCCAATGTGTGTATTACTTATCCGGACCATATTGCCACTTACCTGAGCGGTGAGAATTGTGTGGTGGATTTGGACGAGCTTTTGACAGACAAAAAGTATGGTTTGGGCGGCAGTGAAGTGCTTTTTGATGCACCTACCAAGGATGAAATTATTCCCAAGTTTTTGGACGAATGTTTCCTGGAGGGTCATTTCTATGCACTGCCTTATATGCGTTCCACAGAGGCTTGTTATATTAACAAAACTTATGTGGAAAAGCTGGGATATACTATTCCGGAGAAGCTTACCTGGGACTTCGTGTGGGAGGTGGCGGATGCTGCTACCGCAAAGGATGCGGACGGTAATTATCTGGTAAACGGACAGAAGGTTATGATACCGTTTATTTACAAGTCTACGGATAATATGATGATTCAGATGCTTCGTCAAAAGGGCGCAGGATATTCCAAGGATAACGGTGAAGTGTTGATTTTCAACGACACTACCAAGGAACTTTTGTATGAAATAGCGGAGCATGTGAAATTGGGTTCCTTCTCCACTTTTAAAATATCCAGTTATCCTGCAAACTTCTTGAATGCAGGCCAGTGTATTTTTGCTATTGACTCAACGGCTGGTGCTACATGGATGGGAAGTTATGCACCTTTGTCGGATATTAGTGAGGATAAGTTTGTAGAGTTTGAAACGGTAGTAATGCCTATTCCTCAGTATGACCCGGAAAATCCGCAGATGATTTCTCAGGGACCGTCTGTCTGTGTCTTTAATAAAGAAGACCCTCAGGAGGTATTGGCATCCTGGCTGTTTACACAGTATCTGTTGACCAATGAGGTGCAAAACGCTTATGCAGCGACAGAAGGATATATTCCGGTTACCTCCAAGGCACAGGAAAGTGAAGAATATCAGGACTATATGTCCAGATGCGGCGAAGATAATAATATGTATTACAATATAAAAATTCAGGCATCAAAACTTTTGCTGGATAATATTGATAATACTTTTGTGACCCCTGTATTTAACGGTTCTGCATCTCTTAGAGATGCGGCGGGGCAGATGATTGAAGAGACAACCAAGTCCATTCGAAGGAAACAAACCGTGGATGAAGCATATATGGAAAAGCTGTTTGCGGATATGATATCAGCAAAGCATTTGGACCAGATTGCAGTGGACGGAAGTGCCAAGAAGAATTTGGGAGAACTGCCCACTGCTTCTGTGATTTTACTGGTAAGTCTGGCATGTGTTTGGCTTTTAATGGGCTTGTATGTGGTGATAGAAATAATTAAAAAGAAAAAATGTTGATTTATTTGAACTTTTATGTATAATGGTTAGTTGTATTCTATCGTTAATTACGAATGGAGGAGAAAAAATGAAGAAGTTTAGAGTATTATTAATGACATTAGTACTTGCAATGGCCGTTATGGGTTGTGCAAAAACAGATGCAGAGCCTGAAGCTACTGCAACCCCTGAAGTAACGGAGGCTCCTACAGAAGCGCCTGCTGAAGAAGCAACTCCTGCACCTACAGAGGAACCGACCCCGGCACCGGTAGTGGATGAGGATGCAAAATCTGAAGGTGTAATGACCTATGCTGAGTATGTAGCTGCTGAATTGGTCAGCGAAGTAGTAATTGAAGCATATGTACAGGCAAAGCAGTCATGGTGGGAAGACAAGGCAACCGTATATGCACAGGACAAAGACGGTGCATACTTTATGTATGATATGGCT
>JAZSII010000287.1:0-8291 GCA_045533725.1 Acetatifactor sp. | reverse complement strand
TTTTTAGGAAATCTTAAGATGACAGGATGTATTTCTTGGCGTATCATAAAGAAAAGCAAAGGAGGAATTTTATGTATCATATATCTTGCGACCAGGAAATTAATATAGAGGAATTGATGGGATTACTGAAACAGACCTACTGGGCAGCCGAACGGCCAAGAGAACTGGTGGAAAAATCACTTGCCAACTCTGTTAATTACGGGGCATTTGATGAGTCCGGCTATCTGATCGGCTTTGCCAGGGTCGTAACGGATTTCGTGTGCATTTATTATATCTGCGATGTGATTGTGGATGAAAAGCATCGCGGATTTGGTATTGGAAAGGCTTTGGTCGACGCAATTGTAAGTGATGATCGTTTCGCCCGTATAGGTGCTCTCCTAAAAACCAAAGATGCCCATGGCTTGTACAGGAAGTACGGTTTTCAGGATGTAGATCCCGGCAGGGTTATGTACCGATAAAAAAAGGGACTAACCGTCCCTTTTACCTGGTTATACTGCCTGCGGTTACACTTCCGCCCACGTCACCACATTCTACGTTTCCTTCCGCGGATACATTGCCGCCCACGTCACCGCATTCTACATAAGCTGCGGATTGTACGTTACAGCCTACGTCTCCGCATTCTACGTAACTTCCCGCTGCCACAGAGTCACCTACATCACCGCATTCCACATAACCACCGGCAGTTACATTTCCCTGCACATTATCACAAACCACAGAAAATATGCTATATACATTTAAGGCAGGACCGTCGTAGCTAAAGGACAACTTATTTGCAATATGTCCGAAATGTTTCTTAATTTCTTCCTCATGAACCAGTCTGGAACCCTGATAAAGCACCACATACAACGCATCACGGTCATCGAAAGTATCACGCTGTTCCGGCACGGGCCAACCTATGGTATCCGGTAATGTCACGGGTGCGGGCAATGTTGCCTGCCCGATAGCCTCTTTCCGCTCATCATCTTGCCCTTTTTCGTTCACTGCCTCTGCAGACTTCTTAATCGAAAACTCTCTTCCGAACAACTCATCCAAAGATATTTCAAAGAAGTCCGCAATCTTAGGAAGCAGCTCTACATCCGGATAGCTCTGTCCGGTTTCCCACTTGGATACCGCCTGATTACTGATATCAAATTGTGATGCCAGCTCCTCCTGCGTCATGTTTCTTTCTTTTCTGTAATATGCTATTTTTGAACCAAAATCCATTGATTATTTTACCTCCGTATATTCTATCCTTCTCGCTTATTGCGCTTTTCCGATTGGAATCCAAACACATTGTGATCACAGCCCGAATATATCACTTTCAACATTTTTTTTGCAATAGATTATTGGTTGAATTATTTATTTCTCACTTTCCAACCGGCAGTTGGATGTTGTCCTGTCTTTATTCTTTCGCCAAGCCCAAACGCAATAGCCTGCAGCCAGCAAAGAAATCACCTCTGCTACGCGCCAGTACCAGAAGCCCTGATAGAATACGGAGATTTCTCCCTTGTAATTTGCAGGAATATTTATGCGTACCACCGCATGCTCACCCGTTTGCAAATTATCCGCTGTAATCCTTCCGTCCTCTGACTCAGCACCATAGCCCTTATAATTCAAAAGCGGTAATAATACATACCCTTCCGTATTATTATTTTCCACAGTAATGGTAATATCCGTTCCCTGTTTTTCATACTCTGTTACTACCACGCCTTCATAGGCTCTGGGCTCAAACTCTTCTATCAGAGTTGTGTATTTTGCTCCTTCCGGTGCATACTCTCCGCCGGACACATACGGATAATTATCCTGTGCCACAAAGGTATTCTCATCTATATCAAACACTTCCTTATTAAACAAATTCACCTGGAAGAAATCCATAGCAGAAATTATCGTTAAGGAAACCAAAACAGATGCAACAATCAGTGCAACCTTATTACCCTCTTCCTTTTGCAAAAGATAAAGACCATAACCCGTTACAATTGCTGCCAAAACCGCCGCAATTGCCATAAATCTCCACACAAATTGAATTGACGCAATTAAGGTTCTGGCCAGCGGGAGCATAGTCGCAATCTTGTCCCAAGGGAAATGTATGGTGGTCATCCACGTAGCTAATACAGCAAAGAACAGGAAACACAATCCCTGCTTCTTTATCTTTTTGTCCTCTGACTTATTTATGCTTGACATAACCACAAATAAAATCATTCCAAGGCCCAACGCAAGACCCATACTGAAAAACATTTCGCTGGTAACACCGCTGCCGGCATCTAAATTCAACACCGCGTAATCAGAGAACATAGAAAACAGCTGCGTAAAATACAAGCCCGTGACCTGAATCAGATCATTCTTCTGCATATTGAATATCACGATGTCCTGCGTCAACATATAATCTACGAATGGTACAAGGAACCACAGATTTAACAGCAGTGTAAGGATTGCCGCTTTTAATAATGCAAAAAAACGCTTCTTCTGAAATACCCTGCATACAAATATCACACATGCCAAAAGAATAAATCCGGCTACCATCTCTACCGTAAGTACATGGGACTGAATAATTCCTGTCAAGCCTATACTTAAGGTCAGATAAGCAGTTTTGTATTCTTTAGACTCTGTTTCTTCGGCAAGTATACGATAAAGACCATATGCTACCAACGGTAGGAACGTCATAGCAGTGACTTCTCCTATGGCCGCTCTGGTATACAAATCTACCAATCGGTACGGGCACAACACATATAACGCCGTAACCGTAACCGCAATAAGGTTGTCCTTCAGAATCTTTTTGCTACAGTAATAGCAAATTACTATAGTCACGATGTTTAATAATATCAAGTACGCATTATAACTCTGTGCTACGGTAAAACCTATTGTCCGCAAAAATCCCGGAAAGTACAAAAATAATTCCCCGTAAAAAATCGAGTTCGCATATCCATATCCGTTATGAAAAACGGGCGATATTCTAACCGGGAACTGTCCGGAGAGAAATGCTTCTTTAATACCCTCTATTCTGGTCAGATGGAAGGTGAGATCATGTCCGTTTGTCAAATACCCGTTCATTGCGGGGAAATTTGCAAGAACCCCAAGCCCAATCATAGCTGCTATCGTGTATTTGCCACTCTTCGTCAGCGGATGTTTTTTGAACCAGCCCGCCAGGAACACCACTAAATTGATTCCCAAAAGCAATAGCAACTGCTTAAACAGCTCTATATTGGCCAATGCATTTGTTTCTTCAATACTAAAACTTGTAAACTTAGCTGAACCTTCGCCGCTGTAATACAGTCTTAATGCAATATTTAAGTCTGCATTTAACCAGAATTTGCGAGTATTTGTAAACTTACTGTCGCTCAAATAAACGACTTCCTGATCTATTACCCTAAAGAACTCATCATATGTGTGAGGCCAACAGAAGCTGCTTGGAGATTCTCCTTCAAACTCCACCGTATAACTGTAGTACCCCTTCTTCAAAAACATTTCCGGAATAATGTCATACAGCCCGCCTTCACTGGTTTCATCGATATACCCACCGATACCGGTTTCCGCATTCATTGAACGAATCTGTTCCTCAGTATATGTCAGCTTTATTTTGTCTGTTACTTTGCCATAATATCCGATAAAGGCAAATAGTAAAAATAACACATTTACACCTATGAGTACCCATACATAATTCTTCTTGACCCAATTCCAAAGCTTTGTTCCTTTGCTTTTACATTGTTCCGTAATCTTCATTCTTTTCTTACCTCTTCCTAAGATTGTAAAAAATCTCACAATAATTGTATCATAGTTCACCGTAAAATCAACTGAAAAAACAGAAAGCCAGCCCCGCTGTATGCGGGACTGACTTCGAGTATCTGTTTAGAAAAACCGCTGTCCGAAATATTACCTATACATTTGCATTCATTTCTTTCATAATCTCAACTACTTCAATTTCTCCGTCCACAAGCACTTCCACTATGGAATCATGTCCGTCCTCATTAGGCCCGTTTAACCAATAAATCTCCGCCTGTCTGAGATTTTCTTCCTCGGAAATGGTTCCGTCGAAACACTTGTAAGCATCGCCTTCATAAAATCTGCCGTTTACCTTAATCTTGGCAACTGCATAGGTGGGACGTCCCAATCGGGCAAAATAATCAGCCCAACGCTCCGCTTCCTCATAGGTCTTTGAAACATACAAAGACGCCATACGCGAAGGATACTGAGGATACTTTTCCTTTCTGACCTTTTCCAGTGCCAGTTCACGAAGAGCCACATCCACGCTGTGACTTAACTGCGTACCTTCATACTTCTCGGGATTCTCATAAATATCCTTCACAATGCTCATCTGCTCCTTCACGCGGTCATACACGCCGTTTGGATGCTCCTCATCCACCATAAATCGCTGACCTGCATACTTTGGTCTATCAGAAACTACATGATAAAAATACATCGTATTCAACCTCCTGTCCAACAATGCTATTTCAAGTATACTCGGGCGAAAAGGCGATTGCAAGCGCATTCTTTGTTGGAAAGAAAGTTGCGCCTCCGTTATAAATATATTTAGTTAAGATTTTATAAATTTTATTTTCAATCAGGTCTTCGCATGCTAAACTTAAGATAACCGTTGGGAATGGAGGTGTTCTGCTATGAAGAAAAAGAAAGCTTGGGTAATAGGCATCATACTTATATTATTGATAATTTTGATTCTCGGAATCACCATTTATAGCAAAACCGATGAGCCCGAAACCATTACCGATGGTAGCACCAAATCCTATAGGTCCGATGCAACGGATGAAACATGGGGTATTACACTGGAAACAGAGAATGTGACCGCAACAAGTGCAATTATCAAATGTACTCAATCCGGGGGCTCACCAACAGGTGAGTTGCAAACAGGCAGTTGGTACATTATAGAAAATTGGACGCAGGAGAATGGCTGGAAAGAAATGCCATACGTTATCGGCGGCGAAATCGGTTGGACCTCAGAAGCATGGATGATTCCAATGAATGGCGAGTGCGAGTGGGAGGTAAACTGGGAATGGCTCTATGGCAAACTGCCGGCCGGTACTTATCGAATCGGCAAGGAAATCATGGATTTCCGCGGTTCCGGTGATTATGACATTGCCGTCTATTATGTAGAATTTAATATCACGGACTAAAATACCACAATATGCCAAACGGCTATCCTATTCTATGTCGGACAGCCGATTTATATAATTAATAAGTATACTTATTGTATTTGTTAGATTGTTGTGGTATTGTGTTGCTATGGGCACTACCATTTTCGGTAGGCGGTTAGTCCTTCTACGGAGAACTGTGATCTCCGATCACATAGAAATCTGCTTGCAGAAATCTCATAATAGGAGGATTTGCTTATGATTACCATCGAAGGCTTGATTGCTGTCATCAGCTTATGTTTGACCTGTTTCAGTCTTGGCTATTCGCTTGGTCGTAATAACAAGGCACAAAAATAACCGCCCCAGTCCAACAAACTAAGCGGTTATTTTTTAACTGATATATAACGGACTAACCGTCTATCGGTAGTGCCTTTTTCTACTTATATACTAATTCGAAAATATACTTTTGTCAACAATTATTATTAAATATCACAGAATACTTCGAATTCTCCATGATTCTCCTTTTTTCTTCTTCCGGGAAAAAACGTATAGCCATTTCTAAAAACTGCGGTTCACATACAATTACTTTGTGCGTAGCCGGTTTTACAGCGGATAAAATGGATGATGAGAAACATTCCTCCCGATTCTCATTTTTGCAATTCTCTTCAGACTGCGCTCCCCACCTCAACCCTTTTCTCCACTGTTCAAATTTTTGATAATGCTCAAAGGCTGAATCAAAGTAACTCGCAGCCGCTTCATAATCTCTCATATGACCGGCAATCGTTACACATCTCATATCTATAAAACAAAATTCACTATGAAATCCATAACATTCCGTGCCCACAATTTTCTCAAATAACTGTCGGGTCAACAAAAGAAGCTCCAGGCCTTCCCGACAATGCATCAATTCAGAATTACACACTATGGCCTCATCCAACGCTTTACGAAACGCCTGAAACAGCTCCAATACCGCCTCTCCTCTATATTGTTCCGCCTTTTTATCATCACTTATACTACCGATACTTCCCAAATTCCCCAGAAGCACTTGTTTACACAATTCCACGCCGGGCTGTTCGGACGCTTTTTTCTCGGCTTCTTCATGCTTACCAAGCATGGAATATATGGATAATAGCGGAATAATGCTTGCCGGCTCCTGTATCAGCAATTCCTCATACAGCTTCGCGGCTTCCTTCCAAAAAACATTCGGAACCTCACGTTTCTTCTTCCAGCCCTGCTTATTCAAGGCACACGCCAGCTTAGTCTTCAAATCTACTCTGTCCGGGAATTCCTCAAGCCCTCTTCGCAGCAGCGCAATGCACTCTGTCATATCATCGCAATCATTTATCATTCTTTGGGCTTTATCATTATACTCACGAATAATCCTGTCCCTATCATTATTGTAGCCAAACAACTCATCAATGGTTATATGAAAATAATTCGCAATCGCCGGAATCATCCCCATATCCGGATAACCGCCATTGGCTTCCCACCTTGAAATAGCCTGTGGCGTAACGCCTAACGCAGTCGCTAAATCCTCCTGTTTTCTTCCGTTCTTCTTGCGTAACTCTTTTATCTTTTCACCAATATTTACCTGCATTTGATACCTCCAAAATGATTTATCACCGGTGTAGGCTTATCATAGCAAAAAGAAAAAGGCAAATCAATTATCAATTCATTGTTTGGTACTCAATGGATTGTTGAGTTGCGTAAAAATATCTAAGCAAGTAGTTCTTTTAGCTTTTTACATATCCGTTATACTGCGTGCTTTCATTAACTTCCAAGTAATCCGGCTAACCATGTCTGATAAGTGTTAATTCCATAATTTTATCTATCTTTCCCAGTAAATATGTAATTCACATCATAATAATTGTCCAAAAAAACAAAGAGTGGTAATTTTTGTTTCTAACACCCCATTTACCGCGAAATGTTCAAAAAGCAATCTTGCCTCTTTTTCATATGTCTTATACTCTTTCGTCCCTATTTTCGGCATATAGGACGCTGATGACCAACCTCCGAGAAATGCTTCAAAGGATTGGTAAATTGTAGTCTCAAAGACTTGCTTTTGATATTTGTTTTTCCCAAATAAATTTTCTGCACGCGCTTCTCTGGTAATTCCGGAGGTGGGTCTATTATACAGTTGCCTATATTTTTGATCAATTATTGCCTTTTCAGAGTCAAAGATGTTGCCTGTATAAATATCCCAAAACAAAAATACATAACCATCCTTTTTTAAGATTCTGCGAAATTCCTGCCTTGTCGCTTCGTTATCAAACCAATGATAGGCACTTGCCACCGTTATAATATCTACACTACGCTCCGATAGTGATGTTTGTTGTGCAAAAGCCGCAACCGAATGATAGTTAGAATATTCTGATAATTGTGTTTCCGCAATTCTTCGCATTTGTGCATTAGGCTCCACAGCATAAAGCTCTTTCGCCCGACTGAGACAACGACCGGAAAGACGACCGGTTCCGCTTCCAATATCTGCGATTACGGGAGCTGATACTAATGAGAAAATCAAGTCAACTGCCGCTTGTGGAAACATAGGGCGATACTCCACATATTTCTCCGACTTCATATCAAAAAGAGAACCATCCTCCAAATATCTTTTTATCTTATCCTTTAATTTAGCCGTCGTAAAATATTTGTCAATTTCTTCTGTATCGACAATATATCCGTTTGTGATATGCTGGATGACCGCTTCTGCAAGCAAATGTTCTTTTCCGCTTTCATCCCTTAAGTAACTTTCTATATCTATCTGCATTTTCTGATTAATTCCCTCAATTGCACCACGATAAAAAGGTGACTGCTCCCCAAAACATTTCTTCAAATCCTCTAATGCATTAAAACCGTCAAATATATCAGCAACATAAATACGCTTCGTTTTTCGTAATATCAGATTGCCCGCACTTAATATTTTATCAGTGGTTGTATTCAGAATATCCGCAAGCTCTAAAAGAATACTCGCATCCGGCAGATTTTCCCCGGTTTCCCACTTAGATACTGCCTGAAACGAGCAGCCCAACCTATGTGCCAGTTCCTTTTGCGACAAATGATTTTGTTTCCTCAAAAACTGAATATACTGTCCTATAGCAACATTATTCCCCATGCCAAACCCTCCTTATATTTTCTCTGCAACCATTGTACAGTATTTCATTCGGTTTCTACAATAAAGAGTTTCTTGAGGTAATTCTATTCAGCATAGAATTACAACTACACATCTGTAAAACC
>JAZSII010000088.1:0-3555 GCA_045533725.1 Acetatifactor sp. | reverse complement strand
AAGATGAAGCAACACATAGCTTTACAAGTCAGGTAACCAAGCAGCCCACTGTACATGCAGAAGGGGAAAGAACCTATACTTGTAGCGAGTGTGAGTACAGTTATAAGGAACCTATTGAGAAGTTAAAGGAGACACCGACGCAACAAAATCCTGATCCTGGTATTCCTTTCATTAAGGGTGATACCAGTAAGATTGGATGGGAAGCAATCCGAGGCGAGACTGGCAAGGCTAAGGAAGGTGAAACCATTATCGTTGATATGAACGGGGCTACATCCGTGCCGGGAGCTGTATTCGATGATATTAAGGGGAAGAATATTACCATCACTTTGGATATGGGAAACGGTGTGAGCTGGACGATCAATGGTAAAGACATCACCGCAAATAAGGTAAATGATATCAACTTTGAAGTAAAAGTTGGTACCAAGGATAATCCGATAAATACCATTCCTGTAGAGGTAATCAATAAGATAACCGGAGAAAGATACTTTGTAAATATCAGCCTGACACATGATGGTGAGCTTGGATTAAAGGCAATTCTAAATATTAATCTGGATAAGAAGAACGCAGGATTATTTGCAAATCTGTTCTATTACAATGAGAAGTATGAAAGAATGCAGTTTATCTGGGCGGATGATATTGACGAATATGGTACGGCACACCTGGTATTTACTCATGCATCAGAGTATTCTATCGTGATTGATAAGAATATTATGAAGGATAGCACCACGGTTGCTTTACCTCGAACCGCTGATGAAGAAAGAAACATGCCGACAGTATTGCTTATAAGTGCATTATTATCACTTAGTGCCGGATATGGATGTTTCTATACAGTATACAGGAGAAGAAAACGCAGAAGATAAAATGGTTCTTTGTCAATAGTTGGGGTGGGATTCTTATGAATCCTGCCCCATTACTGTATTTAAAGGCATTCAGTATTTCTTTGGCCCAATGTCTGTAGGTGGCGGAGCCGCAAGCGGGACAGGAATGAGCTTTTGGCTTGGTTTCCAGTAAAAAGAGATAGCAAAAAATATAGCTTTGAGGTATAATTAATTTATAGAATGTAATAGGAAATGTGAATTATCCAAGGAGGTTGTTATGTCGTACAGAATTTTGGAAATAGACCCTTATTTAAAGAGTTTTGAGCAGGATATTAATCTGCGCATGGACAACTACAAGAAAAAAAGAAGTGAATTATTAGGAGAAGCTGAACAGATTGCAGATTTTGCTAATGGTCATAATTATTTTGGCTTTCATCGTACCAAAACAGGCTGGGTGTATCGCGAATGGGCACCGGCTGCCGAAGAAATGTATTTGACCGGCGATTTTAATGATTGGGATTTGACTGCATGTCCTATGAAGAAATTGGATAACGGTGTTTTTGAAGTGAAATTAAAGGGTGCCAAGGCTCTTCAAGCCGGTCAGAAGGTACAAGCTGTAGTGGTACACAATGGTGAATATTTACGTCGTATTCCGACCTATGCTACAAGAGTGGTACAAGACCCTATAACCTATGTTTGGTGTGCAGAGATAGAAAATACTAACAAAGCATTTAAATGGACGGATGAGGCGTTTAAAACCCCTTCAACACCATTTATATATGAGTGTCATATCGGTATGGCACAAGATAAGTACGATGTTGGAACTTATCAGGAGTTTACCGAACTTACATTACCAAGAATCAAAGAGCTTGGATACAATACCATTCAGATTATGGCTATTATGGAGCATCCATATTATGGTTCATTTGGTTATCAGGTTTCTAATTTCTTTGCTGCAGCTTCACGATACGGTCATAGTGAAGACTTAAAGAAATTAATTAATACAGCTCATGAAATGGGTATTGCTGTTCTTTTGGATGTGGTACATTCTCATGCAGTGAAAAATACAAACGAAGGTTTGAATCAGTTTGATGGTACAGAGTATCAGTTCTTCCACAGTGGAAGCAAGGGAGAACACAGTGCCTGGGGAACTAAGCTTTTCAATTATGGAAAGAATGAAGTATTACATTTCCTTTTATCCAATTTGAAGTATTGGATGGAGGTGTTCCATTTTGATGGTTTCCGTTTTGATGGTGTGACTTCCATGCTTTATCTGGACCATGGCTTAGGAAGCGCATTTAGCGACTATAGTATGTATTTCTCTATGAATACAGATGTAGAAGCGGTTACCTATTTACAGCTGGCAAATGAGTTGATTCATGAGGTAAATCCGGGGGCAATAACTATTGCAGAGGATATGTCAGGAATGCCCGGTATGTGTATCCCTATTGAAGATGGCGGTATCGGTTTTGATTACCGTTTGAGTATGGGAGTTCCGGACCTCTGGATTAAAATGTTAAAGGAAAAAGCAGACGAGGATTGGGATATCTATAAAATTTGGTATGAAATGATTGGTCGCAGACCTTCAGAAAAGAATATTGGGTATGCCGAATCCCATGACCAGGCGCTTGTAGGAGACAAGACGATTATGTTCCGTCTTTGCGATGCGGATATGTACACCGGTATGAACAAATTCGGCGGAAATATGGTAGTGGACAGAGGCGTTGCTTTACACAAGATGATTCGACTGCTTACTGCTTCCTTGGCAGGAGAAGGTTATCTGAATTTTATGGGTAATGAATTCGGGCATCCGGAATGGATTGATTTCCCCAGAGAGGGTAATGGTTGGAGTTATCATTATTGTCGTCGTCAGTGGAGCCTTGTAGATAACGATAATTTAAGATATTGTGAATTGAACGATTTTGATAAGGCCATGATTGCTTTGCTGAAAGATGAGGATATTCTGGCAAAGAAAGCAGAAAGCCGTTGGTTACACCAGGATGATAAGATTATTATGTATAATAAGGATGATGTGATTTTTGTATTTAATTTCCATCCTACGAAGTCCTTTGAGGGATATTTCGTGCCGGTGGTTTCAGAAGGCAGGTATCAGGTTGTTCTTTCTTCTGATGATGGTACTTTCGGTGGACAAAGCCGAGTTGACAAAGAATATATCTATGAGACCTTCCGTACACCGGATGATTGGATTGGTTTCAAGTGTTATCTGCCTAACAGAAGTGCATTTGTACTCAAGAAGATAGATTAAATAACGCAATATTTCGAAAATTTGCTCAAAAAAGCTGTGGTAATGAAATGCTCATTACCACAGCTATATTTTTGTGATGCAATTTAGATAATCTTATACGCCGGAACGAATACGGGGAAACTGCTGTTACCCTTTAATGAGCGTCCCTCTGAAACCGTAACTTCCTTATCTGTTATTACATAATCAATCTGTGCATTATCTCGTACGGTGGTATCCTGCATAATGATGCTGTTTTTAACAACGGCCCCTTTGCCGATTTTAACACCTCTGAAAAGAATGCAATTTTCTACTTCACCTTCGATTACACAACCGTCGGCAACCATGGTGTTCTTTACTTTAGAGTCGCCAATATAACGAGTCGGATTGTCGTCACGAATCTTGGTATAGATGGGTGAAGGATCGAAGAGTGCATCAAGATTCTTGTCGTCCAAAAGCTTCATGTTTTCGGTGTAGTAGCTTTCGATATCAGTA
>JAZSII010000239.1:0-10604 GCA_045533725.1 Acetatifactor sp. | reverse complement strand
GGTAATGGATGTGGAGAAATTAGAACAGGTAGTAGCTCGTATAAATGCAGGTAGGAACGTGCATCAGCATTTGGATTTAATTGCTGGACTACCCTTTGAAGATTATGAAAGCTTCGGTAAATCCTTTGACAGAGTGTATGCCATGAAGCCGGAACAGTTGCAATTAGGTTTTCTGAAGGTGCTGAAGGGCTCTGAAATGTGTGAACGTGCCGGAGAGTATGGTGTCGTTTACACGGAAAAGGCCCCTTATGAAGTGCTTTTCACCAAATGGTTGTCCTTTGAGGATGTGCTACGGTTAAAGCGTATTGAGGAAATGGTGGAGCTTTATTACAACAGTAATCAGTTTGTGCATACTATGCAGTTTTTGGTGCATGCATTTGATACGCCCTTTGCTATGTATGAGGCGTTGGCACAGTTCTACGAAAGAAAGGGGTATTTTGTGAACAGTCCCGCCCGTAGCTACCGCTATCAGGTGCTTTTGGAATTTGCCTGTGAATATGATGCGCAGTATGAGGCGGTTTACCGTGAACTACTTACTTATGACATGTATTTACGGGAGAATATGAAGAGTCGACCGGAGTTTGCAAGGGATTTAACATCCTATAAGGACACTGTGCGAGAGTTTTATAAAAGCGAAGAGGAGACACGCCGTTACTTGCCTGCTTATGAGCAGTATGACTATAAGCAGCTGGCACGCATGACTCATCTGGAGCCTTTTTACTTCCCTGTGTGGGAGGAACTTGAACGAAGCGCAAAGGGACAAAGTGCTCCTTTTTTTGTACTCTTTGATTATCAGGAGCGAAATCCTTTGAACGGGGATGCAAGGACTGTAAGATGGAGTTAAAATCAGTATTGTTACGATAAGTAACAGGGTTGTTACATTATGTCTATGGACGGGATTCTCTTTGTAGCCTACGATTAGGACATCTTAAGGAAAGAGAGGATGGATTATGACATTAGGAGAGAAAATTAAAGAATTGAGAACCCAACAGGGTATTACGCAGGAGACCTTTGCGGAACATTTGAATGTGTCCCGTTCTGCTGTGGCGAAGTGGGAATCTGATATCGGTGTCCCGGAAATTGTTAATTTGAAGGCAATTGCAAAAACCTTCGGAATCAGTATTGATGAGCTGTTGAATGAGGAAGACGATCTGGCGGAGAATGCAGAGTTTTGCAAAAATATTGCGCAAGAAACATCGGAAACGGGAAATACTTATGCCGGCACAAAATATGCAGATTATTATTGTGATATTGAGCTAAACGGTTGGAATGATGGCGTGACGGATGCCGTTATTTGCGGAGAAGATGAAGACTTTCTGTATTATCAAAGAGCAGAAAAAAAGAATGTGCTGTACGGACTCATCGGCAAGAAATATATTACCTCCGTAATCAAAACAAAAAAAACTCCGGAACTTATCCGTCCGGAGATTATAAGCAGAAACTATTTTTTAAATAAGCCGGTATGTGTCGAAGTCGCACACAAAAAGGGGCTGTTAAAAGGTTTTTTTGATTTTAGCAATGATGATTATTTGAATGTTACCATAAATACTTTCCGTGAGGGAAAAGTATATTTGGAATTTGGCAGGACGCTGGATGTGGACGATATCACCAAAATAGAGGAAATCCCCGCATAGCAATTGGTCCCGGTTGGTTTATTTGTACCGACTAATTTATGTATAATATGAATGCTTGGAGCCATAATTTCCTACAAGCAAGGCCTTGAAAAACGCCGGCGCTTAGCGAGGTGGTGTCGAGCTTAGCGACCGTTGCGTTCTTTCACGGAGCGAGAGCGTCCTGCGGTAGGATGTTATGGCTCCAAGCATTTTGTGATACATACAAGATACAAATAAGCCAACCGGGCCATAATTTATTCCTTCGGCTTCCTCTTGATATCATAGCGAAGTAGTCCGATAACAGAGGAAATTTCCACAAATACTTCGTTAATAATACCGCCGATGGAGCCTGTACAGATACTGTAAACCAACAGAAGCGGTGAGGAAATCAAAATGGTGGCGCGTACCAGCTTGGGATTGGTAAAGGAGAAGGACAGAGTGTTCAAAATCATGGCTCCTGCCATGAACAGGGACACCGGTCCGGCCCAGGTTACGCCGC
The DNA here is from genome assembly GCA_045533725.1 of Acetatifactor sp. GTDB lineage: Bacteria > Bacillota > Clostridia > Lachnospirales > Lachnospiraceae > Acetatifactor. The sequence goes on along the minus strand of JAZSII010000239.1, from coordinate 8,492 downwards.
AGAATACGGCAAACATGAGCATAAAAATGACTACCCAGCCGTTCCAGGCCGCCCATTTTTTATCTTTATGATAGAACACAAAGCCGCGAATCACGCCGATAATGTCCATTGCCACACCAGTTATGGCACCCAGCATAAAATACTGCACACCAAAGAAAGCAGTAGCCAGAATCTGCATAATCATAATCTGCTTGTGCTTGTTCATCTGGAAGGAAAATACCGAGAAGAACATGGCGATAATACCGAAAAATTGTGCTAAAATATCTTTAAATTCCATGGGAATACTCCTTGTCTTTGAATGTTTCTCAATTCTTTATATCCTAAATTTCCCCAATATGCAACCGAAAATTGAGAGAATGTGGAAGTTATTGACGCGATTGGCCCGGGGCGGTAAAATAACAGTATATTTGTTGTGTGAAAAACACGGGGATTAAGGGGAAAGGCTATGAAAAAAACGAGAAGTGCTTTGATAATATTGTGCACCATATGCCTATGTGCCTGCTCGCCGGCATCCAAGGAAGAAGTGGAACGATATGCAAAGAATACGTTTGGTAAAGCGGAATATGTGCGGACCGAGGAAATGGATGAGGAAACCATCCGGTACTATTTCACGGATAAAGAATATGGTTTTGAATATTACGTAACCAGCGAAGTAAATGATATCTTAATCGATGGTGCCAAGTTTGGAGAGTCGGAGTCCAAGTCAAGTAATTTCGACAGCGTGTATTACGAATACGTTCTGGAGCAGGTGCAGGAGGACTTGGCTGCTTTGGAAGAGGACTATGGCGTGCGAATTTTGAGCGGTGCCGATGAATGGGGAAAGGTAAACCGGCTTGCAAAAGTGTACTGTGTGGCGGGAGAGGAAGCGCTTGCACCTGAGGTTACAGAGGCTGTGAAGGAATTATTTGTCGCCTATGATACCAGGGACTATTGGTCCGAAAAAAGCATAAGTGCTTATGATGCACAGGAGGTTTACCTGGGCAACTACAGCTTTAAATATGACCGTTTTCTCACACCGGAGGCGGAAGAGGATGTTTTGTTCTATGAGCGTATTGAAATGTTAAATGATGAGGCAGAGTTTGTTCGAAAAGAACAGAAGGCCTTTAAGGATACGGGCATTTCCTTGCGGGATGTGGCGCAGACGCTGGGGAGCGAGCCCATTACGGAGGACAGTATGGTTACCTATTACTATTTTACCGTGGATGGTGATATGTATTATATGGTGGATGTTTTGGTGCAATCAGAAGGCGGTATTGTGTGGTATACGAATTATAAGGAGGAGTAGGACAAAATATTTGTCTTTTGAAATAGAGGAGAACTATGAAAAAACATACAGCAGAGATTTTGGCGGCGTTGGATGCGCAGTATGGCAGGGAGTACCGTTGTTATTTGGAGCATGAAAATGCATGGCAGCTGTTGATTGCCACCATGCTCAGTGCACAATGTACGGATGCCAGAGTAAATATTGTGACCAGGGATTTGTTCAAAAAATATACAAGCGTGGAGGATTTTGCCAAGGCGGATTTGAAGGAGCTGGAGCAGGACATTCACTCCACGGGCTTTTATCATAATAAGGCAAAGAATATTATTGCCTGCTGCAATCAGCTTTTAGAGCGTCACGGGGGAGAAGTGCCCGGTTCTATTGAGGAACTTACGGCGCTGGCCGGCGTGGGTAGAAAGACTGCCAATGTAATCCGCGGCAATATTTTTCACGAGCCCAGTATTGTGGTGGATACCCATGTGAAGCGTATCTCCAAGAAGCTGGGAGTATGCAAAAGCGATGATCCGGTGAAGGTGGAGTTTGAGCTTATGAAGGAGCTGCCTAAGGACCACTGGATACTGTGGAATATTCACATTATCACCTTTGGGCGTACTATTTGCAAGGCGCCTACTCCCAAATGTGAAGAGTGCTTCTTACAGCATTTGTGCCCGGATTATGAGAAGCGGATGAAGGCGGGAGCGAAGAAAACCAAGAAATGATCAGAGGTCGGATAGGTGTTGCGAGACGCAGTGCAAGGGAGTGGCCGGAAGAAAAGAACAGAGAAACAAGTAAGATGATAACCTCGTATGTATGCATAGATTTAGAAACCACGGGACTCAATCCCAAGATGGACAAAATGATAGAGATAGGCGCGGTAAAGGTAATAGAGGGTAAGGTTGTGGATACATTTTCGACTTATGTAAATCCGGGGCGCAAGCTGGAGGAGCGAATTACCGAGCTCACAGGAATTGCTCAAGAGCAAGTGGACATCGCCCCCGACATCACACAGATACTACCGGAATTGCTTGATTTTCTGGGAGATTTACCCCTATTAGGGCATCGTGTCTTATTTGATTACTCCTTCTTAAAAAAGGCAGCAGTGAATCAAAAACAAACCTTCGAAAAGCAGGGAATTGATACTCTGCGCATTGCCAGATGCTTCTTACCGGAGCTGGAAAAACGCTCTCTGGAGTATCTTTGCAAGCACTACAATATTCCGCACCATGCCCATCGGGCACTGGCCGACGCCGAAGCTACAGTTGCTTTATATCAGAAGCTGGCAGCAGAGTTTTACGAAAAGGACAGCAAGCCCTTCGAGCCTGTAGCCTTAATCTACAATGTCAAAAAAGAAACACCCATTACCAAAGCTCAGAAGGAGCGCCTGTATCGACTTATCGCCCAACACAATCTTACAGTAGACTATGACGTAGAAAAGCTGACCCGCAGTGAGGCCAGCCGATATACCGATAAAATTTATGAGAAATATGGAAGGTAGAAGCAAAGAATGTGTATTGCCGGTGGGGCTTTAGATTTTATCTTTTACCGTCCATTCCGATACTGCGTAGGAGACACACCCGTTTCCTGCTTGAAAAATTTAGAGAACGCCAATGGATCGTTATATCCTACGGAATAGCTTACATGCTGAATGGAAAGCTCCGTGGTTTCTAACAATTCCTTGGCCTTTTTTATGCGGTAAGTTAATAAATAGCGTTGGGGCGAATAGCCGGTAATTTCCTTAAAAAGCTTACTTAAGTAGGACCGCTCCAAGCCGCAGAAGTCTGCAACTTCCTGAATATGGATGGGTTCCGAGTACTTTTCGGCAATGTAATGCATGACCGCTTCCACATAGCCGGTGCTTGCTTTCGGGATATGTTTTAAGCGAGGCGGGGTGGAGGAGTAATCGGTAAGCAATTGAAAGAACCGGTACAAATCCCCCATACAAGCATATTCTTTAGCGGGTTCCAGAAGAATACGTTCCAGACATTCTTCTATTTCCGGACAAAACTCCCGGGGATTGAAAACCGGCGAGGTTCTATCCAGTCCGGCTTTATGAAGCATTTCCGTGGCCTTCGGCCCGTGAAACTGAATCCAGATATAATGCCAGGGATTTTCCGTACTTGCACGGTAATATCCCAGCATTCCGGGGGGAATGATAAAAGCCTGCTTTTCCCGGATGGGTATAATCTGCCCGTCCAGGTGCAATTCTCCTTCACCGCTTAAAATATAGTGCAGTATGTATTTGTCGCGGATAATGGGACCATATCCATAACCGGGTTGACAGTCCTGAATCCCTGCTTCATAAAATTTCAAATCCTCATAGGAGCTGTAGTCCAGCCAATGTATAATGGTTTTATCATGTTGTAACATGGGGAACTCCTTTCTCCTATGAGGATAGTATTTTCGTGCTCTATTTCACCACACTGGCAGTCTGCAAAAGCAGCACTCCGTGAGCGGGAACAGACAGGGTATCATTTTCCTCTATGATATCACCGCTCCAAAGCTCAGTTGCAGTACCCTTCCACTCTTTGATAAAAGGTTTCAGAGTAAATTCCAAAGCGTTGTCGGAAATATTAAAGATGCCCAAATTGGTTTCGCCGGAATCAATTTGTGTACTCTTCCAAATAATAATTTTTTTGGTTCTGTAGTATTCTTCCGCATGCTCCGTTTCCTTGGCAAGAGCAAGCACCTTTTCGTTTGTTAACAGGCCCAGAGTCCATTCGTCCAGCTTGGGTAATTCCGCACCCAACATCAGGGGCGAGCTTACCATACACCAAAGGGACATCATGGTCTTTTGCTCATCCTTGGTAAAACGGGTCATACGCTCATGGTTGAAGCCTTTGCCGATAGTACCTACGGGCAACATGTCGCAGTCCGGATAACCGGTGGTCTTTGCCTGTCCCTGCCAGGTTTTGCAACGGTCAAACATATCCAAAAGAAGTACCCAATTATCCCAAAAATCATCAGTAATACGCCACATATCAGCGTTTTCATGATAAAAGTCCGCTTCCTCGGGGATAGCAGGTCCGGGGGAAAGGCTCAAGATAATATCGCGGCCGCATTTCTCGATGGCGCGGTGTAGCATGCGGGTTTCTTCCTTTGCTGACTGGGCATCCATACGGCAGATATCATCACATTTAATAAAGTCCACACCCCACTCGGCATAAAGCTGAAGTAAGGAATCATAATAAAGCTGGGACTCCGGTTTATGGGTATATACACCGTACATATCCGGGTTCCAATAGCAGATGGAATAAGGATTTGCAATATCTGCAGCGGTCAAATCACTTCCCCAAATAGCTGTATGGGAATGTGCTGCTTCTCTGGGGATACCGCGCATAATGTGAATGCCGAATTTCAGTCCCAGGCCATGTACATAATCGGCCAGGGGTTTGAAGCCGGCACCGTTTACAGAGGAGGGGAAACGGTCCGGACATGGTAAAAGACGTGAATACGCATCCATTTCCACTTTGTAGAAGGGAATGTACTGGTGCTCGTCGCGACGGCTGCCGGTATCGTAGGAATACCATTCAATGTCCACTACTACATATTCCCAGCCGTAGGGCTTCAAATATTTAGCCATATAGTTTGCATTTGCTTTGATATCTGCCTCTGTAACGGTGGTATCATAATAATCATAACTGTTCCATCCCATGGGGGGATTTAATTTTTTGCTCATACCTTGCCTCCTGTACCGATGAGGGTGAGAACTTTCCGAACAAAATAAAAGGGAAAGTATTCACCCATATTCTCTATAGTTACAGCATAAAGTATAGCGAGAGGATATGAACATGGGGAAATGTTGCGTCCACATGGAAAAATGTGTTATTTAGTTAATTTGCGTACAATGATTTTGCCGGATGCGGAGGAAAGTGTTTCCGCATGCCTGATCAAAGCATCCATTGCTTCTTTATCATTTGTCTTACCATATATATCAGCCAGTAGTTCATAAGTGGTACTGACATCGCTGTCCACGGATACGGCATATTCCAAAACGGTTTTGGCTTCGGGCAAGGAGCCCAGTTCATACAAGGCTTCCGCCCATTTTTGCAGGGAGGTAACCAGCATGGTAAAATTTTGGTCGTATTCTGTCAGAACCGTAATATTTGCTGTTCCGTAGGTAAGCTTTAAATCCGTATTGGTAATGCCGGTCAAATTCACGATTTTGCGCTCGGAAAGGACATGCAGAGAGTCCAAAACTTCTGCAATGGTAGTATTTTCGGTATGACAGTCGCAAGGCAGCTTATCAAAAGGAATCGTTATGTATGCCAAATCGTCCAAGGGCTTTTTGCGAACATTGTTGGCGGCCTGTTCTTTGGCCCAAAAGGTCTGCTGCTCCTGCGCCATATTTCGGTTATGTTTTTTGATTAAGTGGGAAATAACTGCCAATATAATGATAAAACTTGCCAAAAAGGGTAATTTCATAGTATAATATCCTTTCAGAAATATTTTGGATAAACGTTAGATACGTTTGGGAGGTTTATATGTTCAATTTTCACAGCAGAAAAACCAAGAAGACAGTTTCAATAGTAATTGTTTTATTTTTAGTATTAGCTTTAATTATACCAATTTTGGCAGTATAGTTCAAGTAACGGAAGCCTCTTAGAGAGGATTCCTTTGAGGAGAGAGTATGAAAAAATTATTAAGACGGATGGGAATGGTGGTCTGTTTGGCTGCTCTTTTGATGGGCGTGGGAATGCATGCCCGGGCGCAGGAAGACTATCGTGTGAAGAATGGAATCTACATATCCGGTATCGATGTAGGAGGTATGACCGCAGAGGAGGCAGAAGCGGCTATAGAGGCGTATGTGGAATCTTTGAAGGAAACAGAGATTACGCTGGTAGCCGGTGGTGGCAATTCCGTATCTGTAACAGCAGGTGAAATGGGTCTTACCTGGGAGAATCCTGAAGTGGTTCAGGAGGCGGTAGGCATGGCACAGGAAGGCAATGTCATTGTCCGCTACAAAATGATGAAAGACCTTCAGCATGATAATGTGCATTTGGAGTTAGTCTTTGGTATTGATGAAGATCTGGTACAGGAAATACTTGCGGAACAATGCACGGTTTTCGATAGTGAAAAAGTAGATTCCGCACTGACCAGAGTAGAGGGTGAGTTTGTAGTCGAAGGCGGTACAAGTGGTTACACCTTGGATGTGGAAGCCTCCACGGAAGCAGTTTGCAAATATATGTTGGAGCAGTGGGGATATCAGCCGGAATCCATTGAATTGGTAGTGGCAGAAGAGAAGCCCCTGGGAGATGCACAGGAATTGGCTATGGTGCAGGATGTATTGGGTACCTTTACCACTTCTTACAGCTCCTCCGGTTCTTCCAGAAGTGCTAATGTAGCAAATGGTTGTTCATTGATTAATGGTATTACTTTATATCCGGGAGAAGAATTTTCTACCTTGGAAGCCATTACACCGTTTACTAAGGAAAACGGTTATCATATGGCAGGCTCCTACCTGAATGGTAAGGTTGTGGACAGTTTGGGCGGTGGTATATGTCAGGTGTCCAGTACCCTTTATAACGCAGTACTTTTATCGGAGCTTGAAGTGACAGAACGTCACAATCACTCCATGATTGTAAACTATGTTTCTGCTTCGGCAGATGCAGCTATTGCGGAGTCTGCAGGTAAGGATTTTAAATTTGTAAATAATACGGATTACCCTATTTATATTGAGGGTGTGACACAGAATAAAAAGATTACAGTGACTATTTATGGTAAGGAAACCAGAAGCAGTGACCGTGAAGTCATTTACACCAGTCAGGTGCTGGAAGTAATCAATCCCGGTGCGGACGTGATTTACGTGGATGAAGCACAGCCTATCGGTTATATTGTTACGGAAAGTGCGCATATCGGTTACAAGGCGCGTTTGTGGAAAACCGTCAAAGAAAATGGTGTAGAGGTGGAGAAAACCCAGGTAAACAGCAGTAGTTACAAGGCGACTCCCCGATATGCTACCGTAGGTGTTGCAACTGCGGATCCCAATGCCAAAAATGAGATTATGGCGGCTATCAGCACCTCTAACATTGATCATGTGAGAAATGTCATCGCTGCATTGACGGCTCCGCCGGCGCAGTAATCTAAGAGGTTTTATTTATATGAGATTAGGCAAATTATCGGACAGTATCTTGAAGAGAACTGTTTTAAAGCAGATAAAAAAGAGAAGAAGTGAAATCATCAGTGGCGCAGGTATAGGGGAAGACTGCGCCATTTTTGCACTTTTCGGGGATAAATTTGCCACTTGTGTCGTAGAATATACAGTGAAAGACAGGCAGGATATGATTCGTGCCATTTATAAAGGTACAAATAATTTAGCTACGGCGGGAGCAGAACCCGTAGCGGTAATGCTCAGTATTATTTTTCCGGAGCCGCCATCGGAGGAAATACTGAAAAAGCTTATGGACGGTGCTTCGCAGGCGGCAGCAGAGCTGAATATTCAGATTGCGGGCGGACACACTACCGTCAGCAAATATGTGAGTGAAAAGCTGGCAGTGGTGACTGCCTACGGAACCTATGCACAGACCGGAGCGGAAGGAAGCAGGGGTGCGCATACCGCTCAGACCAGCGAAAACGGAAAAGTGTATACCACCAAGGGTGCGAAGCCCGGTCAGGATATTGTAATCAGTAAGTGGATTGGTTTGGAAGGAACCGCAGTGCTTGCGACTATGAAGAAGGAAGAAATGCTCGCCAGATACCCGGAGTATCTGATAGATGAGGCGGCGAGCTTTGATAAATACTTATCTATTATTCCGGAGGCCGCCACCGCCATGAAGTCCGGCGTTTGTGTGATGCACGATGCTTCGGAGGGCGGAATTATGGCAACCCTTTGGGAGCTGGCAGAAGGTTCAGGCGTTGGACTACATATAGATTTGAAGAAATTGCCCATCAGGCAGGAGACTGTGGAGGTTTGTGAGTTTTGTGATGTCAATCCTTACGAGCTGTTAAGCGGGGGGTGTCTGGTCATGACTGCAGAGGACGGCAATGCGCTGGTAAGAGCATTGGAAGAGCAAGACATTCCTGCAGTGGTAGTGGGCAAGATTACGGACAGCAATGACAGAATCATTGTGAACGGTGAAGAAAAACGTTATTTGGATAAACCAAAGACGGATGAGATATATCGGTACAGTTGAAAAACAAGCGGCACCAAGGGTGACATTTGTTTTTCATGTGCCGATAATGAGCAAGCCCACTGCGTATGCAGTGAAGCGAGCGCAGAGCGCGTGCTTGCGAA
>JAZSII010000084.1:0-24270 GCA_045533725.1 Acetatifactor sp. | reverse complement strand
AATGGTTTTCTTCCATTATATACATTGCCATGGGATGGCTCTGTGTCTTTGTGTTTAGTCCGATTTTGAACAGTATTCAGGGACCGGCTTTTGGTTGGCTGCTTTCCGGCGGAATCACCTATACCACCGGCGGTATCATTTATGCACTGAAATTAAAACCGTTTAACTCACGACATAAAAATTTCGGTTCGCATGAAATCTTTCATCTGTTTGTTATGGGCGGAAGTATCTGTCATTTTATCTTCATGTATTTGTATGTCGCATAACAGCATGACATTTAATATTAGAAAAAAACGCTCTTCGGTCAGACCAAAACCGAAGAGCGTTTCTATTTGCCTAATCTTCATAACCATTTGGATTGTTACTCTGCCATCTCCACGCATCCTCACACATTTCCCTGATGCCGTATTTGGCTTCCCATCCCAGTTCTTTCTTTGCTTTGCTTGCATCTGCATAACAGGTCGCAATATCTCCGGGACGACGCTCCTTAATCACATAAGGAACTTTCACACCGGTAGCTTCTTCAAAGTTCTTTACCAAATCCAATACACTATAACCGGTTCCGGTTCCCAAATTATATATCTTAAGTCCTGCATTTTCTTCAACCTTCTTCAGTGCCTTCACATGTCCCTGTGCCAAATCTACCACATGAATATAATCGCGCACACCGGTACCGTCATGAGTATCATAATCGTTACCGAATACACCCAGCTCACTTCTCTTGCCCACTGCCACCTGTGTAATATAGGGCATGAGATTGTTTGGAATACCGCTGGGATTCTCACCAATGGTTCCGCTCTTATGGGCACCGATAGGATTGAAATATCGAAGTAAGATAACATTCCACTCCTGATCTGCTTTCTGAATATCAGACAGTATCTGCTCCAGCATGGACTTGGTCCAGCCGTAAGGATTGGTACACTGTCCCTTAGGGCACTCCTCCGTGATTGGGATAAACGCAGGATTGCCGTACACGGTAGCACTGGATGAGAAAATAATATTCTTGCAATCATGCTTTCTCATCACATCCACCAAAGTCAACGTTCCTGCAATATTATTCTCGTAGTATTCCCAAGGCTTGGCTACAGATTCACCCACTGCCTTCAGTCCTGCAAAGTGAATCACTGCGTTAGGCTTCTCCTTGGAAAAAATCTCCTCCAACGCTTCTCTGTCTAATATATCCGCCTTATAAAAGGGTACCTGCTTACCGGTAATGGTTGCTACCCGTTCCAATGACTTTTCACTGGAATTACTCAGATTATCCAAAACCACCACATCATAACCCTCATTCTGCAATTCAACAACAGTATGACTACCAATATATCCGGCACCGCCTGTTACTAATATCTTCATTCCTTTTTCCTCCTTGTATATCATCCCTATCCTGCAAGACACTCTGTACACATCAACAGTTACAAAATCACACCATTCAGCTTTAAAAGAGCTTTTGCACTTTCCACAGAATCAATACCGGTTTTGTTCTTAATCGGTGCAAATTCCTTTTCTCTAACCACTTCGTAGGGCAGGCAGGAATCCAACTGATGAATCATATCCAATACCAGATTTTCAAACTTATAACCATTAGGTGCTTCCGGCTTTACTAACTCTCCTGCTTCATTCAAATAAGGAATCTTCTTTTCCACAATATGGAGAGGCAGGTTACCATCAAGCAACCCTTCCAATGCCTTTACATTAAATAAATAATTTAGAATTACGCCAAAATAATATGCCGGATTGCCCTTCTCGTCCTTGGCGGTCATCAATTCCTCCGTCAATTCATAATACTCTACAATAGAAGGTTTTCCGTCTTCTAAGCACACCACACCTACCTTTTCATCCGGCGCATTTTTACGTACTACCTTTGCACCTACGGCACAGTTTTTCTGCAGGGTAGCGCCCACAAAGCAGGGATCTGCGATTCTCTGTAACACATTATCCACCGCAAAAATATTTAACCATTCAATACCCTCAGCCTTTACCATATCCAAAAGACCTGCATTCTTCAACGATACAAACCAGCCACCGTTTCCATTGGGTGAGGTGGAAAGCTTACCCTTTTCCTCCAGATAAATCTTTCCGTCATAATCCGTAGCAGCTGCCATCTCCTGCTTAAAGAAATGAATATATTCCGCCTTGTATCCAAAGAAATTATGCTCTGTTAAAAATTTAATGGTTGCATCATTATTTTTATCACTGGTCATAATGAAGAAGTGAATCCAGGTATCGGTCAGTTTCACTACATCCATCAAATTGTTTACCAGACACTCAAAAATATATAAGTCTCTGGTCTCTCCGATATTATACATTCCTTTCGGATCATCGGAGCCAAGCCTGGTTCCCATGCCTCCTGCCAAAAGAACTGCTGCAATCTTACCCTCCTTAATGGTCTGAATGCCGGTAGCAGTAAAGGCTTCCTTACTCGCTTCAATCTCATCCAATTCCATGGATGCCAAAGGCGTAATGACTCCCTTCTGTGCCAATTCCTTTAGATTCTTGCACTTCTCCAAAATACTCATATCCGTTTCTTCAATTTGAGTCAGCAATGCTTCCCTTTCCTGCTCATTCAATTCTTCATAATATTTTAATACATGCTCCTGTCCGTACTTCTGACATTTTAACTTAGCTGCTTCCAGTGTCATTTTTCTTATCCTTTCCGTCGCAATTTCATTATTTCATGCTCTTTTAGTATACACTATTTGGAAAATCTGCGCAATGTTTCCGCAGGATTCTTCCTTTTTTCTTAAGAACCTAATATAATTCGTCCAAGGTTCCAAAACGATATCCCATCTCTTCCCATCTGGTTAATAATTCATCAATGATCTCTGCGTTTGTTTGGGAGGTATTATGCAACAGAACAATTGCTCCCGGATGTATTCTGGGAATCAGTTTATCAAAGGCCTGTTCATGGGTTGGCTGATCATCTTGATACCAATCCACATAAGCCAGACTCCAAAAGAACGTTTTGTAGCCCATCTCCTTCGCCATCTGCAGATTTTCCACACTAAATTTTCCCTGAGGCGGTCTGTAATACTTTAGCATCTCCTCTCCCGTAATTTCCTTATATAATTCTTCTACAGCCTGCAATTCTTTCTCAAAAGCAGCTTTATCGGAAATGGCAGACATATCCGGATGACTATAGGTATGATTTGCTACCACATGCCCTTCCTCCACCATTCGCTTTACCAAATCCGGTGCAGTCTCTAAATAATGTCCCACCACAAAAAAGGTGCCCTTCGCATCATGCTTTTTTAGAGCGTCCAAAATCGGTTCCGTATTTCCGTTTTCAAATCCCGCATCAAAGGTAAGATAAATTACCTTTCCCTCGGAATCCCCTACATAAAACGCATCGTATTCTCCCAACTCGGAAGCAGACACATTTCCGCTTGGCTGAGTTCCGCTTTCTCCAAATCCCAATCCCCAATTTTGCACCTGGGCTACCACTGCGGCAGTGGGTACACTTCCTCCTCCGGCAATCATAGCCAATGCTCTTCCTAAAAAAAACATTGCCAGCAGGAACACTATAGTTAATACATTTCTTAGTGTCAGCCAGGCCGGCAATGTTATTCCTTCCAATATGTCTTTCATAAATCATTCCCATCACATGTTTCTTTTTATAAACATATGTGAAAACCAATCAAAAAATGCTTTATAAAATACCACTCAGCTCCTGATACAAACGTTTTGCATAACTGTCCGTCATACCACAAATAGAATCTGTCACAAGCAACAGGCGCAAATACAGCTTTTCCTCTTCGCTTTTTCCCTGACTGTAAATCTTATATATGGCAGTGTAATTATCGGATACCAGCGCCATAAGTTTTTGCTGTACCTCAGTCATGTACTCTCCCGTATCATGCAGTATTGCCGCACCTACAAGGCGTTCCAGCAAAAAGTGCATCATACTTTCTGCGGCGATTTCCAATTTGTAAATAGGCTCCGAAACGAATGCATAGCGATAGGCAATATCTCCCAGTACAAATGCCACCCGTTCTCCATATCCCCCGGACAAAAGTTCTTTCGTATACTTGCCCTCCATAATCTCTGTGTAATGCTTGGCAAAGCTCTCGGTTGCAAAGGAAATCAATTTTCCCTGTACATTCACCATCCAATTTTGAACTGCATTCATGGCCGGGTTTTCCATACCACGCTCTTTTGCCTGCTCATATTTGCGTTCCAATACGTTAATCAATGCATAATACTCTCCGCCTTCCGGCTCTCCTTCTCCGCCTTTATAAAGCTCCTCCAGCAGCCGTTCATATGTAATACATCCCTTTTTAAAAGCATCCTCCATATCAGCGGTCTTGTATGCAATATCATCTGCCGCCTCCAAAAGAAATGCCAATGGGTGACGTCTTCCGTTCGTCCCCAAATTCACCTGAATCTGCGCAAACAAATCTCTTTCCGCATAATAGTATCCCATCTTTTTGGTATGTATATCTCCGCTATCCTTATTAACCTCCAAAGAAGACACCGGATATTTAATAATTGTTCCTAAAAGAGCAGTCGTTAAATTCATACCATGCTCATCTACCAAATAATGTAATTTCCCCACTAAACGAAGTGCTTGCGTATTACCTTCAAAATGATAAAAATCATTTTGCATCTGTGGTGTCAGCCATTTATCCAGTGTTTTTCCCTTTAAAGACAATTTACTCATGTTTGCACGAAACCATTCCCTGATAACAGTTTCTCCAAAATGTCCAAAGGGGGGATTTCCAATATCATGAAGCAGACCTGCACATTGCAGGATATCACATACATCTGCCTGATATTCCGGCAAAAAAGTAGGATCCTTAATTTCACGCAAAATCTTTTGGGATACATTTTGCCCCAGTGATTTAGCAAAAGAGGATACCTCCAATGAATGTGTTAATCTGGTACGTATAAAATCACTCTTGTCCAAAGGAAACACCTGCGTCTTATCCTGCAATCGACGAAAAGAAGCACTTCCGATAATTCTGTGATAATCCTTTTCAAACTCCGTACGCAAATCACCCGTTCCCGGTCTCATTCTTACATCCCTTATTCTTTTCGGACAAAGCAACTTATTCCACTCCATGTTTTTCTCCTTCGAAAAATACTTAAATCTATTCTACTATTTTCATTCATTTTTCGCAACCTTTCTACAAAGTCTTCCTTTCCAATTAATGATTTTTCTCCATACATTCCGGAAATACACGAAAAAAACGTTTTCTTAGCGGTTTTTCCTTGCGTTTTTTGAACAATTGATATATAATTACTATTAGTTGGAAGGTAATATTATGTAAATAGTCAAAGGAGGCACTTATGATTACTTCAAATACTGATATGGATTTGGCAAAAAGAATCCGTCAAATCCGAATTGATAATCAACTAACTCAAGAACAGGTAGCTCGTGCATTAGATGCAACTCCCGGCTATATCTGTAATGTTGAAAACGGTCGTACTGCAATGTCATTACGTATGTTAGTTTATTTTGCAAAGTTGACCAATACCACATTGGATTCCTTGGTAGGCAGCATGGATGATTCCTATACTGCAACTGCTATTGACAATGAAATCATGGGACTTCTGGCAGATTTTACTGACAAAGAAAAATTGAACTTAATTAATACCATTAAAATTTGGAAGGACAAATAAGTCCTTCCTTTTTTATTCAACATTCATTTTTTTGCATGAAAAAAAGGTAGAAGGAAATTCCTCCTACCTTTTCTTTATTTTTAAATCTTGAAAATAACCAAACCTTCTTTTAATGTATCGGAAAGCTCTAACAGTTTTTCAGATGCATTCTGCAATTGTTCCATGGTATCCGTCATACCCTGTGCAGCATCCATTGTACACTGAGAAGAAGCTGCATTTTCCTGGGAAATAGCTGCCAGGTCTTCTACGATATCTCTTACTACATCACGAGACTCACTAAGAACACCCATCTTCTCTTTAATACTTTCGATGTTAGTAAGTGAGTTTTCAACACCCTTGGAAACATCGATGTACTTCTCTTTGGTTTCTTCCAGCTTCTCCTGCTGATGGTTCATGTTCATACGTACTTCGTTCATGATAACAACCATCTTCTGTGAAGTAGCCATGAAGCCTGCAATAATCTTTTCGATTTCGGTTGCGGACTTGTTAGACTGTTCAGCCAACTTACAAATCTGTTCAGCAACCACTGTAAAGCCTCGACCTGACTCTCCTGCTCTTGCTGCTTCGATACGAGCATTCAATGAAAGCAAGTCTGTTTCATCTGCGATAGACTGAATCATTGCAACTGCTTTCTGAACCTGCTTAATGGACTTAGCCATAATATCAATCTGTTCTGCAACCTTATCAATAGATTCTTTGGTTTCTTCGCTGGAAACGTTCAATTCTTCGATAATCTTCTCAGATGCCTTTTCATCTTCGTTCATCTTGTGAGCATATACGGTAAGATTATCAACTTCCTGCGTAATATGGTCAATCTGTTCACTGATACGAACGATATTTTCATTTGCAGTAGCACTGCTTTCTGCCTGAGTCATCGCACCCTGTGAAATGCCATCCACGGAACCAACCACGCCGTCCATGGTATTCTTGGTATCTTCTGACATCTGAGTCAGGTTGTTTGCAGAATCCATCAGGTTATCAGAAGACTGCTTGATATCTGTTACAATCTTAATCAAAGTTTCCTTCAAATTGTTGGAAATACGGTAAATATCACCTAATTCATCATTACGTACCAGCTGCTTTTCATCAGGTTCTGCATCCAACTCACCATTTACAAGTTTATTCAGGAACTTATGAATAGCACTCATGGTCTTTGCCATTGCCTTTGAAAGAATAACAACCAATACTGCTGATACTGCAATAAAGATTGCCGCAATTAATACAAGTCTGACAACCTGAGATTTAATCAATTCTTTAACGGTAGTAGCCGGAACTGCTGATTCAATAGCACCGATAGGAGTTCCGTCAGCTCCATTCAAACGCATATAGTACATATAATATGTTTCACCGTTATGATCGTAATCATTCACATGAATTGTTTCTTCGGCCATAATCATATTATAATACTCATCTTCCAAGTTGATACCAATAACTCTTCTACCGGATTCATCTCGTAAAGTGGTAATAACTCTTCGACCACGTCCGTATTGATCAGCAAACAAGAACGAAACATCAAATCCTGTCTGTTCTTTCAACGCATCAATCAAGTCATATTCACCACTAAGCTTTACGCCACCTTTAGTAATATGTCCGGTTTGATCCTGATGATAATCACCTTCATAAAGGTTTGTATATGTAGAATTAACAGATGTAGCAACAATTTTCAAAGATTTCTGAATTTCCTGCTCTACACCTTTTTCCAAAGCTTGCACACTAAAGAATGTAATTGCTATGGCGATAATCACCATGGGTAATAAACAAAGTGCCAATAACTTCAAGGAAATCTTAATTCTTACTTTACTCATATGAGTAGCTTTTTTTGCCTTTTTTGCTTTTGCAGGTACCTCAACCAAAATGCTCTGTTCTGCATCCTCTGCATCCTCTTCCAAAGAAGCTTCCTCCGGAATTTCAGTAACATCTGCATCTACAGCATCAGTTTCCTCAGAATACTCAGTAACCTCTTCTTTTACTTCTTCAGCAAAACCTTCCTCAACCTGAAGTACCTCAGCCACGGCATCTTCTGCTTCAACTATCGTATCTTCTGCCTCAGGAATGATTTCTTCCGCAACATCCGCTACAGTTTCTTCTACTTCTGCAACTTCATCCAAAACCTTCTCTGTCTTTTCCAAGTCAATCCCCTCTTCTTGTATTATTTCTGAACTACTGTCGAGATCCTCAACCAATAATTCTGATGCAAAATTTTCTGCTTCAATACCATTTTTGTTATTTGTTTTACCCTTCTTCATAAAAGTCCTCCAAATAATAATCTTCTGTCTGAACTTATTTAATACATTTTACCACAGAACTTCCATTTCGTACAGCATTGAATTGCGAAAAAAATGATTTTTTCTACATTTTTGTCATCTTTTTACAATTATTCAAATATTGAGTGAATTTATTAAAAAAAACTAACAATTTTCATAGCAAAAAACACTTGTGATTTTTGACATTTCCTATATAATATTATAGAAGGTTATGTGACAATGAATCACTGCGCCCAAGGAGGATATATAAATGCCAAAAAGAACAGACATAAACAAAGTACTGATTATTGGTTCCGGTCCTATTATTATCGGTCAGGCATGTGAGTTTGATTACTCCGGTACACAAGCTTGTAAAGCGCTTCGTAAATTAGGTTACGAAATCGTACTGGTTAACTCAAATCCCGCAACCATTATGACTGACCCCGAAACTGCTGATGTAACTTACATCGAACCACTGAATGTGGAACGTTTGGAACAGATTATTGCCAAGGAACGTCCCGACGCACTTTTACCGAATTTAGGCGGACAATCTGCACTTAACTTATGTGCCGAGTTAAACAACGCCGGAATTTTGGATAAGTACAATGTTCAGGTTATCGGTGTTCAGGTAGATGCTATTGAACGTGGTGAAGACCGCGTAGAATTTAAGAAGGCAATGGATGCCCTGGGCATTGAAATGGCACGAAGCGAAGTGGCTTATTCCGTAGAAGAAGCTCTGGAAATCGCAGATCGCTTGAATTATCCCGTTGTTCTTCGTCCTGCTTATACCATGGGTGGTGTAGGCGGTGGCCTCGTTTATAATAAAGAAGAATTAAAAACCGTATGTGCACGTGGCTTACAGGCCAGCTTGGTAGGACAGGTTCTTGTTGAAGAATCCATCCTTGGCTGGGAAGAGCTGGAAGTAGAAGTTGTTCGTGATGCAGACAACAATATGATTACCATTTGCTTCATCGAAAACATTGACCCCTTAGGTGTTCATACCGGTGACTCTTTCTGTTCAGCTCCCATGCTGACCATTTCCAAAGAATGTCAGGCACGTTTAAAAGAACAGGCATTTAAAATCGTTGAATCCGTACAGGTTATCGGCGGTACCAATGTACAGTTTGCTCACGACCCCGTAAGCGACCGAATCATTGTTATCGAAATCAATCCCCGTACCTCCCGTTCTTCCGCACTTGCTTCCAAAGCAACCGGTTTCCCCATCGCTTTGGTTTCCGCAATGCTGGCTGCAGGTCTTACCCTGAAAGACATTCCTTGCGGAAAGTACGGTACTCTTGATAAGTACGAACCGGATGGAGATTATATCGTTATTAAGTTTGCCCGCTGGGCATTTGAAAAGTTCAAAGGCGTTGAAGATAAATTAGGTACTCAGATGCGTGCTGTTGGTGAAGTAATGAGTATCAGAAAGATCTATAAGGAAATTTTCCAGAAAGCAATTCGCAGTTTGGAAAACGGACGCTACGGTCTCGGACATGTAAAGAACTTTGATACCCTTACCAAAGAAGAATTATTAAAGATGCTTATCACCGCATCCAGCGAACGTCACTTCGTAATGTATGAAGCATTAAGAAAAGGCGCCACTGTAGAAGAAATTCATGAATTGACCAAGGTGAAGCATTACTTTATCGAACAGATGAAGGAATTGGTAGAGGAAGAAGAAGCACTTATGGCTTCTAAAGGAAGCTTACCTGCCGACGAAGCACTCATCCAAGCAAAGAAGAATGGTTTCTCCGATAAGTACTTGAGCCAGCTTCTTGCAATTCCCGAAGCAGATATCCGCAACAAGCGTATAGAGCTGGGCGTGGAAGAAAATTGGGAAGGCGTGCATGTAAGCGGTACCGAAAACAATGCTTACTACTACTCTACTTACAACGGAACAGACAAGAACCCTGTATCCACCGATAAGCCTAAGGTTATGATTTTAGGCGGTGGTCCTAACCGTATCGGCCAGGGTATCGAATTTGACTACTGCTGTGTACATGCCGCATTGGCATTAAAGAAGCTCGGTTTTGAAACCATCATCGTTAACTGTAACCCTGAAACAGTTTCAACCGACTATGATACCTCAGATAAGTTATACTTTGAGCCTCTTACATTGGAAGATGTTCTCAGTATCTACAATAAAGAAAAGCCTCTCGGCGTAATCGCTCAGTTCGGCGGTCAGACTCCTCTGAACTTGGCTGCCGATTTGGAAAAGAACGGTGTTAAGATTCTCGGAACCTCTCCTGCAGTTATCGACCTTGCAGAGGACCGTGACTTATTCCGTGAAATGATGGATAAGTTAGAAATCCCCATGCCTGAATCAGGTATGGCTGTTACTGTAGAGGAAGCTTTGGAAATCGCTCATAAAATTGGTTATCCTACCATGGTTCGTCCTTCTTATGTGCTTGGCGGACGTGGTATGGAAGTGGTATACGATGATGAAGGCATGATTAACTACATGAATGCCGCTATCGGCGTTACCCCTGACAGACCAATCCTCATCGACCGCTTCTTAAATCATGCTCTTGAGTGTGAAGCAGATGCAATCAGTGATGGTACACACGCATTTGTTCCTGCAGTTATGGAACATATTGAGCTTGCAGGTGTTCACTCCGGTGACTCCGCTTGTATCATTCCTTCCGCTCACATCTCTGAAGAGAATGTGGCAACTATCAAAGAATACACCAGAAAGATTGCAGAAGAGATGCATGTACGCGGTTTGATGAACATGCAGTACGCTATCGAAAACGGCAAGGTATACGTGCTCGAAGCAAATCCTCGTGCATCCCGTACTGTTCCTCTGGTATCCAAGGTATGTAACATCCGCATGGTACCTTTGGCAACTGATATTATTACTTCAGAATTAACAGGCAGACCTTCCCCCGTTCCTGCATTAAAGGAACAGGTTATCCCTAACTATGGTGTGAAAGAAGCAGTCTTCCCGTTCAACATGTTCCCTGAAGTTGACCCTCTGCTTGGACCTGAAATGCGTTCCACCGGTGAAGTATTAGGCTTATCTTCTTCCTATGGTGAAGCATTCTACAAAGCACAGGAAGCTACCCAGTCCAAATTGCCTCTGGAAGGAACCGTACTTATCTCTGTAAACCGCAAGGATAAGGAAGAAATCGTTGAAGTAGCCCAAATGCTTCATGAAGATGGTTTCAAGATTATCGCAACAGGCGGAAACTGTGACCTCTTAAACGCAAACGGTATTCCTGCTGAAAAGATTAAGAAGCTTTCTGAAGGTCGTCCCAATGTATTGGATGTTATTACCAACGGCAAGGTAGATATGATCATCAACTCTCCTGCCGGCAAGGATAGCGCTACCGATGACAGCTACTTAAGAAAAGCTGCTATCAAGGGCAAGATTCCTTACATGACCACCATCGCTGCTGCAAAGGCAACTGCGGAAGGTATCCATTATGTAAAGGCAAATTCAGACAGCCCGATTAAATCCTTACAGGAATTACATGCAGAGATTCATGACAAATAAATTTATTTTCTAAGTACAAAAAGGGCGTTTCCGCATTAAACGGAAACGCCCTTCTTAATGTCTATATTACAATCCCAGCACTTCCTGTGCCACTTCTACACCAATCTTAATGCAATCCGGACAGGAACAGAGCATCTTACCTGTTTCCACTCCTTTTAATTCCTTACAAACACTGCTGCCTGTCTTCTCTACAAACTTTTGTAATAATTCCTTAGAAAGCTTGTATGTATCGGCTTTGGTTGCCGGTGCCTCGATGTTACCGTCACTGTTCTTAAGACCTGCCAACATAATCGCTCCTGACAGAGCACCGCAAGTACCCTCCATACAACCCATACCAAGTCCGAAGCCTTCACCGATTTTGAATAACGTCGCTTCGTCCATACCGATTTCTTCTGCAAAGGCACAAGCGACCGCCTGACAACAATTAAATTTTTTATCATGTAATGCAATTGCTAATTCTTTCTTGTCCATCGTACTTCTCCTATCCCTCATAATCTATACAAGCTCTGGTCTTGGTGTAAGGTCTTACCTTGGTATCTGCCACTTCTACATGGGCCGGATGCACTGCATACCCTTTCAACGCCGCCTCATCCACAAACGTGGAATCCAGCATTACATCTACATTAGAGCTGGGAAGCATCTCCGTCTGCACCTTAATCTCCGTAAGACCGGGGATTTTGCCTGCCAAACCTTCCAAGCCTTCCTTAATGCCCGCTCTGATGCTCACCTTTTCCTCTTCACTAAACTCATCCTTTAACTGCCATAAAATTATGTGCTTTACCATAATATCAATCCTTCTCCTTTGCCTTTACTACTGTGATACAAAAGTAATTATACCACCTTCTTCACTATCTTGTAAATGCAAACCCGTACCAACCAGAGCCGCTGTGTATATTTTGCCTTCCATGGAATTACCTTCCGAAGTAATGTAAATAGTTCCTGAATAAACAGTTTTCTCTCCTTGGTTAATAGTAAAATGAATCTCCGCACTGTCCACTTCCTTGCCGTCCTTATCCAGCGGCGACCAATACATAGCCCTTCCGTTTTCGTAAATCAGCCCCACATCCTTTGTTTTTTCCGGTGCGTCAAAATCCACCAAAAGACTTTCTACACAAACCGCCGAAATCAACGTATTTTCCACATCAAATTCAAACTTAAAAAACGGTATCCCCGAACTCTTTATGGGCATATATTCCCACTGTGCCATTCCCATGACATCCTCCGGCACCAACCAATAAATACTCCAAAGATAAGTACCCATCTTCGGGTCATTATTTAACTTTACCAGCCAGAGTTGTTCATCCATTTTCAGTAAAAACAGCCCATCCTGCAATGGCTGATATAACATTTCATCATACACTTCACTAATTTTCAGTTCCTCCATACCTCCGGGTATGTAAAAAGAAGCCCACTCCTCGTCCGTATAGGGGAACTTTTGCCACTCCCACTTAGGCACTTCTATTACATTTGGTTCTGCTTCCACAGGTTCTCCGGTCTCATCAAGCATTACAGCACCGCCGCGCTGTATGGTTGCAAAGAAATCCTCACCTATCACATACTTACAGCCGGAGTCTCCTCCCATAGCGGCATAGGAACTCAAAGGATTCATATAAAGGCATTGATAGGGAACATATGTAATGCCTGTAACGATTTCACCATGCTCTACTGCCTGCTTTATTGACTCCTCATCCACCTCCGTTTCCTTACCTTTTGGATTCGTCAATAAACAAATTCCTAGAATTATACAGATTACTCCCCCTGCTATTACCACCCCAATTATAGGTTTTTTCCATTGAGAAAGATTATGTATCCTGGCCTTTGTATCTCCTTCGCCAAAGGCTAACGGAGCACCGCCAAACACTTTATGACCGGTGGCTAATTTCAAAAGTGATGCTGCATAGTCTGCTCTTACTTCACTTCCCATGGTACGTAATACCGCCTCATCACAACTCATTTCCATATCCTTTGCTTCCAGAACAAAAGCCAACCAGACGAGAGGATTGAACCAATGCAACGTCAAAGCCAAAAAGGCTAACATTTTCCACAATACATCTCCACGCTTGATATGGTGCTGCTCATGTAAAATAATATAGTCCTGCTCCTTCTCCTGCAAATTTCCGGGCAAATATATCCTTGGGTGAAATACCCCCATGACAAAAGGCGTTTTCACATCATCCGCCAGGTAAATATTATCTCTAAAGCGCACTGACACTTCTGTCTGCTTACGTAGCTTTCTGTAAGAAACCACACTACGAAGAAGCATAACCGCCATGCCGACCACCCAAACATACTGACCAAACAGAATCCAAACACTCCACCAATCACCGGTCACATAACGTGGCATTCCGTTTTCCGCCATTTCTGTTGTTCGAATATGTTGTACGCCGAGACCACCATTCAAGGCATCTCCCACAGCCTGATATGCAGCCTCCGTTGCTCCCATCACTGAAATTGCCTCTTCCGACAAGGTATATCCCTGTCCTACAGCCGGTAGCTTCGGCAAAACACTAACCGATGTTTCCAAGGAAAACGGACATAATAGTCGAAACAAAACAATACTCCAAAGAACATAAGAAAAAATCTTCGGTGCCTTTTTCAGAAATAATCTAGCCAGAATAACAACCAAAATCACCAAGCTTGCCGTCTTGCTCATATCCAAGACCTGTATAAAACATTTATCCAGCATCCTATTCCTCCTTCATATTCTCTATTACCTTCTGCAATTCCTCAATTTCCTCCCTCGAAAACGTCTTTCCGGTAGTAAAAGCCGCCAGGAACGAAGGAAGCGATCCGCCAAAATTTTCCTCCACATATTGCTCACTGTGGCGGGCATAATATTCCTCTCTGGAAATCAAAGATGTCACCATACCATTTTCATTTATAAACAATCCTCTTTCGCATAACCGCTTCAATACTGTGTGTGAAGTGGTCTTTTTCCAATTAAAATCAGTTGCTCCAATCTTAGCTAACTGTCCTGAAGTAATAGGCTCATTCTCCCAAATCACATCCGCAAATCTGGCTTCCGCCACTCCCATTCTTAAAGTAGACATTAAAAAAACACCTCCGTACGACAATATGTAGTATGTTTGTATACTACACCTTGTAGTACAAAGGTGTCAAGTTTTTTTCATCTATGAAACTAGATGTTCAAAAATGCCACCGACTGTGCCGGAACGGTCATCTTACCATCTGCCCATGCTACTTCTCCGCCAAAACTATAAATCATTTTTTTAGGCTCATAAGCACACTCAAAAGAAACCTCTCGTGCCGCAGGGTTAATTACTACCAAAATCTTTTCTTCTCCTTCTGCACGCAAATACGCTAACGGGTAAGCATTTTCCTTCGCATATACAAAAGCAATCTCTCCCTTGCTCTGCAAAGCCTTATGACTCTGACGAACTCGAATCAATTTCTGAATTTCATGGAACAAGGAATTCTCATCAGCCATCTGATTTTCTACCGTAGGTCTGTCCGCACTTTCATCTTGTTTCACATAAAGCTTTTCCTTAGGTGCGGTCGAAAATCCTGCATTTTCACTGCTATCCCACTGCATAGGGGATCTGGAACCTGTACGGCCATAACCACCCTCCACAGACACCAGATTCTCCACATAACGCATGCCGATTTCATCACCATAATAAATAAAGGGAGCTCCCGGCATGGATAACAAAAAGGCAAAAGCAATCTTCAGACTATCCCCCTGCAAAGCACGTGCCAAACGGTCCATATCATGATTACCGGACGGAATACAAATAAGTCCCTTACGCTCTGACTTCTCATAATTCTCCAGATATTTTGCCACAAAGGCGGACACATCCCCTTTTCCTCTGTCTGAGAAGAAAGGCTCCTCACAACGGAACAAATCATTGTAATGAGAAGGCCCAAAATGTAATAAAAAGTCCATATGGAAGCCACCTTGCAAAGACTTGTCCGGCTCTCCCCATTCGGAAACCATGGCTGCCATGGGAAATTCTTTATTTAAGAAGTCTCTTACCTCCTGCCACAAACGAATCGTTCCCTGACTGTCCTTATCATTTTTTACCAAAGAGCCTGCCATATCCACACGGAAGCCGTCACAACCCATGGAAAGCCAGAAACGCATTACATTTTTCATTTCTTCCAAGGTAGCTCTGGGTCCCGGTGCATCCATTGGCTGCTGCCAAGGTTTTGTAGGATTTAAGAAACCGTAATTTAATGCGGGCTGATGAGAGAAAAAGTTTACCGCACAGGAACCGTCCCTATCGGAAATACCGCGAATACAGCCCATTCCCTGAGGTTCTTCCCAAATAGAGTCCGTCCACACATAACGGTCCGTATATTCATTACGCTCCGCCTTTAAAGACTCCTTAAACCAAGGATGCTCCACAGAAGTATGCCCCGGTACCAAATCCAGCAACACATGCATATCTCTGGCATGCGCCTCCTCAAAAAGCCGCTTCAAATCTTCATTGGTACCGTATCGCGGTGCTGCCTTGTAATAATCCGCCACATCATATCCCGCGTCTCCAAAAGGAGAATCAAAGCAGGGATTCAACCACAGAGCATTACACCCCAGCTCTTTAATATAATCCAACTTCTCAATAATTCCCTGAAAATCTCCTATACCATCCGCATTGGTATCCTTAAAAGACTGGGGATAAATTTCATAAAAAATCGCATCGTCTAACCATTTTGGCGCATTTACTGTCATAACCCTTCTCTCCTTTTCATCATTATTAACTCTATATTCACTCTTACTTCAACACGTCAAACCACTGCCCGTTTTCTTTATACCAAAAGTATTCGCTGATATTTTCGTCCAAAAATACCTGCAACATTTTGTCCATTCCGTCCGCCAGCTTCTTCTGCTTCATTTCGTCCAAAGAAATCCAGTAAACGTCCCCCTCCTCGGAAGAAGTCACTGTTCCTTCAAACTTGTCCGTTTTATAAAACAGAACCATGTATCTGGAGCCATCCTTTTGTTGCCAGTCCTTTATGCCGCACAGCCGGGGTGCAGATATTTTCAGACCGGTTTCCTCAAAAACTTCACGAATCACTGCATCTGTAAAGGATTCTCCTTTTTCTACATGTCCTCCGGGAAAAGTGATTCCGGCGTAATCATCATCCTTTTTATCCTGAACCAACACTTTATTACCATCATACACCATACACATATTGGTGATAGTTACCACTTCGCTTCTTGCCATTACACGGCCTCCGTCACTATATTTTTATTATCTCTATCTTACCACAATTGTGCATTTAATTCTATAATGCTCTTCACTTAATTCCCCTGTTTTCTGCCCAAAAAAGGCCTCTGCATCAACTGCAGAAGCCTCACTGTCTCAATTTCTTATCCAAGCCTCACGACCCAATACCTTGTCGGTAATTAATTCTTTTACTTTTTCATCAAATACTTCCTTGGTCACTTCTTCACCATCTATGGTGTAATAGGGGCAGGGTTCGGTACTGTCTTCCGGCACTAAGTACACACGGGCAAAAAGGTTATGAATGTCCTCCATTTCCCCACTATTCGAGTAACGAAAAATCGTGTAACTTGGATTGCCATTATAATCATACTGCCTTACCATGGTACCGTCCGACAACGGATAACTACGATGACTACCTTCCATAGCATCACTGTTCCAGCAAACGATTTTCCCATCTGCATAATGGAATACGCCATTGTAACCGGCAGGGTCGTCCACCATCTGCACCAAAAGTTCTACTACGCCGTCTCCGTCCAAGTCCATGTAGGTGTATTCATATTCAATAATTCCCGTTTTGGTAAAAGACGGTATCCACCACTGCACATCACTCATACTTACAAGCGACTGATCTCCGGCAAGCAGGGTGGCATATGATTCTTTTACCTCATCCCTTACAGGAGGTTCCTCGAGCAAAATTACATTATCCGCGTTCATCTGCCTTCCTTGTTTATCATAGAAATACATGGCCACGGTATCATATCCTTCCACATCCTCCCATGCCCATACGGACATGCAGGGAGCCGTTATATTGTCATCTGTGCGCACTAAAGAGTCTTTTCCGTCCGCCATATACAGCATTTCCACTTTACCAACTTCTTCATTGCTAATCAAAATCACATCAAAGGTATCTCTGATATCCATCTTACCGCTTTCGTCTACAACAGCCGGATCCCCACAGAAATAGATTCCGTTTTCAGCTAACGTTGCATCTTCATACACATGACAATCTAATAATTGAGTTCCGTCCTTTGTAGTCTGAAATACCGCAAAGCCCATATCCGTCATCTCTGCCTCTTCACTGCTCTCACCTATTTTGAAACCTACAATCTGATATCCGGGGTTCTTTGCACTCTCAAAGCTTTCAAAGCAAAATACTTGCTTACCTGTTTCCTCACGCAATAAGCTCTCGAAATCGGGCAAGCCAACCGTGCTTTCTATATCCTCCCCTTCCACTACTGACGGATTGGTCAGAAAGCACAGCGCCACCACGATACAGGCAATAGCTGACACCAAAACAACCCAAAACGCCGGTTTCTTGTAATTCATAACAGACTTTACACGATTCTTTACGCCAACTTCCCCAAATGCCAGCGGACAGGCTGCAATCAAACGACGATTCACACTACAGGACACCAGTGCCTGTGTATAATCCGCCCTCTGTGCATTGTCCAGTTTTCTGATTACCTTTTCATCACAGGCAAGCTCTATATCCCGACATAAAAGTACATAGGCAACCCACATCAGAGGATTAAACCAGTGTATGGTTAACAGCAAAAAGCCCAATGGTTTCCACCAATGATCCTTACGGCTGATGTGCGCCTGCTCATGTGCAACGACATGCTCCAGTTCCTGCTCCGTAACATTAAAGGGTACATAAATGCGCGGTTTCACTATCCCTAACACAAAGGGCGAGCCTACACTTTCACTTTGAAAAATACGTTCTTTGTAACGCACCGCAGTTGCTACTCTGCGACGCAGCCTTATATAGCTAAATGCAGAATAAAGCAGCATGCCTGTCATCCCCACTATCCAAACCACTGCCGCAATCAAAATCCAAATCTGCAAAGGATTTACGGATGTGGCAGGCTGTGGTGCAAAGCTATCCAAAATCGTAAGATTTATCATCTTATCAATAGCATCAACACCACTGTCAATGGCCGGTGCTTCCCGTATATCAATGTTCAAAGGAATGGTTTCCGCACTGGGTACCAGACTTATATCACTCTCAAAGCTAAAAGGACAAATCAAGCGAACTGCCACCATCCCCCAAAGCATAACCGTAATCCATTTAGGTGCCTTTTTCATAAAAAACCGTAGCACCAATACTGCCAAAATCAGCCAGCTTGCAGAAATGCCCATATTGACCACTTTTAAAAAGAGTTCGTTCATCAAGCGTCTCCTTTCCGGATACGGTCAATCATTTGCTGCACCTCATCCAACTCTGCCTCAGACATATCCCGCCTTTTAGTAAAAGCTGCGATAAACGCCGGCAGGGAGCCCTCAAATTTCTTCTCCACCAGCTCATCAATTTCGCAAGATTGTGCCTCATCCTTGGATATCAATGAAGTAACCACTCCATCCTGATTCTGCACAACCCCACGCTCCCCAAGACGCTTAATCACCGTATAGGTAGTGGTTCTTTTCCACCCTAACTGTTCCTGACAAAGCTTTACCAATTCTACGGCAGTCACTGGTTCGTGCTCCCAGAGAATCAAACAAAATCTATATTCACTTTCATGTATTTTGGGCATTTCCATGCGTTCGCCTCCTTTTTTGACAAGTATTTCATATCCCGTCTTCTTGTCTACTGCGTTAGACTTAAACCTAGTCTACACCATTAGACAAGTCTTGTCAAGGCGCTTCCCCCGGGAAATTTGCTTCACCAAGCATCCTATGCCTAGTGGTGATGATGGTGGTGGTGATGATGCCCGTGTCCTGTGTGAGTACCTGCCTCCACATGGCAATGCTTTTCATGACAATGCTCTGCGCTTGTTTCTGTTTCTATGGTAACATGACTGATTCCATGCTCTCTCAGTTCTTCCCTGACAGCTTCCTTTATTTCATGAGTATCTCCGTCCGTTACAATATGCATGGTTGCGTAATGATTCTGACCATCCATGCTCCAAATATGAATGTGATGCACATCCAACACACCTTCTATCTCGCTGATATGTTCCTGCAGCTCCTCCACATGAACACCATGGGGTGCTTTCTCCAAAAACAAATCTGCCACTTCCTTTAAGTTACCAAAAGCATTTACCAGAATAAAAAGTGCTACGCCCATGGACATAATCGGGTCCAAAAGAGCAAAATCCGTAAACTTCATTACGATGGCGCCCACTAACACCACAGCCCAGCCAAGTACGTCCTCCAGCATGTGAAGATTCACTGCTCTTTGATTTAACGAGCCACTCTCTCTGGTAAAAAGGGCTGCGCAAAAGTTCACGCAAACACCTACAATGGCAAAAATAATCATTCCGTTGTAATGAATCTCTGTAGGCTCAATCATTTTGTGTACTGCATTATAAATAACAAGTACAGAACCAACCAAAAGAATAGAGGTTGTAATGAAGCCCCCCATCACAGAATACCTGAGGTATCCGTAGGTGTAGTTTTCATCCGGCTGCTTCTTACTCTTTTTTTCCAAGAAGTACGAGATTCCGATACTTGTGGCGTCTCCCACATCATGCACCGCATCCGAAACAATTGCCACGCTTCCGGTTATGATTCCTCCTACAAATTCAAAAATCGAAAATGCCAAGTTCAAAATAAAAGCAATTAAAATATTCCGTTCTGTTTTCATATCTTCCTCCAATTGACCATCTTTTTAATTTATGATACGCTATATACAATACCGTACACAATGTTCAGTTTTATTGTATCAAAATGTAAGCACAATACAACATACGATATGATACGGCTATTCATTACGGAACAAATTTAAGAAAATGTACGGAAATGGAGAATATTATGGACAGACGCCAGCGCAAAACACGAGAAGCCATCTTTCATGCTTTTACGGAACTGCTTTCGAAAAAGGATTTTATGCAAATTACAGTTGGAGAAATCATCGAGAAGGCCGATGTGGGCAGAGCCACTTTTTATGCCCACTTTGAAACCAAGGATTTTCTTTTGAAGGAATTTTGCGAAGAATTATTCTGTCATATTTTTGACACTGCAAGCGACTCCGGACATGACCATCGTCATCTTTTTGAATGCGACGGCGAGACGTCCGTTTTCCTGCACTTATTTAAACATTTACAGAAAAACGACCATAACATATTGATACTTCTCTCCTCCCAAAACAACGAACTGTTCCTGAGATATTTTCGGGATAATCTGGAGAAACTGATTGAAAGCGAACTTTCCATGTTTGAATCCCGCAGGGACAAAGCCCTGCCGGATTCCTTTTGGAAACATCATATTGTATCAACCTTTGTGGATACTTTGAAGTGGTGGATTGATCATAAAATGAAGGAGACACCGGAAGAGATTACTGAATATTTCTTTAGGGTGGTGTGATTCCCTTATACTTTTTTATCGCCTCAACAACCAATTTCGTTGCACTATCAACAAAAGAATGATATTCTTCGACAGACATACCAATATAGGGGTATTGACTCTCTTCCCTCTTCGGTATCCCCCCCATAACCTTTACTTTGCGCGCAATGGCGCCTACCGGTAAATAGTCTATATAGTCAGGAAACTCTGTCAGTCCAATAATATCTGTCAGATAGCCCGACTCCGGATGCCGTTCCAAATATTCACTCTCGATTGAACAGATGTCCTTAATTCGTTCTTTCTTGTTAATAAGCAGTTTCACAGCGTCCCATGATTCTTCCATTCCGGCAGAAAGCTTGCTTAGTTCCGGATGCTTCTTTATCCTTTCCCAAGTGGCCTTAACTCTTTCCTCATCCCGAATATACCTCTGAAATTCAGCATCCGTAATCAAATGCGCATAATAACCCAATAAGAAAGACTCTTCCTCGACATCACACAATTCTCTCTTATTCATGTATTCATGTAAAAATCTGTCACAATCCGCTGCTATCTTTCTCTCAGCGCTCATCCAATGTGTTACTTCTCTCGAGGGTGTAAAGCTTGTCCAATCCTCATTTTCCACATTACAATCAGGGGCGATATTACCGACCAAAAACTCATGTTTTCTTAAGTCCGGCATCTGTTGTAACACATTATCTGCAACCCATAAATGTGTAACCCATGTTGACATGTTACTTATGCCTCCTTCCTGCAACAATACAGGTAGGTGTCTTTTCTAAAAGAAAAGCAACCCTGCCCATTCTTAAACTGTTTTAAAAACTCTAAGAATTCACCTCTTCTGGTTTCCAAAACCTCTCTTACCGGACGACATACCTGTTGAATGTAATCTGCAACCTCTTCTACTGTATTAAAGTTCAGTGTTGTAACATAAGTGTGCTTTTCAACCATCGGAAACACCACCTGTATTTCCTTTTCCCACGCTTCCACATATGTTCTGTGTTTGAGATATAAGTTGTACAGTTCTGAATACTCTTTCTCATCAAAAAACTCCCGTAATAATGGTTGCAATTTTTCATAAAAGAGTAATCCTCCCCAAGTACAAATAAAGACACCATCTTCCGCAAGTGCTTCTGAAAATTTTTTATATAAAGCATTTCTGTCACTGATATGAGATACTACGTGGTTAAAGAAAATACGATGATACGGCCCTTTTAAAGCCATCTCCTCCATATCCTCCCACACAAAAGAAAACGTACTGTTTGTATCCTTTTCTGCCAAATTCCCTTCCTCGACATATGTACTGAAGGTATCCATATGGGTATTATGCTTGTCTATACAGGTTACCTGAATACTCTCCGGCAATCGCTCCTGATTAAATCTCCATAGATTTCCCCAACCTGCCCCGGCATCTAACACCTGCATATGCGGCTTTAACTTTGCAGTCTCAAAAATAAATCTCGACCAGCCACGCGGTTCGTCCGCATGTTTCATTAACAATCCTGCCATCTCGTCCGCACGCTGATTTTTCACAATCGTACCCAGCGATTTCAAAAAAGAGTTGCCATCCTGCTCTCCCATTTGACACTCCTTCACAGCCCTGTCCACATGGGCAATCACCGTATTTAACTGTGCCCTTTTCTTCTCCAGCAAGCGTTTCTGCTCTAGTAGCATGCTTTCCCTGCTGGTATTTTCATAGAGCTGCAAAAAGTCTGCAATCTGATCCAACGAAAAGTCCAAATACTTCATCAACTGGATTTTTTCCAAGGTTTTTACAGCTTCTTCCCCATATATGCGGTAATCATTTTCTTCATTACGTTCCGGCAAAAGCAAACCCTTTCTTTCATAAACACGCAAGGTTTTGGTAGATATTCCGGCCAGATTTGCCAGCTGACCGATGGTATAGTATTGATTCATGATAATCCCTCCCGCATGTTAATATCACGCCAAAATTCTTCATGCTGTTTGCAAAACAGTTCCGGCATATGGTCTGCTGCAAAATATTTCAGTTCCAATGTCTCTTCTCCGTCACAAAAAAGCTTACCACCTACGACTCGCAGTTCATAACCTATTACAATACTATGAGCTTCATCGCCACCGGCATATTTCATATTGCAATCCGTGTATACGCCGATTATTCTTCCTACTTCCACGTCCAGACCGGTCTCTTCTTTTACTTCTCTTATCACTGCCATTTCAGGGGTTTCTCCAAGTTCAATTGCACCACCGAGAAATCCCCACATATTCGTGTCACCGCGCCTTTGGAGAAGCACCTCGCTTTTCTCATTAAGAATACATCCACCGGCAAAAACGAGGATGATTTTTTCGTGTCCGACTTTACTTCGAATCCACTGAATATAATTTTTGTTATCATTCATACTCTGAACCCTCCATCAAATAAAAACTTATTGCATAAAAGGTCCCCGGGAACATTGTTTATTCATTAAAATAATGAACTTCGATTAATCTTATATTCATCATAAACCTTACCCTTGGGGCAAGGTCAAGACTAAAAAAAGAAGATTTACAGACTTCCTTCTGCATATTTATATATGCAATGGAATCGTCTCCAAATATCCTCTTTCTACGTTAGCCTTATTTACTCCATATTCAATCATCTCGTCCCATGTTTCATCCTTCTTTAAGGATACTTCAAACCATTTCCCTTTAAATACAACCAACAATTTTTCATCACTAAAGGCATGGCAATACCAAGTTTTCTTCACGTGCTGTTTCAACACATCTGTAATTTTCACAATTCTATTATCCGGTATCTGATATTCATTTACATGCCAAACCGGACACTCATCCTCCGGCACATTTTCAATACGCTGTGATATAAAATAGGGCTCCAATTCATCAAGCACATCCTTATTGTCAATGCTTTCTTCAATTATCCCCAAACGATACATACAGTCCTCCTACTCCGCCCAATTCATTTCCGCATCCGTAATGCCTAACTTGCGACACTCTGCGCATACCAGCTCTTTCTCTTCCTGATTACCAATCCGGTATTTCAGCACCTTATCCTTAAATACCACATACTTCACATTCCCTGCCTTGAAATCCACGAACCAATTACCACCCTTATCTGCATCTGCCACCATAACCTTGGCAACCTGCTCCGGAAAATCCTTTTTATCACTGGTAAAGAACAACACTGTCCAATATTTCGGTTTTCCACCGGTATTCCACAACTCAATCTTATGAACATTGATTAAGTCAATGATGGAATCGTCCGTTATACTTTCTTTAATCAGTGCCCCCTCATAAACTTCCTGCTTCTTTTCCTGAACGGCATTGTTCCCGCAGGTATGCTCTTCCTTTACCTCATTCAGGGTCAATTCGTCCTTTAGCAGCACGTCCATGGAAACATGAAATAATTCTCCCAGTAACAATAATTTCTCCGTTTCGGGCAGTGCAATATCTGCCTCCCATTTAGATA
>JAZSII010000129.1:0-4783 GCA_045533725.1 Acetatifactor sp. | reverse complement strand
CGAGGGGGTCCCTCCATTCCAAAATAGCCCACTGACCATCTTCAAAAATATTCTCAACAATGGTTGTCATTTCATTTTTAAAATCATCTAAGAACATTTCATAAATTGCTTGTTTATCTAACTGTTCTACAAATTGGGATTTATCGCTCCATCAAACTAAAGATTTCGTTCTTTGGGTATATATAGCCGTCTTCAGCTCCCATATCCAATCTTTAGCATAAATCAGCCCTTTTTAGCCTCATAATTCGCCAATAGTGACTGTTTTGGGTATAGAGAGCTGACTCTGTCGCATATACCCACAAAACCATACATTTCTTGGGTATAAATACTGCTACCGCGTCGCTCATACCCAAAAGCCTGTATTACGTTGAAATATATACATATATTGCAGCACTTTCCTAGAATTTTTGGGTATATACATTTAATTTGCTACTATATACCCAATTCCGTAAATATACGTATATTTTATAAAGTTTTCCACACTCTACTAACCCCATACAATTGAACTTCGTTCAATTGTCATCCCTCGCTCTAAAGAGCTCGTTCAATTCTTATTTATCAAATTCCATTAACCCCATACAATTGAACTGCGTTCAATTGTCATCCCTCGCTCTAAAGAGCTCGGTCAATTCTTATTTATCTAATAGAGCCATGCTAACACGCAAAAAATCCCCACTCTTTATTTAACTTCTCTATGTAAGCGCTCAATTCCTGCGCCATCTTCTCTGCTTCAGGACGTCTGATGTGACCGGGAGTACCAACACTATTATTGGAATACTTGAAATAATGCACCTGTTCATCCTGCAACTCTTCCACCACCGTTTCAATAGCTCTGTCCCAGCTGAAATCATGGCACAGAATCGTAGTCTTGCAGATAATATGTGCTTCAGGGTAAATCTCACGCAACCGCTTAACAAACGCTCCGTAACGAGTTCTCCACTCCATGGCCTTCTCCCCATAAAAGTCCTGCATCACATCCTCCGGGTAATTATCATTCTGTCCAAAGGCCAAAATCACCACCTGCGGAGTGTACTTGGAAAAGTCCCAAAGCTTACTGCCGCCTTCTTCTGGTTGGTACTGGATCTTGTCATAAATCCACTCCATACCTTTGGTGTTAGGCATATTATAATAGCCTGTATTGTCCATCAGTGCCACACCGCCCTGGGCAATATCATGGAGTTCTGCTCCAAGTGCTCTGGCTGTCAACCACGCGTATGAATAGTAACTGTTGGAGTACTCGCCATTGTGCTCGGGATCGGGTTGACCACAGCAGTCAACCGCCTCAGAGACCTCTCCTGCAGACACAGAATCCCCATATACCTCTATTCTTCGATCAGGTCTTACAGGTGGCTCTAAAAGTACAAATCCATCATCCACCACAAAACCATGAAATACTACTCTGTGACAGGCGTCCATTCGCTTGTACAGGCAAAGTTCATGCTCTCCATCCTCCAAATCTTCCGCAATGGCAAATACGGTCACACCTTCGTCGGCAAGCACCGCCCTGCCTTCTCTGCCATCCAGAATCCAGCCCATTTCACTCTGCCAATAACTCTTTTGATTGGTCATAACCGCTTTGATTGACTTACCTCTAAAACGCAGTTTCACATAAGTACAGGGATATACCCACAAAGGACCGTCCTCATACTCAAAATCAATTCGACCGCAATACTGCAATTTCTCACTATCCGGTTTAACAACACACTCGCCCGCACCCACATACTTTTCTAAAACACTCATACCTTATAACCTCTATCTTGTTCTCTTAATCAATTCCAAGCACATACGTCCGTTGTGATAAGGACACTTCCATGGCTCCAGAATGGGCTTATGCATATAAGGCTTACCATTCACATCCACTTCAGAAAACCACTCACTGCCCTCTCTCTTATCCACTACCTTGTCCTGAATAAACTGCCAAATAGTCTCTGCCGCTTCCAAATAATGCGTCTTCGAATTATCTTTCTGCCAGCCGTTATAGAAGCCTACCACAGCCTCTGCCTGTACCCACCATACACGTCTTTCATCATCCACGCCGCGCTCGCACTCATTCTTGAAGGAATTCTCGCTATACGCCAGCTTATAAACCTGCTGTTCCAAATCAGCGGTAATAGGCGCCATCTTGGCAATATACGCCTCGTCTCCCAGCACCTGTGCACCCCTGTCCACCAGCCATGCAGTCTCAATATCATGTCCGTAAGAGTGCAAATCAATCAAGCTGGTATAATTGTTGTCAAAAAATACCTCCTGACGATGCAAAGCAGGATTATAAATCTTCTCTGCCACCAAATCCATCATCCAACGAAGCTTAGTTGCCGCAATTTCATCCTTGGTCACACGATAGAGCTCGGTATAAGCCTCAAATACATGCAAGAGTGTATTCATGGTTCTGTCCGCCATAACACCGTTTTCGGAGAGCTTATCATTCTCCGCCGGTGCAAAGTTAATATCCAAAGCTTCTTTGTAACCTACTTCATCAAAGCACTTCTCTTCCACCACATCACGAAGCTTTCTTGCCAAAGCGAGTGCCTCTTCATTGCCGGATACATCGTAGTAAGAAGAAAGCGCATAAATGGCAAATGCCTGATTATAAGTATGCTTGGTGGTATCCTCCGGCTTGCCGTCGTAGGTTACGGACCAATATACGCCACCTCTTTCCTCGTCATAGCAATACTTTTTCATGAATTCATAGGCATGGTCCGCATATTCCTTCAAACTATCATCTCCTAATACCGCCCATGCATTGGAGAAAAACCACAAAATACGGCTGTTTAAGATACAGCCCTTTACCGCCTTCTTATCCAAATTCAGTTCCGTGTCCATAAATCCATAATATCCACCAAACTCATCATCCTTTAAGTTCTTCCAAAAAGGCAAAATCACTTCCTGTAAATGCTTCTTCATTTCTGTTGCTATACTCATTTTCTTTTCCTGCTCTTTCCTTTTTCTATTTTAAATTTCCCGCACACTGTCACGTTTCAAAAACATTCCTTCAACTACCTGCATGGTATAAGGATGTTCACTCCCCGCCATACGCTCTAAGAGCATTTCCATCCCTACCTGTGACATTTTCTCCATATTCACGGAATAGGTTGTAATCCCAATATCACACAGACCGGGATATAAATAGTCATCATACCCTACTACAGAAATATCCTCCGGTACACGATACCCTTTTTCCTTTAATGCTCTGATTAGTTTACTTGCCGCCAAATCGCTGTTACACACAAAAGCAGTGGGCAATTTCTTGGGCAGTTCCAATTTCTCATAAATTTGCACATGGGACTCTCTGTCGGCAATTACCCAATCCTTACAAGGCTCCTTGCCATGCTCCATAACTGCCTTGTAGTAGCCTAAATACCTATCCGTAATACTCTCCGTAGCAAGCAAAGTACCCACATAACCGATTTCCACATGGCCCATATCAAACAAATAGTCCGTCATGTGGTAGGTACCATAAAAACTGTTGCTGATGACACTGTCCGCCTGCACCCGTCTGTCATAGAAGTCCATATAAACTCTGGGCACATTGGTATTCGCCTGCAGCATTTCCAGATACTCCGTAGTCAACTGGCCCAAAATCATCAGTCCGTCAATTTTGTTTTCCTGTATCAGCTTAGGCAGAGTAAGCTGCGATTCACTTTCGGTTCCTAAAACCTCCAGGAGCACAAAGCAATTTTCTTCTCCTGCACTAAAATTAATTTTCTGATAAAACTCCCAATAAAAGGAGGAATATTTCTCTATGTAGGTTTCCCGCACCAACACACCGATATTGTAGCTTGGATGTACGTTTTCTCCGGCACTGCTATTGGATTTGTAACCCATCTGAACCGCCAACGCCTTAATCTTCTCACGCATTTCTTCGCTAACACCCTTTTGGTCGGAAAGAGCCTTGGAAACCGTCACTGTACTGACGCCCAGCTCCTTGGCAATATCTGCCATTCTCACACTCTTCGCCATCTTTTATCTCCTATGCCTCCAGGAAGATTACCTTTGCCCTGAAATCTCCCCACATACGTTCAAAATTCATACCTGCCTTCATAAGAAGTCCGCCGCTGCATGCTTTTCCGGTATCTTTCACCATATCCGCCGCAGTCTCCACATGCATATCCAGCTCACTTACTTTATAAACAGCAGTCTCATCCAAACCCTGCAGTCTCAAAATGCGGGAATGCATATTTGCCTCATTCAATACCTGCACATAGAACACCAGACTCTGCTTCTTGTCCTTGCTAACCACCTGGAAACAGTCATACAAATGATTCTCTCCGTAAGAAGCGATACGGTAGTAATCACCCTCCCGCACAATATCATTAAACTTATGATACATAGCGGTTTGAAGCTTCACTATAGCCTTGTCTTCATCGCTTAATTTCGTAATATCCAATTCGTATCCGAAAGTACCTGCAAGAGCCACATACCCTCTTGTATCAAAAGGTGTACTTCTGCCCACCGTATGATTGGGACATACACTCACATGGGCTCCCATGGCAGACAAAGGATAAATCAGGCTCGTTCCTTCCTGAATCATCAGTCGCTCGATGGCATCCGTATCATCCGAACACCAAATCTGAGGACTGTAATACAACATTCCCGGGTCAAAGCGTGCACCGCCGCCGGAACAATTTTCCAAAAGCAAATCCGGGAATTCTGCAAGAAGTCTTTCCTGCATTTCATAGGTTCCCAATACAAATCTGTGGTATAATTCACCCTGATTTTCCGCACCAAGGCATGCGCTTCCCAAATCACTCAGCGGTCTGTTCATATCCCACTTCACGTACTT
>JAZSII010000181.1:0-12803 GCA_045533725.1 Acetatifactor sp. | reverse complement strand
ATTGGCTCTGGTATGCTCCCCTCTGCCTCCGCATCCTCCGTATATAAGAAAATAATCACACCCCTTCTCCAAGCCCAAACGAAATGCCGCTAACATGTCCGTATCGTCCTTCTCCGGTTTCAATACCCCCACACGCCCCGGTGCTTCTTCCTTCCTCTGCATAATCGCCTCTCTCTGTGCCTCGTTTACAGAGTCAAAATCTCCCAACAAAATATCCGGCTCTATTTCCAATACACTGCAATAGTTAATACCGCCGTCTACCGCAATTACCAAGTCTTCCTCTTCCACAGGCACCTGACCTACCGTCAAATCGCCTGCACCGATTACAATACACTTTTTATCAGCCATACTTACATCCTCACCTAATTTCCACTGGATTCTAACTGTTCAGTATGGTATCATATTTAGCAGAAAAAATCCACTGATTTAAGAGGAACTCTATGAAAACCGTTTATTCTCCCGAAGAACTGAAACGCATGCAGGTTATGGACAACCGATATCGGAATGCCGCTAAAGAATACTTTACCAAACGGGTGGATCATTTTATTCAAATCACCGGCGGTACTTATACCCGCATCACCATACGTGACCAGAAGACCCGTTGGGGCAGTCGTTCTTCTTCCGGCACCCTCTCCTTTAATTACCGTCTCATGTATGCGCCCCTAAAAGTATTGGACTATGTAGTCGTACACGAGCTTTGCCATATTACACACATGAATCACTCCAGGGATTTCTGGAATATGGTGGCCTCCGTCTTGCCGGACTACAAAGAAAGTCGCAACTGGCTGAAAGAACACGGCAGAGAACTGAATATTGAACACCATATGAAACGATTGAACATACTATAGCTTTAACTTATCTGACGCAAGAGCAAGAAAGAACGGATGCCCACCTTCGGCACCCGTTCTTTTTATTTCACACTGTTTTATTGGTTTTCATCCACATACAACTGCACGCGGCTTTGAATAACCGCTGCCACATCTCTTGCGCTCTTCTGTCCGTCGAAGAATAATGCAGCTTCCTCATTCACGATATTAATAATATCCTGATTATAGTAGCCTCGTTTATCTAAAGAATACACGAAATTGCAGACTTCATCCACTTCCTGCTTGGTAAAACGCTCTAACACAATGGATTCACCATTCATGTAGTAATAATCATCGTACTCTACCTTTTCACCGTTTTCATCAATCCAATAGGGTCTCTTAGTAGCATCCATTGCCCTTGTCTCAAATGCAGACTTTAATACCGGCAAAGAGTACAATTCATCACTATTCTGATACTCTTCCGTTAAATAATATCTCAAGAACTCCCATGCACCATCCGCATTCAGTGACTTAGCGGAAATACCATACATATAACTACCGGGACGAATCACGGAAGTATTACCTTCCAGACCGGGGAATCCAATAAATACTGCTTCCTCGCCCAAATTACCATGAATGGTGTATACCAAATCTGAGATTCTGTACATATATACATTTAACAGTACTGCCTTGTTGTCACGATACTGACTTTCATACAAAGTCCAATCGTAATCCTCCCAGTAATCCTCTGAGAATTCTTTCGGCAAGGCCTTTGCATATTCCAACATGGCAATGAATTCATCCGACATAAAGTTACAGGTTCCGGTATTGATATCCACGAAATCGCCACCGCAGTAATTCATCATATAATACATGAAGGAATCACGTAACATATCACTGCCAAAGGGCGATACATCAGGTCCCATGCCCTTCATAAATTGCTGGAATTCGCTCATGGTCCAACCGGTTCTGTTTCCTGCCAAAGATTTCTTAACTGCAAAGGTTTCTACTGTGAAATCCGGCACCAAAGTATATAAAGTTCCGTCAATGGCAAATGCATCCCAGATATTCTGCAAATACTCCTGATTCGCCAATTCACTGTCTGCCTCAATCAGCGCTCTGATATCTGCAAGCAATCCCTTGTTTACCCAACTGCTGATATCCTGATTAGCTTCAATCATTACAATATCCGGCATCTGACCACTGATGATATCATTATTCATCTGAGTAATTGCCTGTTCATAATCCCCTGTTTCTCCGTAAGATTTTACACTGATTCTGTATTTGGGATTGGTCTTATTAAACTCAATTACTCTTGCCTTAATATCTCCGCCCAAATACTGACAGCCCAATGTAATAACTGCCTTATCTGCTATTGTAGAAGGGTCCACATAAGTAAATACTGCAATATGACTTTTGTAATCCGTAGAATCAGTATAATTTGCCACGAATGTTTTATCATCCAGAATGGTAACATTATACATACCATAGGTTGGAACATCAGAGTTAATAAAGTCCATAATCTTAACCGGTTCTGCGTCTCCGATATTGTATGTATAGATACCCATGGAATTACTTAATAGCAAATCGGTTGTACTGCCGGGATACATACTAAAATTGCTTAAACCTTCCGGCAATTCTTTCTTTTCACCCAATTTACCGGTCTTAATATCATAGGTGGAAATGTACATTTTCATCCAGTCATCGGCATATGAAGTAGCATATACCGTACCATCTTTCGTTTTAAATATCTGGCCTATATTCTCAGTTCCGCTTTCGTTCATTTTATATCGGTCTACAATCTCTCCCTGCGCACTGAGAATAATCACCTCCTGCTCACCGGTAATAAGAGATAATGTACCATCATTATTTTCCATGAAATTATTTACATAGAACCAAGCATAGGCTCCTTCTTCCGTATTCGGAGTCATATCTAGTTCCCACTGCTTCACACCCTGATTGTCCCATTTATACATTACATAACTTGGCTCATAAATAGGATTTTCCGGGTCAGAATAATCTTCATATGCGCTTTCCACTAAAACAATGACAGATCCGTCCTTTGCCATATAATTAGCAGAAATATAACTGTAGGAACCGGTTTGCGGGATCTCCAGTTTGTGCATCTGCTTATCTGTTCCGTCAAACTTCGCGGATATCAAATAATAAGAGGGACCTATATATACATATTCTTCTTCCGGCGTCATAGGATACACCTCTATCACACCGTCCTCTATCGCCATGTCGCCATCCACCACTACGTTTACACGAGGTTCAATTGCATCATCTGCCACTGCATCCGAGGAGCCTTCACCGCCACCGAGCTCATTATTCCAGTCTTCAATCAGCACATATACACGTCCATCAACGCAGGTCATACCATACATTCCCACATTGTTAAAATCCACACCAAGATCAATATCCTTGCCGGAATAAACGTATTTCTTAGCTTCTGCGGTATTAGCTTCCGCCTGCGCCTGCGCCTCGGGGCTTACTTCTTCTTCCCCGTCTTTGCAGGAACACAGTGACAATACCATTACCAATGCCAATGTCACACATAACAATCGTTTCATCTTCTTCATACTACTCCTCCTCATATTCTTTAATATCAACCCATTCATTCTTTTTGGGTCTTTTCCTCTTTGATTTCATTTTATTTCGAATAAAATCCCATGCTGACAACAATTTATCCTTGCATTTGATAAGTACCGACTTAACTGTCCATGTTTTCTTCTTCCACAAACGAATCAATATTATCAGAACTACTATAGAGGGAAAGCCCAAAAATATAAGTTCTCCCAGCATAATAAATGCCAAAATATCTTCGTTTGCCCTGGCAACATTCTCCCAATACGGATAAATAATTGCTTTTCCGTTCATGGCGCGTGTGGGCAATTTCCCAATCTGCTTTACTCTGTTCCAGGCACTGTATCTGTTGCTGTTTTCAACAATTTCTACCTCTTTTTCGGAAATACCGATATTTTCATTCACATAGTTATATGCAAAATCCTTTACCGGATTCGGCATTACAATTTCATAATGATTGATGCCGTTATTGGTACCATACTTCTGCAAAGAATCATAGCTTACATATACCAGCATATCATCCAGACCTGCAGCCTCCTGAAGGTTTCCCGTTTTGTGCTTCACCACGCCTGTTACAATATGAGAAACACCGCCTATTTCCACCACTTGTCCGGCTATGTCATTGGAACCGAACAGCTTCCATGCTGCCAATTCATCCAAAATACAATAGTCTTGCATCAGATCATTACCCGAAAAGTAAGAACCGCTTAACAATTGTATGGGATGAAACAGAAAGAAATCTCCGCCAATACCAATAACATCCGTGGTAATACTGCCTATACTTCCTGTTATACTGATGGTTCCGCTTGCACTATACGCATCCGTCCACAATCTGGCACCGGGATTCTCAGACACCGATTCAACAGCCGCTTCCTGCAAAGCCATATCAACCTTATGAGAAAACTCCTCCAAAAAATCCTCTGTCACATATGCATTTACCGAAAAGAAACAACTGATTTGCGATACATCCCCCGTTTCACTCCAACGCGATGCAGCCTGTTGCGTATCCTGTTTTGCGATAATTGCCGATGAAATCATCGATAGCACAAAAAACAAAATCAGGGAGCAGATACATGCAATCGTCAAAACCGGTCTGCGAACAGAGAAGAATCTCTTCATCTTCTTCATAGTCTCTCCTATCTTAATTCTCTGCCAATCTTACCTGCTGACCTGCCTCAATAGGTGCTGTAGATGTGGTAATAACATACTCATATCCATATAATGCACCTTGAATTGCCGATTTTGTGTCATCACTTGCAATCACCTGTACATCCACACGTGTTGCAATGTATCTGGTACCGATGGGTGAACTCTTTGATTCTACAATTAAAATAAATTTACCGTTATTATCTTCACGAATGGCACTGTTTGGAACTACCATATCATATGTCGCACTCTTTTGTCCTACAGACACATTTAAGGACTGATTTGCCACTACATTTTCACCGGTAATACTAAATACCAA
The DNA here is from genome assembly GCA_045533725.1 of Acetatifactor sp. GTDB lineage: Bacteria > Bacillota > Clostridia > Lachnospirales > Lachnospiraceae > Acetatifactor. The sequence continues at coordinate 7,946 of JAZSII010000181.1, read as the reverse complement.
CAATTTATTTTCTGCCGGATTGCTTTTATCCGGTCTGATGCTTTCCAGCACAATCTGCATGTCATCATATCGCCATGCATTTACAGGTTCGGCAATATCGCCCACACTGAGTCTCTTTGCCTGATCATTGGTTACCGAAAAGCTCATGGTAAATTCTGCACCCTCCGGCTGCATAGTAAACACAATACCATCATCCGGTGTATCTAATCCGGACTTTACATTGGAACTGATAATGGTTCCGCTGATAGGTGCCACCACCTCACTGCCTACCACATCCGCCTCTAATTTGGCAACTCTTTCTTCCGCTGCCAAAACGCTTTCCAGCAAGGAATTCAAATCTATAGAAGTCTTAATTCCGCTTATATACTCATTTAATGCTTCATTCTTTTCCGTCAGAATAGCTTCTTTGGCTGTTAAATCATTACTTGCATGAAATACATCCACGGTATTTTGGTCTAACTGTGCCTGCAATGTTGCAATAGTACCTGATGTATCACCGGAAGCAATTTTATCACTTAATGCCTTTTCAGCTACTCTTAATGCATATTCCGCATCCGCCTTCTTTACTTCTTCATCCGCCTTCTTTTGAACAGCAGCCGCCTCTTTTTCTTTTTCTGCCGCAATGGTCTGCTCCAAACTCATTACATAAGCAAGATCAGCATCACCGCCACTGACTGCCAGCATATACTTATCCAATTCATTCTGAAGCTTAGTCTGTTCATTCTGACTTCTTGCCTGCTCATTTATTGCAGCCTGTATTGCAAGGTCGGCCGCAGTTACTGCCGCCTGCGCATTAGCTACCGCCTTTTCTTCCGCATCCGTATTGGCATTATTGGAAGGAGTCACACTGATCTGGGTAGTCAGGGCATTTCCCCATACCTGCAACTCGGTCAACTTCTTACGCGCCGCTTCCACATCCGCCTCAGCAAGTGCAATTTCATTCTTTAATGCAATTACCTTTGCCTGATAATCCGCCGGTGTCACTGCACCACCACTCTGCATTACACTTACGTCTTCAATATCCAAAAGTGCCATATCGTATGCATTCTGTGCTGCTTTTAACTCTGCTCTTGCAGCAGTAAGCTCTGCACTGTCTTCTGAGGAAAGATAACACAAAATATCACCTTTATTAACAAAATCTCCCTCACGAACTTCCACGGACTCAACCTTACGTACCCCTTGAATTTTCACACTGTAGGGGTCTCCGCTTTCAATAATACCGTTACCTCTGATTTTTGCTGTAATGGTATCCGGCTGTACATACTGTGTTGCCACCTCCGGAAGGGAATGATTCATAATTGTATTGGAGAAAAAAGTCAGTACCAGCATAATTGACAAAAAGATTATTGCTGCTGTCTTTACCCACTCTCTTTTATTCTTCTTATTCTCGCTCATATGCTCCTCCTAACCTTTAATTCCACCCTGATAAGTAATACCGTCTACCAGATACTCCTCACCATATAAAAATACAAACAAACTGGGAATCATGTAAACTGTTGCCACCGCAAATGCAAGTCCCACCTCTCCGGCATTAATTTTGCTCAAAAATACCGATAAGGGGTGCATTTCCGGGTCAGACAACAAAATCAACGGTTGTTCAACCATATTCCAATAATCAATAAATACCAAAATTGCCGCACTGGCCATTGCCCCCTTACACAAGGGTAAACAAATTCTTCTGAAAATCTGCCATTCCCCCGCCCCGTCAATCTGGGCCGCCTCTATTACCGAGGTAGGGATTCGTTTCATAAACTTTGTCAACAGATATACTGCAAAGGGCGAAAAAATACCCGGTAGCCAAATGGCCCATTTCGTATCCAGAATATCCAGCCAGTCCGATACCAGATAATTAGGAACCAGCGTTACCTGATAAGGCATAAGCATCAAAATAACATATAAGAAAAATACCATGGACCGAAGTTTTCCGTCATATCGCGCAAATCCAAAAGACGCAAGTGCTGCCACTGCCAGCTGAAATACTACAATGGGCACTACCAAAACAACGGAATTCCAGAATTTCAATAAATATTCGGGACTCTTAAAAAGTACCGTTTTATACTGGCTTAAAGATACCATATCCGGTATGAATTTTAGATTCACACGTTCCGCTATGTACACCTTACCACCCGTATCGGTAGTGGCAAAAATACTGCCGTAATTGGCTGATATTTCTGTAGAAGACATAAAGGAATTGGTTATGGTAAGCACAATTGGTGCCAAAAACAGACATGCCACTCCGGCCGCCAATAAGGTAGCAACCAAAATTTTAAATCCGCTCCACGTACGTCTCCGTACCGCTGCTCTGTGAGCCCGCACTTCGAATCGGGTTGCGGTTTGATTCTTCTTACTCATCCTTCCACATCCTTTCCGAAATGATTTTCTACAATAAACAATATACCGATAATCACTACCATTACAGCAGACATCAGCACTGCAGCACTGGATAATTTCTGATAATCCAAATTCCTGAAGGTATTATTCATAAAATGCTGTAGCATGTATATGGATTCAAACGGATAATCCGTCGTCAGCAAATATATTTCCCGGAATACCTTGAAGGAGCTAATCAAAGACATAATTGTAACAAACATAAAGGTAGATGACAGGTATCTGATTTTTATGTAAAAAAATGTCTTTAAGGAACTGGCGCTGTCAAGTCTTGCCACCTCCAAAATATCCTTAGGTATACTGGCAAGCGCTGCCATAAATAAAATCATATTGTATCCCAGATTCTTCCACAAAAACAAAATTACAATTACAACCTGAGCATATTCTGATTTTAACCAGTCAATCTTATCCTTGCCAAACCAAAGTAAAATCTCGTTAGCTGCTCCGTTATAACTGAAAAGCACCTGCCAAATCAAAACGATGGAAGCCACCGGTACCATCATGGGGCTCAGGAAAAAGGTTCTGAACTGGCTCCTAAACGGAAGCTTGGTATCCAAAAGAATTGCCAAAAGTAACGACAAAACTACCGCCAGCGGCACTGCCACTACGGAAAAGGTAAACGTGTTTTTTATAGCTCTCTTAAATGCATTATTTTGTAAAATATATTCAAAATTGTCCAATCCGACGAAATTTTTGCCAATGGGATTGTCTACCAGCGAATAAAAGATTACCACAATAAAAGGAATCACAAAAAAGAGCAACACGCCAAGAAAGCTTGGGGCTATAAACAGCCCCGAGCTTCTTTTTACACGTTTTGTTCTTTTACTTTTCCTGCGTAGGTTTTTCTTCTTAATGCCTGTCTTTTCCAAGGAAAAGTCCCCCCTAGTAGTTCTCACTTATGTACATATCCACGCGACTCTGGATAATATTTGCCACATCCTGTGCACTCTTCTGCCCCTTGAAGTAGGGTCCTGCTTCTTCCATGATGATGTTATATACGGTCTGATCTGCACCACTCATAGGTCTTGCAGCTGCGATCATTGCCTTGATTTCATCCACTTCCTCCTGAGTTGCCGCATAAATATCAGCTTCCCAGTCATCATAGCCCCATGTAGTCTTGGGATACTGCTTAGGATTGCCTTCTTCATCATACATGATGTCACCATTTTCATCATACATGTAGTCAATCTTCATGGATTCCTCAAACAATTGTTCCAGTTGATCCTTGCGAGAAGGGAACATCCAGATTTGACTGTTATCTCCTGTCTTTGCCAAGGTACTCTCTATAAATGCCCATGCACCCTCCTTGCAATCACAGGAAGCACTGATACCGCACATATCCTGTCCGGAAATAAACACACCGGGCGTACCGTCTGAGGTAGGATAACCGATAGCGGTTGCTTCTTCCTCAAACATCAGACGATGCATCTGGTATTCCGTCACGTCATACAAATACAAATCTGCCAAAAGAACATCTCCTGACTGAATCATAGCAGGGAAACTACGGTCATCATCATAATTGTATTCATCCGGGAACTCATTTGCAAACTCTAATACCTTAACAAACTCTGCAGAATTAAACTTGCAGGTTCCGGTCTCATAATCAATAAAGCTATCATTGTTATACTGGATACAAAGCTGTAATGCCTGCTCCTTGGTCATATACTGGAAAAGCTGGGAATCCGGATTCTTCCTTGCCAGTGCCATAACTTCATCCATGGTCCAGCCGGGCTCGGTTCCTACATTGCTTGCCTTACCCATTAAGGTCATAATACGGAAACAGCTTGGAACAGTTACCTGTACACCATCATAATTGTATGCATTCAATACACTTTCCACAAAATCATTCTTGTTAGCAATAGTACTCTTCTCCAAATAAGGAGTTAAATCCTCCAATGCCCCTTTTGCCACAAGACTCGGAACATCCACATAAGTCAAATCAATAATATCCGGTGCATTATCACTGATTAAGTCGGCATACATTCTTGCAAGTCCGTCCTCATAGGTGGTCTCGGTCCACTCTACCGTACTATCGATATAAGCCTTTAATTTAATCTGATACTGGGTATTGCTTTTGTTAAAGTTTACAATAGCTTCTGTTAAATTGCTTCCGTCATACAGGGTAGCCAAAGTAATGGTCTGCTTCTGAGGTACTTCAGATGCAGGCTTCTTGGTCAAAACCGCAATCTCTGCACCGGTGGAATAATTATCAACATACACCACAATTTTACCATCTTCCGTTATCGTAAACGCCTGTACATAGTTTCCTTCCACACTGCTATCCAACCAGCTTAAAACCTCAACCACTTCCTGCTTTTCCAAATCATATTCAAAAAGCTTGGTATATCCGGCCATATATAATTTGCCGTTAATATATTCCATTCTTCCGCTCATATCCGGAATGTTCTTGTAGGTATTACCCTTTGCACCGGTAGCCAGATCAATCTCATTAAGCTCCATACCATTCATACCGTATGCTGCAAATAAAAGCTTGCCTGCATCGGTAATACACATGCTGTCCACCCAGTCTGAACCGGTGGGAACGCTTTTAAACAAGCTGCCATCACTATTAAAAATATAGAAATCAGAACCGGTAGAGGCAACTATCTTTCCATCCGTTGCAACACTCATATTCTGAATATAGGTATTCTCACTATAGCCAAAAATATCCTGATTCAATACCTGCACCCAAACCTGATTGCCTTCACTGTCAAATTTTGTCAGATATGTACTGCTTTCCGGTTCATAATACTCCGTATCTTCTTCCCAATTATATGGTTCGTATACATACCAAACGGCATACAGATTACCTTCTGCATCGGGACAGCAGGAATTCAGACTTACTTCCATCCCTTCTACTTCAAAATCAAGCGGAATTGCATTTTCTGTACTCAAATCACTCAATGAACGGTATGCAAATTTATTGGTCACGGTCATGTTTTCTTCATCATAGACCTGCATAGAATAATAAATCTTATCACCCTTCAGGTTCACATCATAGAACCAGCCATTTGCTCCGCGTTCCATTTCAAAATACTCCGGAACATATACATATTCAGCAATAGGTTCTCCATTCTCACCTACCGCACCTTCTGCCACATCATCTTTCCCACAGGCGGCCACAGAAAGCATCATTAATACTACCATAAGCAGTAGTCCAATTCTTTTTTTCATATTTCCTCTCCTCATATTCTTCTTTTATTCTACTTCTGTACAGTAGTATTGTAAAGTATATCCTTAGAAAAAACAATTTAAGATTTTCTAAAGAAATATTAATTTTTTCTAACCATTTTCGCTCACATAAATCTCCACTCTGCTCTGGATAATTTCCGCCACTTCCTCAGCGGTTTTCTGTCCGGAGAAATAGGCACCGGCCTCCTCCTGAACAATTTCGATAATGGTTTGACTACGACCACCTTCCACTCGTACATGGGACATCATCTGCCGTAGTTCATTGATTTCCTCCTCCGTAGCTGCATATATTTCAGCCGTCCATTCTCCATAGCCCCAAGTATACTTAATCTTCTCGATAGGCTCACCTGCTTCATTATAGAGCACATTACCTTCCTCATCCGTCTCATATTCCCTCTCCATAGCCTCTGCAAACATCTCTTCCAACAGACTCACCCGGGTAGGAAAACTGAAGTACACCTTCTGCATATTCTCTTCCGCCAATACACTCTCCATAAATTCCCATGCACCTTCCTTGTTATCACTTCTTGTTGCAATGGCATAGGTATCCCAGCCGGAAATCACCGTAACCGGGGTCCCGTCACTTGACGGATACCCGATGGCAGTGGAAGGTTCTTCTATCAGTAAACGAACCATTTGATAGTTCTCTATACCACTAATCACTTCGTCCACTAAAATCATTTCATCCTTTTGCAAAGCATCATAAGGCTCCTGCTCAAAACCTCCCCACTGACCAAAAGAATTTGTAAACTCCAATACTTTCACAAATTCTTCACTGTCAAAGAAGCATTCCCCCGTTTCCTCATTCACAAAACTCTCCCAACTGTACTCCAAACACATTCTAAGTGCCAGTATTCTATCCAAGCGTGGAATAAAGAGCTGTTCCGGATATTCCTCTTTAAGTGCTATCATTTCTTCCAGTGTCCAGCCAGCCTCTGCTCCTACCAGACGCTCCTTGGCAAACAGACTTCTCATGGTAAAGGATGATGGTATAGTTATCAATCTGCCATCTATTTCATAGGCCTCAAGTACACTTTCCAAAAAATCTTCCCGTTTCACAGTCTGACTGTTCTTAAGATACGGAGTTAAATCCTCCAATGCCTGACTATCTGCCAAATTATATATATCCAGCTGATTCAAATAAATAAGATCAGGTGCATCTCCACTCACAATATCCATATGTAATAAGGTCATGGCGTCATCAAAATCCTCCGGCCCGTTTGCCATACCATACTCGTAGTAAGTCTTTAATTCCACCTTATATTTTTCACTATTTCGGTTGAATTGAATAATATGCTGTTGGAGAGTGGAACCGTCCCCTGTGAAAGAGGCAAGTGTCAGCACTTCCTTTTCCGGTATCTGTGCACGGGGTACTTTTGTCAGGAAAATCACCTCCGGATTGTCCTCATAATTGTCATACACCAATGCAAACCTCCCGTCTTTAAGCACCTTAAACGCACTGATATAATTACCATTCACGTTAGTATCCACCCAATTCAGCACCTCCACCGATTCACAGGTGGCCAAATCGTATTCATACAATTTGGACGTGCCACTATACAGAAGTTTCCCATTCCTGCCATCCGCAAAGAAGCCATTAAATGCCGGAATATTGCCATAGGTAGCCTTAATACCGCCTTTTTCAGCATCCAGCTCTATAAGCTCCGGTCCCGCTGCCCCATACCGAACACCAAACACCTGCTCCCCTTCTACAAGAAACATGTTCTGAAAACCGGGGATATCTATGGTCTTTTCATATTTCAATTTAGAATTATATACAAACACCTTCTCGCCGGAATTCATATAAAGTCTACCATCTTTATCTACGCACATTTCGTAAACATACCATTCATCCAGATCCTCCCACAAGCTCACGCTTTCTAACTGATTCCCTGCACCATCATATTTCACCAGCCAGACACCCTGCAACTTGTAGTCATACTCTTCCCCTTCTACATAAATGGAATAAGCACTCCACACCGCATAAATATTACCTTCTGCATCTGCCGCCATGGCATTGATACTGGTCTGACAATCCGGCACTGAAAACTCAAATTTGGCATCGCCGATTTGTGTTACATTATCTAAGGACCGGCACTCCATAATACTGACCGGCATACCGTATGGTCCGTTGGGATAAGCATCATGGCGATAAAAAAATTTATCCTCCGTAAAGAAAGGAATACGCATTCCATATTCGCCAAACTCCTCTTCTTTCATGGTATGAATCTCCGACACATACCCATACTCCTCTCCCGGGACGTGACTGTTTACATCCGGTTGCACCGCCTCTTCCTTCCCGCATGCACAAGAAAAGAGCAGCACACCCACAGCCACTAACGCCATAAATATTCTGCTCTTTAAAC
>JAZSII010000245.1:0-10301 GCA_045533725.1 Acetatifactor sp. | reverse complement strand
AGCACTCTTCGGTTTCCTGTAGTATCCTCAATTTCCACGCCGATGACCTTTCCGCCCTGCATAGAGATTTTTTTCATCTCAGTTTCAAAATATACAGAACCACCGTTTTGAATGATTTCTTCCCGCATGTTTTTGACTACCAAAGTCAAAACATCCGTACCAATGTGTGGTTTTGCATCATACAAAATACGCTCCGTTGCACCATGCTTTACAAAGGTGCGCAGAACTTCCTTATTCCGTCCGTCTTTATCTTTAATCAATGTATTTAATTTCCCGTCAGAAAAGGTACCTGCACCGCCTTCTCCGAACTGTACATTGGAAGCAACATCTACTACACCTGTTTCCCAAAAACGCTTTACATCCTCTGTTCTGGTATCCACATCCCTGCCACGCTCCAACAAAATAGGTGCATAGCCGCTTTTTGCAAGAAAATAAGCGCAAAAAAGCCCTGCAGGTCCCATTCCCACAATTACCGGACGATGCATCAGCTCACCTCTGCCGGGCGCCGGAAAACAATAGGTCTGTTCCTTAACAATTGACACCTGATTGTTCTTACAACGCTTCAAAATCTGTTCTTCTTTTCCCAAAACAGCCTCTGCCAGCTCTACATCCACAGCATAACTGTAGAATATTTCCGGCTTCCTTCTGGCATCTATGGACTGTTTTACTATCTGTAGCTTAACAATATCCGTTTCCTTTATTTTCAAAACATCGGCAACCTTTCGAGTCAAAAGCTTAGCTTCCGCTCCCGGTGTTACCTTTATTTGATTCACTCTTAACATGTTCGTCTCCTACCTGGCTGCCGCTTCTCCGGCAATGGCACCGCTTGTCCATGCCCACTGCAGATTATATCCGCCGCAGCGTCCATCCACATCCAAAATTTCTCCGGCGAAATAAACACCACGCACCTTTTGGGATTCCAGCTGCTCATTTACTTCCTGAAGAGGTATTCCGCCGGTACAAATCTGTGCATTTTCAAAACCATTGGAACCCGTAATATGCATTCTGAAATCCTTACACATAGAGAATACTTTGCTTACCTTTTCCGGCTTTACATCCGAAATCTTTGTACCGGGCTGTAAGTCTGCCAGTTTAATAAACAAGGACATTAGCTTTTTATTTAACATACCTGTAAAAAACTCCTCCACCGTACCCGTTTCATACAAATCACTCGTACAACGTTGTTGAAACAGTTCTTCCAGCTGCATCTCACTGTAATCCGGCAAAAAATCAATGCGTGCAGTTATATTACAATCCTTATTTTTCAGCATATATTTATTGACCAAACCGCTCAATTGAAATGTCGGTATCCCGGAAATTCCGTAATCCGTCAATTGCAGTTCTCCTCTTTCTTCACACAGCATATTGGAACCTGCGTAAATATGTACCTTTGCATCACATCGAATTCCTGCAAGTGCTTTACAGAAAGTATCCTTACATTTTAACTGAACAAGAGCAGGCAATACCGGTTGAATGGTATGTCCCATAGCCTTCGCCAGTTCATATCCGCTTCCGTCCGAACCCGTTTTAGGGGCCGCCTTGCTTCCGCAGGCCATAATTACACTATTGTACCTTGCTTTTTCTTTTCCATTCTCTACACAGACACAAGCATCCCCATATGCTTCTCCTACTCCGTAAATCTTACGCACCTGCGATTGATAAATCACTTTTATACCCAAACCTTCCACTGCATAACGAAGCACATCCAAAACGACAGCCGCCTGTTCTGCCAAAGGATACAGATAGCCGTTCTTTTCTTTTATCAGCAAACCGAGTGAATTAAAAAAAGAAATCGTATCTTCCACCGAAAAAAGCTTTAAACATTTCTTTACCACTTCCTGGTCGGAACTGCAAAAACATTCTGCTGACATATCCCGATTACTCAAATTGCACTTTCCGTTACCGGTGGATAATATCTTCTTGCCCAAACGGTCCGTATGCTCATATATCGTTACCTCTGCACCTGCTTTTGCAGCGGTGATTGCAGCCATCATTCCGGCCGCGCCACCACCGATTATTGCAACCTTTTTCTTCATCTTCATCCTCCGTTTGCTGTTTTATCAGCTTGTATAGCTTTCCAAAAAATCATATAAGGTCCGTTCATCTGGCACATACATTCCCTGCATAATCTGTTGATGCAGTTCTTCCGGCAAATCATTTGCCGCGATTCCCGTATGCATATATACAGTCTGCCTGTCATCCAATAAAACCACTACCATACTGTCATATATCACCAGATAAAAGCTTTCACTGGGTTTTACATACTCATAATTCATCAACACCTCTACTTCTTCAGCCGAAAAACGTAAAACCTCCAGACTTACAAAGCCTCTTTCCCGCTCAGATAATGGTGGATTCTTTTCATACTCTTCCATACATTCCAGATATTGTTCACGGTCCATCCCCATATAAAGTTGCGGTGCCTGCGATGCAATTATTACTTCATCCCCTGTATACATATCATGTTCAATACACAAATACACCGTATCCGCATTAATACATTCAGAGGCTCGCGAAACCGGTACTGTCAATTCACCGGATTCCACCTTTTCCATTTCTTCCACAAAACCAATGCTTCTTTCCCATCCATCATTTTGTACAATAGGAGTTTCCTCTTTTTCTTTCCCGGGGTAAAAAAAATCGAACAATCGTAAACCGATTCCCATACCCAAGAACAGACCGGTACAAAATAACACAAAAAACAAACTGAACCATTTTAAGAATTTCACAACTCTTCCTCCACAGCTATCAAATTGCTATGTAAACAGTATCAGCTTGTTTTTATGTAAATATTCACTTAAAAAACACAGATAGGACTTTTCTGCCAATTTTTCCAAAGATTTGGTTGATATCCCGTTCCATAAAGACTCTGGATATACCCAAAAATACCAGATACAAAATCATTCCCAGACATGCACATACATAAAAGCACATTTCATTACCGATATGCGGAGTCAATATTTTGGATAAAGCCATCAGTATCAAACCAATCATTCCGGCACAGGCCATAGGCAGAATAAATGTTGAAATATACTCAATTTGTATCCGGTACAAATTGTCCGTAATTACGCCAAACAATACACAGCCTATTCCGAAGGCAAATATTCCAGCCAATACAACAGCCAGCATTTGAGAATCGGTCTTTCCGGACAACATTTTTTCAAAAATAATAAACAGAACAAAATTGACTACTCCGGACAATACAACATACATATATCTGTTATGTGCCATATGAATCAAAATAAAATAAATCCACAAGAGTATAAAAGGAATTAACAGACTCCCCTTCTGTAGTACGGTCTCCACTACTTCACTTCTATCAAAGAAGGTGGCTGAAATCTGCGGAGCAAGAACTGCAGGAATTACACATGCCAATATTCCAAAGCTCCAGGCATATTTCATGCCAATTTGAATAATATCCCTTATATATCTGTTGTTTTGTCCCTTCACGGCATACAAGGTCTTTGCATACAACAAGTAGAATCTGGCACATATCAACAAAATAGGAAGTGCACATACAGCCAGATAGATACCTGCATAAATTCCCACCTGCATCTTATCATCCAGCATATTCATTGCCGTCAATACAAAAATATGACATAAAGCTCCGAAGAAAATACCAAAAGCACTCAATTTTGTATACATGGCAATCGTCTCGGACCAACTCTCCAATCTTTGCAGTCCTTCCTTACTCTTACGTTTGTCATTATTTCTGTCGCTAATAAAATAAAAAAGAGCAAAAACCAATAAAATAATCAGCTCAGATATTACAACCGCCACTGCCAATCCTATGGCGCCATACATTCCATGAAATGTTTCATTTTGAAGCAATACGGACACTTTCTCACCATACGCCAGGGTTTTGTCCATAAGAGCCTTTCCAATCAAAAAATACAAAATGGGTCTGATAATAGCCGCAATGGCAGTTTGCACATGGGAGCCGAAGCTTTGAAAATATCCCTGCAAAATACTGCCCACCGCCTTAATCAAAACAATCGGTGTCAAAATACGGATAAGCAGGGTTATCTGCGGAGCTTCAAACAAGCTGTTTGCAATAATATTTGCAATCGCAAAAATCAATATAAACCCCAATATCCCCACAGCACCTATCATCAAGGTCAATCTTTTTCGTACTGCACAGACATTCAGATACAAACCTCTTTTGCGCCTGTAGCGCAGCATTCTTCCGATTACATCCGCAACTCCTCCAAAACAAAACTGTAATACAAACAAAACAGTTTCCAGTGCAAGTACAAAATAGGTCAAACCACTGTTTTGTAAAAGCTTACCAAAGGATAACAAAATCAGCATGCATGCTACATACGAATATAATTGTATTTGTTTTCTCTTTACTTCTGCTTGATTCATTCGTATCTCTCCAACTCATTTGTTTCAATCAAAAATCAATCTCTGGTAATGTTTAACCTGGTCAATATCTGCTCCTGCTTTTCTTCCATTACCTTCGCTTCTTCCGGTTCCATATGATCATATCCCGATAAATGCAACATACTGTGTGCTACAAGAAATGCAAACTCACGCAATCTGCTGTGTCCGTAATTCTGTGCCTGCTCTATTACCTTATCCACGGAAATAATAATATCTCCCAATATCAATTCTCCGCTTTCCGGATCGAAATAATCCGCTTCTGCATCTTCGTCAATATCAAAGACGCCCGGCTCCGTAAAATCTACATTAGGAAAGGACAATACATCCGTTTCCCTGTCAATATCACGGTATTCTTTGTTAAAATATCGAATTCCCTCATTATCGGTAAGCAAAACATTTATCTGCGACTCGTAGGGACAGTTTTCCTGCTCCAGCACCTCGTCCACTACAAGCTTCACAACTTCTTTTACATCAAAGTCAAAAGTTACCTCTGTTTCGTTTTCAATAAAATACTGCATCTTATCGTCTCTTCTCCCTTGTAGTTCTGGATTTTTCTTTTGCTTCAAAATCATCGTACGCTTTAACAATCTTCTGTACCAGAGGATGTCTTACCACATCCTTGCTGGTCAGATTACAAAAACCGATATCATCAATTTTTGCCAGCACCTTGGTTGCAATATCAAGTCCGGACTTTGTTCCCGCAGGAAGGTCCTTTTGCGAAGAGTCTCCCGTTACCACCACCTTGGAACCAAAACCGATACGGGTCAAAAACATCTTCATCTGAGCCGGGGTGGTATTCTGTGCCTCATCCAGAATAATATAAGCATTATCTAGGGTACGACCTCTCATGTATGCCAGAGGTGCAACCTCAATCAACCCCTTTTCCATGTTTTTTGCAAAGCTTTCCGCTCCCATAATCTGATACAATGCATCATATAAGGGGCGTAAATAAGGATCCACCTTACTTTGCAAATCACCGGGCAAAAATCCCAGCTTCTCGCCTGCTTCAATGGCCGGTCTGGTCAAAATAATACGGCTTACCTCATCGTTTTTAAATGCTGTAATGGCCATAGCCATAGCCAGATAGGTCTTACCGGTACCTGCCGGACCCAAACCGAACGTAATCATTTTGTTGCGGATAGCATCCACATACTGCTTCTGTCCCAAAGTCTTTGGTTTAATAGGCTTTCCGCTGATTGTATGACAAATAATGTCCCCATCTATTTCCGTTAAAATTTCTTCTTTGTTTTCCATACCCAATGCTATCGCGTAATCCACGCTTTGCTCCTCTATTTCATTTCCTCTTCGGGATATTTCCGTCAACTGGCTGATAATTCTGCACGCCTGATTAGCATGGCTTTCCTCTCCGGTAATGATTACCTTACCATTACGGTCAACCACCGTCACCTGCAAATCCTTCTCAATCTTTTTTACATAAGAATCGCCTGCACCGAAAATTTTCTGCATATGCTCCACTGACATTTCCATTTGTAAGGATACAACACTCATTCACCATTCTCCTGTATTAGTTCTTCTGTCGATAATTCAGTAGGTTTCAAATCCTTGGCCGGTTCCGCAACCAAAATTTCTCCCATTATTTTATATTCTTTATCATCTTTTACTATTGTAACATCTTTTTCTATAATTTGTACCCCTTTTTCTTCCAAACCTGCCAGAAAAAGCAATAATTTTTCCTTTAAAATGTCAACAGCTTCCTCTTTGCTGTATAAACACTCCACATTCATATATTCCCGGTAAGTATATTTCCCCCACGAAACAGGAATTTTCAAATCCTCAAACAGTCCCGGAGTATTCTCCTGCATTACCACATCATATACACAATAAGGATCCGAATCGTGGAAGAACAATTCATTACTTCCCAAACGCCAGAAGGAATTTTTCTCCTCCCGGCCCGTATACACTTTTTTAATATAGGTTTCCGGCAAGCTTTCTTCATATTTTATTGTATGCTTAATATAAATATCCGCATCCGCTTTTGCCAAAATATATTCCCGAATGGTTCCGTCATCATTGTATACAGGAATTTTCCCTTCCACCAATATCATATCCGAACTTACTAAATCTCCCTGCTTTATCTTAGGAATACCCGAGCGAACCACCATATAGCAAATTTCCCCTTCTGCATGGGACACCAAATCATATCCGCCATCCGTTTCCTCGATTTTTTCCTGTACGATACCATCATTCTCCTTTATGGACAAAATAAATGATGTACCTTCAAATCTTCCCGACGTCCAGGTAATATCCTTAAATTCCATACGTATATCTTTTTCAAGCTGTTCAATATCCACATTCTTTTTTCGCGAACCGACGGAAAGATTTTGTTCGTCCAAATAATCCAGCAATTGTTCTTCCGTTATTTTATAATTACCCTCTATTTCAATTTTCCATACAAAATTTGCACTTCCGTACCAGAAAACAAGACTTATCACAGCACCTGCCAGAAATACTTTTTTACGGTTCAGTCCTGACACAAAAAAAGGTAGTCCATTCCTTTCGGTAATGGCTACCTTTGTACCTGTTTTGCGTACAATGGGCCGTAAGGAGCGAAAGCCTTTGACACTAATACACATTTCCCAATATGTCTCCTTTCGCACCACATCCCAAAGCAAGATATTACGATGTCCGCATAAATTTAAGAAACGTTCCGCCGAAAGCCCCCATACACGAATGCGTACATATCCTTTTACCCAACTGATGACACCAACCATTTGTACCTCCTGTTAAAGATAATTCATACTTAAAATTCTGCCTGTAATCTTCATATCTTCGTTGGTATAGTAATCAATTACCAGTCGTTTTCCTACAAATTGTACCTTGCAATTCTTCCCCTGCAACAAAATGCACTCCGGTGAATATTCCAGAATACCTTTGTAATTCTCAATCCACGCCTCTCTGTAACCTGTCAGCGTAATACGCATATCACCGTTTACAATATCCTTTGGCAATTGCAGGGATTCCATTATTATTTCTTTTTTTTCTTCTAATTTTTTCCATTTCTCTCTCATACCACATGGTATGCACAAATGTCGTAAAATATGTTACCTTCTCTCTATTTATATAGTTCCCGGTTCTCTCTTACTCATTGATGATGCACTTTATCATCCCCGATTCAGCCGGCTTATCCGTCGAGAAGGTATATGCCTTAAGGAATCTTTCTTTTGCATTTTCAAGCTTTGCAGAATCATTGGCATGAATATAAGCAATGGTTTCGCCCTTTTCTACCTTATCTCCAACCTTCTTGGTAAGCACAATACCTACGGCCAAATCAATTTCACTTTCCTTGGTCTCTCGACCCCCGCCCAAAATCAGAGAGCAGATTCCCACCTCCGCACAGGCAATCTTGGCAATATAACCGCTTTCCGGTGCCTCTACAGCATTTACAATTTTTGCCTGAGGTAATTTGGAGGTATCATATACCGCATCCGGATTACCTCCTTGTGCTTCTACAAATTCAGCCAGCTTTTTTAAAGCACTGCCGTCCTCAATGACTCTTTTCAGCATGGCACAGGCTTCTTTTTCATCCTTTGCCTTGCCGCCTGCAATTAGCATTTGGCTACCCAGAGTCATACAAAGCTCCACAAAATCAGCAGGACCTTCTCCGCGCAAAGTATCAATGGCTTCCTTAACCTCCAAGGCATTTCCCACTGCAAAGCCTAAGGGCTGGTCCATATCGGATACCACTGCAATGGTGTTTCTGCCTGCATTATTGCCGATTTTAACCATTTCTGTAGCAAGTGCAAGTGCATCTTCCTCTTTTTGCATAAAAGCTCCGCTACCGGTTTTTACATCAAGCACAATGGCATCCGCACCCGCCGCAAGCTTTTTGCTCATGATAGAGCTTGCGATTAAGGACATATTATCCACAGTGGCCGTCACATCACGTAAGGCATATAATTTCTTATCCGCCGGTGCCAAATCCGCCGTCTGTCCCATAATGGAAATACCGATAGTGTTCACATTATTAATAAATTGTTCTCTGGTTATACCGGTTGAAAAACCTTCAAAGCTTTCCAACTTATCAATGGTGCCACCCGTATGCCCCAGACCTCTGCCGCTCATTTTTGCCACCGGAATACCGCAAGCTGCTACCATAGGTGTTAAAGAAAGAGAGGTCTTGTCTCCCACACCACCAGTACTGTGCTTATCAACCTTAATCCCCTGAATATCTGACAAATCCAGCATATCCCCGCTACGCGCCATTGCCATGGTCAAATCCAAAGTCTCCTGCTCATTCATCCCTTGAAAATAAATTGCCATCATTAACGCAGACACCTGATAATCAGGTATCTCTCCCTTTGTATAACCCTCTATGAAAAAGTTGATTTCCTCTGTTGACAACTGACCACCGTTACGCTTTTTCATAATAATATCGTACATTCTCATGTGTTTACTCTCCCTTTCTGCTATTTTATTCACTCGACCGACATTCCGCTTTCTACTATTTAACCACCCGGTCAATGTTCCGCTTCCTACTCAATCAGCACAAACCATCTTCACCCGGTGACGCAATTACACAATCAAAAGGGCCGTATTCTTCCACGATTTCTAATGAGGTCTTCCCAATAAAATCCTCTTCTTTATATTTATCACCGCAGCCTGCAAGAAATAACATAAGACATACGGACATAAATATAGTTGTTATCTTCTTCATGCATTTTCTCCTATTATTCTGTAGATAGTTTTATGTATCTGTTTCATTTTTTATATTCCTGATTCCGGCGGACGCTTTTCCTTTTCAAGTCATTTGCACCGCTGAATCCTATTTTTTCCGATATTTCGGCTCAATCACAACCACATAAACAATCATTGCACCAATGCTCAACAGCATGGTGCCTAAAATCGTAATGATAAGTCCGGCGGCATTCTCTCCAAAAAGAATTGGCACTCCAATCAATATCAATAACAGTCCATACACACACCAAAGCTTACCTAAAGCACGATTATATCCCTTGACATCCCGCATCTGTGCCACTTCAGCATTTGCCCAGAACCCAAAGGGCTTGGCACTTTTTGCATAGAACATAAAAATTCCCCATATGACAAAAATCAGTCCCAGAATCGACCAACAAATAAATGCAACCATAGTTCATCCTCCTCACCGGGTATTAAACCCGCAATGTAATCCATTGCAAAACCTAAATCCCCAAAATTGTGAAGACTTCCTCCGTGGCAAAACATTCCTGCACCCATTCATTTGCTTCCTGCAAAGCTTCCATCTGTGCCCCACCTGCTTGATTTGCCAGCTCTAAAAGCATTAACCACTGTTCTTTATTTACTTCCACCGGTCCATAAGGATCATATTCTCTGATTCCCTTTCGAAGCAAACTTCCCAGCTTCAAATCCACCAGTACATCATCCGAAAGAAGCAACGAATCTTTTTTCCAAAAAGTGTGCTCGTCCCACTTTCCTTTTTGGAACTCGTGGTAACAAGTTCCTATTCGGTTTTCATCTGTACAAAAATATTTTAAATCCTCATTCTGCATGTCAGGAATCTCCCTTTCAAACCATTGTATTTACCACATTTTTCATTTATTTTCTTACTATAAACTATACCAAAAAACACCCTGTCTGCCAACCATTATTTCTCCATGTAATAACTCTTATAAAATTCCAACCATTATTTCTCCACATAAAAATTCTTGTAAAGCAACTTCCAATTCGCTCTCCACCAACGCATAATCTGCCAGTAACCACATCCACCCAAACCAAATTCCTTAATTAATTCAAACTTCTTCTCCATACTTCTCACATCTTCAAACCATACTTCATGTTTGGTTCCTGCATCTGTATAAGTAAAAAACGGACTTTGGGCCACCTCATCAAACTGAATTTCCACTCCCTGTGCAATTGCTATTTGCACTGCCTGCACATTACCGATGGTAGTCGCTGCA
>JAZSII010000235.1:0-2609 GCA_045533725.1 Acetatifactor sp. | reverse complement strand
TCCTCTTCTTCATAGCGATAGGTTGCCAGGGGCTTTTCCTTATCATTATCTTTGGCGCCATCGTTGCCGTCGGTGCTGCAGCCGGTGAAAAGGGTAAGTACCAAAATCCATAAAGAAAAAAATTTAAACATATTCATCCTCCCAAAACTGTTCTTATCTGATAAGTGGGGAAAAAGTATGGTTACGTTACAAGTATATATCATAATATTGGGAAATTGTAAAATTTCTCGAAAAAGTATTGACACTCATTCCGCCTTTGCGGATAAATAAGATATACGTATCAAAGGAGATTATGATTATGACAAACGGAAACAGATTCGGATGGTGGGCATTATGTTTGCTGGCTACATTGGTGGCGTTTATTGCGCAGATTATCGGGTCGTTAATCGGCATGCTGGGATATTGCCTGCCCGAAATGCGGAAGCTGAGAGCGCAGGGCCTGTTAACTGATGAATCCAGCTACATGGTATTGGAAAGAGCCACAACGGAAGCTATGGGGCAGATGCTGGTATGGGCACATGCCTTGATTATTCTTTGTTTTGTTGTCTGGTTTTATTACGGCTGCGGCAGACATAAGTTAAAGGAAGCAAAGAGTGCCGTTACAGCCAAAAACCTGTTAGTAACGGTTTTGGTTGCTGTGGGTATGTGCTTTTTTATTAATTTTGCATTACCGTTGGTAATCGAGATTATTCCGAAAAGCATTGTGGATAGATATAATGAGCTTATAGAACAGGCCGGATTCGGCGTGGATACTCTGGCGATTATTGCCTCCGTTCTTATGGCGCCTATTGGGGAGGAGTTTGCTTGTCGAGGGGTAATCTTCCATTATGCCAAGAAATCCGTGGAGGATTTGGATAATCGCAGAAAAGCCTTCTGGATTGCCAACAGCATACAGGCGTTAATGTTCGGTGTTATGCATGCCAATATTATTCAGGGCACCTATGCCTTTGTGATGGGCCTGGCATTGGGTTACTTGAGACACCGCTTCAATAGTCTGGCGCCGGCTATATTGGCACATATGATGGTTAATGCGATTTCGTCTTTTGTGTGGGAACCTTTTGCATCGCTGTTCCCGGAAAGTTATTTGTTATTTGCTGTTTGCGCGGTAATATGTCTGGCAGTTGCTTTGGTGGGATTCCGAATTGGCGGTCCGGCGGAGAATAGCAAAAAGTGATAAAGCCATGACAACATTTAAGAAGTTTTTCTTCAAAACAAAAGGTATAATACAATAAATATCTGTCACCTGTGGCAGGTGTCGGAAATATTGAACTAAAGGAAGCGTTGCATATGAAGCCATATAAGAAATTTTTGGTGTCGCTTATGCTGGCTGGCCTTTTGTGCGGATGCGGTGCCGGAAACGGTACAGGGAATCCGGGGGATGGCAGTGCTGCCAATCCGGAGGCACAGGCGGGTGCGGAGGCAAGCAGCGGCGAAGGAACTCAAGGCGATAATCAGGAAACAGGCGCGGCAGAAAATCAGGAGGAAGAAAACATGGTAAATCCCGAAACTTATTTTGAAAGAATGATGTATGCGACCGCATACAAGAGTCACATGCAGACCAATCCCATCATGACCCAGCGTTTTGGCGCAGACCCTTACGCAATGGTATATGGCGACAGAGTGTATTTTTATATGACTGCGGATGCATTTGAATATAATGCAGCAGGCGAAATTATTGAGAACAGCTATAGCAAAATTCAGAGCATCAATGTGGTTTCTACAGATGATATGGTAAACTTTACAGACCACGGCTCCATTCAGGTGGCAGGCAAGGATGGTGCAGCGAAGTGGGCAAACAATTCATGGGCTCCGGCAGCAGCATGGAAAACTATTGATGGCGAAGATAAGTTCTTCTTGTACTTTGCAAATTCAGGCGGCGGTATCGGCGTGCTTACCGCTGACAGCCCTACCGGACCCTTCACAGATCCTTTGGGAGAGGCGTTGATTTCCAGAAATACTCCCAATTGTGCAGATGTATTGTGGTTGTTCGATCCGGCAGTTTTGGTGGATGATGACGGCAGAGCATACATTTACTTCGGCGGTGGTGTGCCGGAAGGTAAGGTGGCAGATCCCGGTACAGCCAGAGTGGCAGAGCTTGGAGAGGATATGATCAGTATCAAGGGTGAGGCAAAGAGAATCGACGTGCCTTACTTATTTGAGGATTCCGGTATTCATAAATACGGTAACAAATACTACTATACATATTGTACCAACTGGCAGGTGGATCAGGCAGGTACCGACAAGTACGGTTTTGTAAATGCAGAAATCGTCAGCCTTGTAAGTGACAACCCTATGGGACCTTTCGAATTCAAGGAGAAAATTCTGGAAAACCCGGGCAAGCATTTCGGACTGTACGGCAACAACCATCATTGTGTATTCTCTTTCCAAGGGAACTGGTACATGACTTACCACACAAGATTTTTGGAGAAGAATATGGGTATTGAAAAGGGATACCGTGCAACCCATATTGATAAGTTTGAAATGGGTGAAGACGGTACCATCGGTATCATTCCTCAGACCAGAGTTGGCAGAGAGCAGTTAAAGAATGTAGATGCTTACGCAGAGATTCCTGCGGCAACCATGGCAATGATGGCCGGTCTGGACACCGC
>JAZSII010000292.1:0-2549 GCA_045533725.1 Acetatifactor sp. | reverse complement strand
CCTCTTCGGAGAGTCCGTCGCAAGCGGCATCTCCGAAGACAACCAACTTATCATATAGCATACTATGTTTCAGGATATATTCTCGTAGTTTATCAACCTGCTCTTGTTTTTTTGCATGAATCATAACGCACTCTCCTACCTATTTTATGAACGCTCAAAGAAGCTTCCTGCCTCATACCCAAGTTCTACTGTTCCCTGTTCACCCTGCCCATTTTTCGCCACAATGATTTCTGTGGTGTTAGCTTTTTTTGTATCAGGATGATAGTAGTCGTCCCTGTAGAGGAACAGTATGGTATCCACCTTATCTTGAATGATTCCCAAAGAATCCAAATCCGAAAAGCGCGGTCTCTTATCCTCACGATTCTCCAATTCTCTGCTAAGCTCCGATACAATCAGAATGGGAACATCAAGCTCCACGGCGAGCTGCTTTAATTTATCCAAAGCATCCTCATAAGCCTTCTCGCCGAATTCCGGAAATTGATGTACTAACATAAGCTGCAAATAGTCAATGACAATGAAACCGATATTATGCTTTTCCTTGTGCTCTCTTGCCAACGCATAAAACGCGTCCGGCGTAATGAAATAATTATCTTCTATGTATATCTGCGAATTACCGTCACGCAACTTTTCATAAGTTCCGTCTCCGCCAATCCGTCTGAGCCGTTCCTCTATCTGCTCTTTAGAGGACTCGACAGCAAAGAAAAGACACGGTACCCCTTTTCCTATTGCCTGATAATTCACAATTTCAAGTGCAAATCCGGTCTTGCCCATAGCGGGTCTTGCGCCCAAAACCACAAGTTCACCGCCCTGCATGCCCTTAAGCAATTTATCAAGCCCTTCAAATCCTGTTGCAATACCTTTTGCCATCTCGTTTTGTTTCATCATATTGTTTTCTCCCTTCTTATGCCACAGAGAAACCCATGGGTTTCTTGTTGCTGTTTTTGTTTGTACTTATTTCCGGAATATCACACTCTTCTATAACCGAAATCAACTCTGTGGTAATCTCCGTATCCTTTTGTGCGAATACTCTCTGCGCCAGATTCATTTCTGCTTCCTCCAGCATCTTTCTGACAAAACGACCGTTACCGTAATCGCTGCTCTTACTTGCTGTTTCATAGCCAATTCTTAGTTTTTCCATTGCGGCATCTGTAATGGTCATTTTTTTCTTGGTAAGCATAAGCCTTGTAATATCACAAAGCTCCTCTGTTGTGTAATCTTCAAAATCCACGTGAAACGCGATTCTGGATGACAAGCCGGGATTTCTGTCCAAAAACTTCTGCATCTCTGCCGGATAACCTGCAAAAATAACGATGGTATCCTCTCGCCGATTTTCCATTTCCTGAACAATGGTATTAATGGCCTCGTCCCCAAACCCGCCTTCATGGCTATCACAAAGAGCGTATGCTTCATCTATAAAAAGAACACCGCCCTTTGCTTCTCTGAATTTTTGTTTTACAAGGATAGCTGTGCTTCCGGAAAAAGGACCCACCAAATCCGCTCTACCCGCTTCCACAAACTTCCCTGTGGGCAAAATTCTCTCGTCATTCATGATTTCTGCGAACAAACGGGCTACGGTGGTCTTTGCGGTTCCGGGATTTCCCTTGAAAACCATGTGCATTGACGGCCTGTCCTTCCGGATTCCCTGGTCTATACAAAACTTCTTTAGTTTATAACTTGCAATAGCCTTCTTTATAACTGCCTTCACGGAAGAAAGACCTATCATATCCTCAAGTTCACCCAGGGCGGTACCCTTTGGCCGTTGCGCCTTTAGACCGTCTTCGAGTATGGTTACATCCTCCTTTGTAAGTAAAAACAGCTCCTCCTCTGCAATTGTGGTAATATCTTCTGCCTTTACATGTAATCGAACGGACTGATTTTGAATGGCATGTTCCACAAGATTGCGCACATATCTTCCGTTACCGAAATTATCCACATATTTTATTTTTTCAAAGATATCGCGTGCTTCGTTCATTGCCTCGTTTGTAGCACGAAAGCCTCGTTCTTTAATCATCAACTGAAAGATTTCAATCAACTCTGACTCACTATAATCTGGAAAATCAACCCAATACGGGATTCTGCTCTTTAATCCTTCATTGCGTTCCATAAAAACCCGCATACTTTCTTCATATCCCGCAAGCACAACAATTACTTCGTCCCGATGATTTTCCATTTCTTGTATCAAAGTGGTAACAAGAGACGGAAACTTCAACTCATATGCTTCGTCTATAAATAAGACACCGCCTTTTGCTGCGGTAAATGCATCTCTTATTGTACAAACAAATGACAGATCCATTCCGCCACACTCCACAAAGGCACCACTTTTGAGAAGACCTTTCTCCTTTGCAATTCTTGCAAAAAGCTTGGCCACTGTGGTTTTGGCAGTTCCCGGATTACCGCTGAATATCATATGCATGGTACTGGCCTGATAATCTTTTCCGTTACGGTTCTTTCGCTCTTTTTCCACAAGATGGTTTGTCAAAATGTTGTTTATCTGTTTTTTTACAATATCAAGCCCTACTAATTTCTCCAATTTTTCAGAAGACGACTCT
>JAZSII010000273.1:0-3788 GCA_045533725.1 Acetatifactor sp. | reverse complement strand
CTGCAAGCCAAAGAAGAAAGGAGTCTTTCCTTTTACTTCTTTTACCGTAACCAATTTATCATCATCCCCATTCAGTACCACATAACCGTCTTCCTGCATAAAGTCAAAAATTTCGGTCTTTGCCTTTAATACACCGTCTCTGTCAATCAAATTTTCCAAATGGCACTGACCAATATTGGTGATTACACACACATCCGGCTTAGCAATACGGCTTAGGCGATGCATCTCTCCAAAATCACTGATACCCATTTCCACTACTGCCACTTCATGCTCCTCACGGATACTTAAAATGGTCAGTGGCAAACCTACTTCGTTATTAAAATTGCCCTGGGTTTTCAGCACATTAAATTTCGCACTTAAAGTTGCAGCAATCATTTCCTTGGTACTTGTTTTGCCCACACTCCCTGTAATACCCACAATGGGAATATTTAACTGCTCTCTGTAAAAAGCTGCCACGTCCTTCAGTGCCGCAAAAGTATCCTCCACTAGTATGTAAGGTATCTCTACAGCAGGCGCCTCTTCACAAATCACCAACGCCGCTTTTTTCTCAGCCACCTGCGGAATAAAGCTGTGACCATCCACCTTTTCTCCTCTGGTAGCAAAGAAAGCAAAGCCTTCCTCCACCTTGCGTGAGTCCAATACCGCACCGGCAATTTCCTGTTGTTCCTTACCCGATGCCTGACACAATGGTCTATTCAAGCATTTTGCTATATTTTCTAAGGTCATGTTTCGCATATTATATGCCTCCCCAAAAACAATATTTCCAAAACAATGCTCCTTCGGCCTGCTTTCACTTGCCCAAGGAGCGTTTTATCCTTATTCCTCTCGTAACGAAATATTAATCAACCACTCACACAAATCTCCGTAAGGCACACCGATTGCCTGTGCTTCCTGTGGCAGCAGGGAGGTAGGTGTCATGCCGGGCAAAGTATTTGCCTCCAGGCAATACATTTCACCGTTTTCCCTTAACATAAAGTCCATACGGGCATAATTTTTCAAACGAAGTGCTTTGAATACTGCCTCCGCATACTGCTGCATCTTTACGGTCAATTCTTCACACAAAACTGCCGGGCAAGTCTCAATGGTAGAACCTGCCTGATATTTATTTTTGTAATCATAGAAACCACTGATAGAAGCAATTTCGATATGTACACAGGCTTTGCCGAGAATTACACCTACGCTGAACTCTCGGCCCCTGATATACTGTACAATAATAATCTCATCATCATAACGGAAGGAATCTGCCTTAGCCTGCTCGTAATCTTCTTCCTTTTCCACAATATATGTACCTACACTGGAACCACCGTTACAGCACTTGACAACTAATGGGAATGGTACGGTCTTAGGATCGGCTTCACCCTTCTTTAAATGGATACCTGCGGGTGTAGGAATACCGTTCTCTCTGAATAATTCCTTGGAAATAGCCTTATCCATGGCAATGGCACTACTGATATGATCTGTACCGGTATAACGGATACCCATCAGGTCAAAGCAAGCCTGAATCTTACCATTCTCTCCTTCTGCACCATGCAGAGCCATAAATACTACATCTGCCTGCTGGCAAAGAGTAAGCACGTTAGGTCCGAAGAAGTTCTTCTTATAATCCGGACGAAGAGCCAGAATCTGCGCTATATCCGTAATTTCCTCTGACACTCCGCGCATATCCGTCGCCCAGTCCTTATCCAATGCAAATAAATCCTCTGCAAGTTCTCCCGGATATCCCAAAAATACATCTATCAAAATTGCCTGATGGCCTTTTTCCTTCAGTGCTTTATAAATACCTGTTCCTGAGGACAGTGACACGTCTCTTTCTGTGCTGATGCCTCCTGCCAGTACTACAATCTTCATACTTTACCTCCAAAAACGCCCTTGGCGTCATTTTTATTCATACCATTATAGTATATAGCGTTTGCTTCACAATTTCCATAGAAAAAGAAATTTTTATACAGTTCTGCACAAAAAAACTTCGACACCATCCGTAAGGGTAATGCCGAAGTCCTACGTTTCTATAGTTCAAATCACATTATGGCAAAAAGAGAGTTTCCGGATTGACAGGCTCTCCATCCTTTTCTAACGCAAAGTATAAGTTACTACCCTCCGCTACATAGTATTTGGTAGGCGTTGCTACAGTTGCAAATACTTGATTTGCAGTTACATAATCTCCTACGCCCACACTGAAGGTTGCCAATTGACCATAGGTCGCCTTATATCCGTTGCCCAAATCAAGTACGACCGCTGCGCCAATCTCTTCGTTACTGAAGATTTCCACCACTTGTGCGTCCGCACAGGCTACAACATGGCTGCCTTCTACCACCTTGAAGAGTACCGCAGGATTATACTTATATTGATCTAAGGTCTGAAAATACACCGTATTATCCATATTGTAATGCATTAAAATTTCTCCCTGCACAGGCTTGTACAAGCTGTTGCTTTCCGTAAAATTCAACTCCGGATTCACCACCGTCGACAAATCTTCTTCAATTATTTCCGGTTCAGGAACGCTTTCCAATTCAGGATTCATTACCTGACCGGAATCCACTGTAGTGATGGAGCTTTCTCCGATCAAACTACTTTCCAGCGGCATATAATCCATTTCGTCATCCGAAATCGGTAAGCTTTCTACCGAATTTGTTGCCAATTCATCAGGTAACTGCGAAGTAGGCTCGGTTCCTTCCTTACCTTCCGTCAATTCAGAATATTTATCACTTACATTGTTCTCCAGCTTTGCAAAATCCACCGAGTAACCGTCGTCGTTCTCTTTTTCACTCTTTTCCTTCATATAAATTCCTGTCATAGTCAATGCTGCCATCACAAAGGCAGATGACACTATCATAATGATTCTTTCTCTTTTGATTGCTTTTTTTCTACTGTTATTATTTTTTATACGATTGTTCATAAACACTGCCACTCCTTTTAAATCATTCCTTTGTTTCTTTTAATATTCTTTCCTGAAGCGCGTAATTTATGCAATAAAAAAGCTGTTTTGCAATTTTTACTTTTGCAAAACAGCCCTTTACTAATTATCAAGCATATTGAAAATCATACCTTTACTTAGCACCAGATTATTTCCACCGGGATTGATAGCCAATCCGTCACAAGTCTCACCGGCTCCTTGTATCATATTTAAATAATCACTGAATCTGAATCCAAAAACGGATTGTTTCTCTTCTTTCTGCCACTTCTGAAGTTCACCCAAATCAGTAAATGCCATAAAGAAATTTCTTCCGTTTGCAGAAATCATAGGCACTTTAACATTGTGGTCCGGCGTAAGTCTCGGTATCCCATCTTCACTGGGAACCGGTTCCGGTGTAATTACAACCGGTGATAACAAAGTAGCATGTGTAAGCTCTTCGACCACCATGCGACGATGATCCATAGTATCTTCTGCACGTAAAAGCTCCATCGCCCCTACTAACATCGGGTTCGTAACAGGTTTCATTCTAACTCCCATATGTTCACCTCTCTCAAACAGCATTGGTCTCCCAACACTATTATACTCTGTTATAGTTAATCAGACAACCCTTTAAGATAATCTGACGCTCTTCATCGGTTAATTCGCCAAGCTTCAAATCAAACTCGGTTAATCCGCCTTCTTTTACCACATACGCTTTAATCACTTCTGTCTTATTTTCAACAGCCGCCTTAATGCCGGGTACGAATAAGTAGTCAAGATTCTTGAAAGGAAGCTCGCCTTCCGGAATCAGGAAAGGAAGCATACCCCAGTTAATCAGGTTGGAACGATAACGCTTGGTCGCATATTCATTAGCGATATTTGCCCAACCGCCAAG
>JAZSII010000125.1:0-8149 GCA_045533725.1 Acetatifactor sp. | reverse complement strand
GCATTGTAATGGGGCAGGATGCGGGCAGTGTGATTATCAGAGTGGTGTGACTTGTAAGGGATGCGCAGGAAGCGGTATTTGTGGTCATTGTCGTGGAACGAACTTTACTGCAACCTGCAACAGGTGCTGGGGGTATAATGGTCATCCTCCATGTAATGGATGTGGTGGAGATGGAGAAGAAGATTGTAATGGTTGTGGTGCCACAGGAAAAGTCGTATGTTAAAAGAGAAGAAGCATTAGAAAATATAATTAATATTCGGACGGTACAATGTGCATAAATATTGATAAAGAATATAATCTATGCAATAATATAATTGAACCACTGAAAGCGCGAATGCGTCGTAGGTGGTGTTTTTATTTCTTTGGATATATGACTAATCCGTATTTTTCGTGGCTAGCCTGTTCGTTTAGTATTCCACCGTGTGAAAATGTTGCCATAACACTTCTTACAAAGTCATTGTCAATTAATTTTCCAACACGATTAGGCAAAGATTTATGTTTATACTTTATACCATAGTATAGATGGGTAAAATATGAGATAAAATCACAAATTTGTATAAAGTGTGATTCTTTTGAATCTTTATCTAAACCATCTTCAATCATATTCTTGATAGGCTTATTAATGTACCCTCCAAATTGAGATTGTATAGGATTATATGCACGAATAGCTCGCGCCGTTTTTCTCATTGGTGTGATTCTTCCCTGGTCTGTAATTAACAAAAAGTTCCAACTTTCTTTGCTATCATTTTCTATTCTTTGAATATTATAAGTAAGTGCATTTTCTAATATAGGATAGTCAGGTGTAGTTATCAATGTTTTGTGTGCATCTCTTGGCTTGAATGAAAACCAAATTCCTTTTTCAATTCTTGCCTAAAAGTTTTAATTGAATCGTAATTGTTTTTCCATTCACTACTGGGCATATAAATGCTTGTTAAAATAAAGGTATCGCTGGAACTGGTATTAAGGCCATCATCACCGGTTTCATCACAGTAAACAATTTGGGTTTCCATAGAGTCCTCCTTTTGTATATGCTTTTGTATTAAGTGTTCTTCCGGGTATTGCTTTTGAGATAATTTCTTTTCTGAACTTTTTGATTAATTTAACATTAAAAATAGTTTTAGAAGATAACAATGACAACAAAATCAAAATACAATCCTTAAAATCGTACTTGAATATTCCAAAATTAAAAGTATAATTAATGATAATTCTGCGGCTAAATAGGAGGAATATTATGAAATATATGCCGGATGCGGAAATTTGGGATTTGTATAGTGAAAACAGAGAACTCCTTGGGAGAGACCATATAAGAGGCGAGCAGCTCCCGATAGACGGATACCATTTAGTAGTGCATGTGTGGATTCGAAATTCCAAGGGTGAGTATCTTATTTCACAACGTTCTGCAAACAGACCGAGATATCCTCTCATGTGGGAATGTGTAGGCGGTTCGGTTGTGAAGGGAGAAGATAGCTTGCAAGGGGCACTCAGAGAAGTGAAAGAAGAAGTAGGGATTGACCTGGAACCGGATAAAGGTCATGTTCTTTTTACAAAAGTACGTAAAATCATGGAAGGCAAAATCGTTAATGATATTGTGGATGTATGGCTGTTTGATTATGACGGAGAGGTCAACTTGAGTAATGCCACAACGGATGAAGTGGCACAAGTTGCTTGGATGAATGGGGGACAAATCAGAGATTTGCATGAACAGAAAGTGCTTGTAGGAACACTGGAATACTTCTTTACGGAAGTGAATTAAAATGATAAGCCATTGGAAGAGAATATTTTAGCTTTCTTCCAATGGCTCTCTTTTTTATACAAGTTGACAAAAACAATAGTTGACAAATGCAACTATATACACTATAATACAACCAACACAAAAAAACAAAGGAGGCACAATACATGGACTTAACAAAGCAATTTCGTGAATATTCCCGACTTCTTAATTGTCATTTCAGTAACATCGATAACGCTGACTGTTGTTGCGGTGAAATAAATAAATCTCAGTGCTTTATGATTGTAGAGATTGGCAGAAAGCCTGATATTTCCGTGAAAGAATTGGCAGAAATCATGCGGGTTGATAAAAGCGGTATCAGCCGGTTGGCGGAAGATTTGGTGCAGAAAGAATATGTAGAACGACGCCCATCTGCCACGGACCGTCGTTTCGTTACTTTGAACCTACTACCCAAGGGCCGAACGCGATTTGAAAAGATTGAACATGATATGTATTACAGATTTAAAAGCATACTGGAGCAAATACCGGAGCATAAGAGAGAGCAGGTAGTGGAGTCCTTGAAATTATACAACGAAGCATGCAGAATTACGGAGGAAAACAATTATGAATAAAGTAGAACAATCAAAAAACTATTTTCAGAACGGATTTAATTGTTCCCAGGCGGTGTTTACCACATTTGCCACAGAATTGGGGCTGTCAGAGGAAATGGCACTAAGGGTGTCCACACAGTTTGGAGGTGGTGCGAGAAAAGGTGAAATGTGCGGTGCCGTATCGGGAGCATTGATGGTTTTGGGGTTAAAATATGGTCATTACCATTACGATGCACAGGAAGAGAAATCGAATGCCTATAAAATTGCAGAAGACTTTATGAACCGATTTATAGAGAAAAACGGTACGGTAGTATGCAGGGAACTGCTTGGATATGACCTTACAAAACCGGAGGATATGCAGAAGATAAAGGAATTGGATTTGTTTCATATTACATGCCCCCAAATGATCCAATGTGCAACAGAGATTTTGGAAGAAATGTTATAGGTTTGATAATCACGCCACAAGCTATTTACAAAAGAAATTTACATAACAAAAAATGATTCTAAACAGGTAAAATTTGTGCTTATAAAAGTATAATTTTTACCTTTATAGAAGTAATATATAAGTTATAATTTAATATAAATAGGAGTAAATATAATATATTATGATAAATAGAGTAAAAGGCAAAGTAAATTTCATAGTTCTCGCGATTGTGTTCACCTTATGTATGACCGGTTGCGGAAAAGAAGCCATTCAGCAAAATGCAGAGGAAACGGCACTTCTCGGCAAGTGGTGTTACGTACATGATACAAGTGAAACCGTGGCAAAATTTTCGGAGGATGGAAGTGCTGAGTTTGAAGGTGAAGAGTATCAGTACACCTGTGACGGAGAGTTCATTAATCTGACGGATGAAAACGGTACAGTCACAAAACTTCGTTATCTGCCCGAGGGTGAAGGCATGTATGTATATTTACAGAGTGTCTATACACGCCAGATGGGTGCTGACGATGCAGGTATTGTAGGTGTATGGCTTTGTGAGGACAAGGGGTGGACCTTTGAATTTACGAGCAACGGAACCTTTATGGAAGATGGAGTTTCCACAGGGTATTATACGGTTGACGAAGAAACGCAAACGATTAAGCTCGTATATGAAACAGCTCTTGCAGATACAGTGTTTTACTTTACATTAACAGGAAATGAACTTTCCATAGAATATCCGTGGCTTATGATAAAACGGTGAGAACAGGCAATAACGCCTGCTTACATAAACTTTATTTCATATCTATAGGAGGGAAAAATGAAAAAGTTATTAGCATCATTATTAGCTGGAGTAATGGTATTTTCTCTGGCAGCATGTGGTGGCGATGCTTCTGAAGATGGTAAGACAGATCTTACTATGTGGTGTATCGCTACTGAAAGTGACTCTAACCGTCACTCTTATGAAGCTTCTATCGCAGATTTCGAAGCAGCTCATCCTGAAATCAATTTCACATGGGAAGCAATCGAAAACGAAGCTTACAAGACCAAGATTAAGGCAGCTGTTTCAGCAAACGAAATGCCTGACATCTTCTTTACATGGTCTTGTGCATTCTTGGGAGATTTCGTATCAGCAGGTCGTGTTTACTGTGTAGACGATGTTTACGCTACCTACAAGGATCAGCTTCCTGAAGTTATGATGGGTAACGTTAAGTACGACGGAAAGTACTACGGTGTACCTATGACAATGAACATCGTTGGTATGTTTGCTAACATGGACCTTCTGGCAGAAGTTGGTTATAATGAAGTTCCTGCAACCTATGATGAACTCATCGATTGCTGTGACAAGCTTGTAGCTAAGGGAATCATTCCTTTTGGTTGTTCAGGTAAGGAAACCTGGTGTGTAACTGAGTATCTTGAGTCTATCATCGAGAAGACCGCTGGTGCTACCGCACTTAACGAGATCTTCGCAGGTAGAGCTTCTTGGAACAATGCAGACGTTGCTAAGGCTGTAGGTATTTTCCAGGAAATGATCGACAAGGGATATTTCGATCCTAACGGTATTGCACTTTCAAATGATGAAGTTAAGGCTAACTTCATGGCTGGAAAGTATGCATTCTACATGAATGGTACTTGGAACTGTGCAGACTTCGCTAAGGCTGGTCTTGATTTCGTAAAGGTTTCTGAGTTCCCTGTAATTGATTCTTCTAAGTCTCAGCTTGGAGAACTTATCGGTGGACCTTCAGATACTCTTGCAGTAGCAGCTGGTTCTGAGAACCCTGAAGTTGCAGCTCAGGCAGCATTTGAATTAGCTAAGGGCATCTGCCACTATGGTTACCTTGATGGTTGTGGTCTTCCTGCTTGGACACCTGACTACGATACCTCAAGTGTTAACCCTTTAACTCAGTCAGTATCTGAAATTTGTGCAAACGCTAGCCAGTATGTATTGTTTGGTGATACAGCTATGTCAGCAGATACCGCACAGATTTACCTTGACTATGTTGGAAAGATTTACTCATCTGAAATCAGCGGTCAGGAATTCGTTGACGGCCTTGTAAAAGATATTAAGTAATTTTTTGGAAACATGAATTTAAAGCGGTTCTTATTTGGGCATCCTGTGAGAACCGCTTTTTTAAAGGAAGACGAGATATGAAGAAAATATATAGCAGTAAATGGAAAATAGCTTTCTTTATGGCGCCGGCTTTAATATTGTTTGTCGGCATTTTGATATTGCCTATCTTTATGTCAGGATACTATAGTTTCTTCGATTGGAAAGGATATGGTCCTAAGACATTTATTGGATTAGAAAATTATAAGGAATTGTTTACAAGTGAAAACATTGGTTTCATGAAGGCCTTTGGAAACGCATGTATACTTGCAGTTATTTCAGTTGTTATTCAGCTTCCTCTTGCATTATTACTTGCTCTTTTGTTGGGTAAGGGAAGAAAGGGTGAAAGAGGATTCCTTTCAATATATTTTTTACCGGTTTTGATTTCGACGGTAGTAATCGGTCAGTTATGGTTGAAGATTTATAATCCGGAGTATGGTGTTTTGAATGTGGCACTTCGAGCTTTGGGATTAGAAAATTGGACCAGGTTGTGGCTGGGTGATCCGAATACGGCTTTAGGAGCTGCTTTTGTGCCTACTGTATGGCAGTATGTTGGTTATCATATGCTTCTTTTGTATGCGGGAATCAAGAGCGTTCCGCCGGAATATCGCGAAGCAGCTATGATTGATGGTGCAAGTGAAGGACAGGTAAACCGATACATAGTAATACCGTATATCAAACCGATTCTTAAAATCAGTACTATTTTTGCAGTTACCGGTTCATTTAAATCATTCGACTTGATTTATGTATTGACCAACGGCGGACCGAACCATGCAACAGAAGTGCCCAGTACACTTATGATTAGTATGTTGTTTAAGAGAAACAGATATGGTATGGGTAGTACCATAGCACTTCTTTTGATTGTATTGTGTTTTGCAGCAGCACTGATTATTAGTGCAATCTTTAAGGAGAGGGGGGACGATTATGGCACAAAACGAAAAAAACGTAGCAGAGTTAGTCAAAAAGAGAAAGACTAAAGAAACTTTCGTATATATCCTGCTTTTTATTTGGATGCTTATAAATCTGTTCCCGATTTATTGGATGTTTACGTTTTCCTTAAAGAGTAACAAAGAAATTTTTGGTGAAAATGTAATAGGACTTCCCAGAGAGTGGTTATGGTCCAATTACGAAAAAGCTTTAAAAGTTGGTAACATTTTCAGATATTTCCTGAATAGTACCTTGGTAGCAGTTGTAACAATTGCTGTAGTTATGATTGTTGCACTTATGGCTACTTTTGCCCTGACAAGATTTTTCTGGAAGGGCAGAGAAAAGATGAATAGTTTCCTGATGTTGGGACTTACTATTCCGATTCATGCTTCTATCGTACCTATTTATGTTACTTTATCCAATTTGCATTTGCTCAGTACATATACCTCCCTAATTATTCCCTATGCGGCGTTTTCGCTGGCAATGGCAATATTAATATGTACTGGGTTTATGCAAGGGATACCGTTTGAACTGGATGAGGCAGCTTGTATTGATGGTTGCGGTACGTTTAAAATTTTCTTTAAAGTGATTGTTCCTTTGATGAAGCCTGCAGTGGCTACGGTTTCCATTTACACTTTCTTGCAGTGTTGGAATGAGCTTATGTTTGCTAATATTTTTATTAGTGATACCAAGCATAAAACATTGCCGGTCGGTGTGCAAGCTCTTTCCGGACAGTATCTGACAGAGTGGGGACCGGTAGGTGCAGCAATGGTTTTGGCAACATTTCCAATGTTGATTTTCTACATCTTCTTCAGCAAGAAGATTCAGGACAGCTTTATTGCGGGTGCAATTAAAGGTTAACTTGTTTTCAAACCGGGATTGTGGTACACTTGTCTGTAAGAGGGCAAGAGTATGAATATTGGTAACTTATGGAATAAGCGTAAATATAGTAAATCACTGAAACAAAAAACATTGTTTTTTTATATCACTCTGTTTGGCTTTTTTAGTATCGTGTTTGTGGCTTCTTTTTCAATTGTTTTAAGAAGGACAAATGTAGACTATAGAGAGAGAACTTCGGAAACAGCTGCAAACAATGTGGTTTCAACGATTAATTCCACAATTCAGAATTATAATTACATATCGAGATTGATTATGGTAAATGATCGTGTTGTCAGCTTTCTCAAATGTGAGGAAGCTGACAAAAGTATGTCCTACGAAGCCCGTATGGGAATGTATGAGATACTGAATCACTATGATAATATTAACCATATTGAATCTGCATATATCTTTCGAAATGATGGCGCATATGCCAATACCGGAAAGAATGAGTACATTATCGATATGGAAGCAGATGGATGGCAGTTTATCCTGGACACAGACGGCGGTAAGACTCTTTCAATAAACGGAAATGGTATTATCAGAAAAAAAGATGGAAAGCCTACGCTTACATTTGCCAGAGCGATCAAAGATATATATTCACAGGAACTGTTGGGTATTTTGGTTATGAATATATCCAGCAGTTGTTTTAATGAAATCATTTCTATTCAAAAAACAACCGGAATGTGCGTGGTAGATATTAACGGTACCTATTTGTGTGGCGATGCAGAGATTGCTGCACTATTTCAGCCAGAGTACAATAGTGAAGATACGATTGTGAAGAATATACGCTTTCACGGTAAAAGAGCGGCCTTTACAGTACAGAAAGCAAACGATGCATTAATCGTTATGTGTTGCACGGACACAAGTGCGACACCATTGCCTATTGAAACATTATTCGCCATGCTTATGACATTTTGTGCACTGCTGTTGACTACGTCAATCTATACTCTGTTTGTTCAAAATAATATTACCAAACCTATTTTGGCATTAGATGTGGCAATTGAGCGAACCAAGGCAAAAGGTTGGCTTACCCGCATTGAGGAAGAAATGCCGGATGATGAAATCGGACGACTGGCGGAAAGCTATAATAGCATGATTGACTATATGAATGAACTTTTCGAACGCCTGCTGCAGGAAGAAGAGGATATTCGTAAAGCTGAAATGATGGTATTATATGAACAGATTAAGCCACATTTCCTCTACAATACGTTGGAAACCATTCGCTATCTTGCCATACAGGAAGATGCAGTGCAGGCAACAGATGCGTTGGAAACATTGGGAAGCTTTTATCGTAACTTTTTAAGTAAGGGTAAACGTGAAATTCCTTTTAGAAATGAACTTAAAATCATTCGGGATTATTTGGCGCTCCAAAAATTACGGTATGCGGACAGCTTTACGGATGAATATGAGATTGAAGAGGAAACTCTTGATTATATGGTTCCTAAGTTGATATTACAGCCTTTGGTTGAGAATAGTATTTATCACGGAATAAAGCTTAA
>JAZSII010000004.1:0-5344 GCA_045533725.1 Acetatifactor sp. | reverse complement strand
AAAATTACAAAGATCATCCGATTAAGGTATTGTACGAGAATGGCGTGAAGGTTACCATTAATACCGATGATTTGCTGCTGTTTGACAGTTCTATCGAAAACGAGTATCTGTTACTTTATCGGGCAGGGGCGTTAACTGCAGGGCAATTGGACGAGATTCGAGTGAACGGGTTAAGAGCGCAGCAGTAATGCGGACGTTATCAATGATACAAAAAAATGTGAAATATTTATAACTTTTCTGTTGACATCAGCATAAAGAAGTGATATATTTATAACACTATATGTGAGAAATATATCACTTTTGGAGGCTGTAAAATGAATAAGAAAGTAACACTAACAGAAATTGTAGGATCAAAAATTGTTTATGCACTTATCCTGGTATCTTTTTATTGGATGTGGGCGAGAACAGACTGGAAAGAGTATTATGTAACGATTCAAAGTGCGCTTGGCGGATTTGTGGTCGCATTCTTTGTGATTCAGGCAATACGAATAAAAAAATATAAACGAGAAGGCATAGATGAAATGGCTGAGCAAAATTTGAAACGCTGTGATTCCATATGCTTTAAGATTTTCGTTGCGCTGATGACTGTTACGGCTTGGATTTGTACAATAGTCGGACACACAAACGTACTAAGCACCGAGTTCGTCGGATGGATCATAGTATTAGCTATCTTAGTACTGACAATTGTTCGAACTTTTATTTTCATGATTATGGATAAAAGAGGTATTTAATATGGCCTTAGAAAGAAAACCAAAAGAATACCGTGGGAAAGCCGGATATAAACAAAGTGAATTGGCTGATATGGTTGGCGCGAGAAGGGAAACGATTGTACATTTAGAAAACGGGAGATATAACCCGTCTTTGAAACTAGCCATGGACATTGCGAAGGTATTTGAAGTAACTGTTGAAGAGTTGTTTACTTTTACAGAAGAATGAATTTACCTCCATGCTACTGTTCAGAACAGTTTCATCGAGTTGCGGATATTACCATAAAAGAATATATGGCACGTCGCAGATTACGCCCTGTTAGGAAAATGAAATAAGGTGAGTAAAGAGTGAAGTATGAATATGCTTCACTCTTTTTATGCGTGCCAATAATCAAATTGACGCGCGAGAATGGTATGATAAAATAGTGCCATAAATAAAAAGGCACAGGAGGGGTGCTATTATGATAAAGACGTTAGAAGAGGCATTAAAATATATAACAGAGTTAGAGAATGAGAATAAAGCATTGCGTGAGGAAGTAGAGTATTATAAATCAAAGAATCGTGCCGGTAGGAAGAAGCATGACGAGGCATGGCAGGCATCGTACAATGATTTTGCAGTAAAATATGAAAGCGGCATGACGATTATACATTAGTAGCGCTTACCATTATGATTGCAGAATCCAGGCCGGATGAGATGGAAATGATGATTACGGTTATTATGAATTGTCTTGGATGATTTTATGGCAACTTATATGAGAAAATAAACTTTAAATTAGGAGGTAATTATGGGATACGAGGTTTATTTACACGGACAGATTTTAGGAACACATTCATTTTTGTTAAAGGGAGAGTTTGTGCAACCGGATGAGTATGCGGAGATTAAGGCTAAATATTTTCTGCCCGGGGGAGAAACCGGCACCGCAACTACGGTTTTGGCATCTTTGGGAGCATATGTGAAGATGGACGGCACTCATATCGGGACTCAGGTGGCACCTTTGTTAAAGGAGTTTTATAAGGATAAGACGGTAGATTGGTCATCCCTTTATTTTGACCCGGATTATGAAGGTTTGATGGATTATGTGATTATTGCAGGATTGGTACGTTCTCCTATGGGATTTTTCCAGACTCTTTATGAAAGCGGCGAAAAGCGTTGGAATATGCCAAAGGAGGAGGATGTTGCCGGTTGTAAGGTGGCCGGAATTGACCCCTATTTTCAGGAGGAAACGCAGGCGGCGGCAGAATTATGTGTGAAGTATAATAAACCCTATGTGACCATTGACAGCAGACACGATACCTATTTGCACCAAAATTGTGCGGTAAATGTGGTGTCAAAGGAATGTACCCATGCGTACCTTGAGGAAGGGTATAGCTTGGAAGGAATCTTTAATAAGCTGGTAGAGACTACGAACGGTCTTGTGATTATTACTTCCGGTGAAAAGGACATGTTATATGGCAGAAAAGGTCAGCCCATGAAGCGTATGAAGCCTTTCGAAGTAGAAGTAAAGAGTACCTTGGGAGCAGGCGATACCTTTAAGGCAGGCTGTGTTTACGGACTTCTTAAGGGCATGACGGACGAAGAATTAGTACGTTTTGCAAGTGCTTGTTCTGCCATTGCCATATCCAGATTTCCACTGCCGCTCAACCCACCAACCTTGGAAGAAGTGGAGAGGCTTCTTGAAGGAGAATTTAGGAGATTAATTTAAGTCTACTTTTCGTAGGTAGTAAAAACCTCTTATTATGCTATGATGAGTATATGGGAGGTAAGTGAAATGAATCAATATGTTACAGGCGCAGTGATTAAAGAATTACGAGAAAAGAATCATATGACTCAAGCTGATTTAGCGGAAATACTATGTGTTTCCGCTAAAACCATATCCAAATGGGAAACCGCAAAGGGATACCCGGATATTTCTTTATTAGAACCTATTGCAAAGGTTTTCGGAATATCAATTACGGAATTGCTTTCCGGAAATGCTGTTAAAAACGTGAATGTCTCAGCCAATATGCTACGTTCCAAATTTTATGTGTGTCCGGTTTGCGGAAACATTCTACATAGTATGGGGGAAGCAGTGGTCCAATGCCATGGGATACTGCTCACACCTTGTCAGGCAGAAGAAACTGATGAAAATCATATGATTTTTATAGAACGGGTGGAAGATGAGTATTTTGTTCGTATGGATCATGATATGACAAAAGAACATTATATATCCTTTGTGGCGGCAGTATCTTCTGACAAAATGCAGATGGTCAAGCTTTATCCGGAAGGAAACGCAGAGGCTAGATTTAAAATCAATGGAGTGAAAAGGATACTTTTTTATTGCAACAGAGATGGTTTGTTTGCCATGGATGTGGTGAAAGAAATTGATGATAGGCAAGTGTCTTATGAGGATGTGGAAGAACGACGTGCATTGGAGCGGATGGCAGAAAGATTGTTTGGATAAGTAGCGAATTTTTATATCAAGAGATATAAAGATATGATATAATGTAAATAACTTTTACAGATATCAGGAGGTATTTTATGGAGTATCATGTGGCGAAAACAGGAAATGACGGAGCTTTAGGAACGAAGGAGCAGCCGTTTTTAACAATATCCCGTGCAGCACAAGTGGCTGTTGCAGGGGATACAGTCATCGTACATGCAGGTGTGTATAGGGAGTGGGTAAGTCCGGCAAACGGCGGTACTGAAGATGCAAGGATTGTGTACAGGTCTGCCGGTGATGGTGAAGTGGTGATTTCCGGTGCAGAGCAGGTGAAGGATTGGAAGAACGAGGGCGGTCAGGTTTGGACAGCAGAAGTAGATAACAGCATCTTTACCGAACGCAATTCTTTTAAGGAAGAACTGGCAGGAGACTGGGTGTTTCCCGGGAAGTTTGTACCTCATTTGGGAGATGTGTACTTGAATGATATGCCCATGTATGAAGCGGAAAATGTGGAAAAGGTGCAGAATCCTGAGGTGTGGCCGGATGCGAAGTTTGCAGAAGAGTCAAAGCTTGTATGGTATGCTGAAGTAGGAAAAAAGACGACTAAGTTTTGGGCAAATTTTGGTGATGTAGATCCCGGAGAGGAAAACATTGAAATTGTGGTGCGTCCTTTCTGTTTCTGGCCTAAGAAGACAGGTTTAAACTACATAACCGTAAAGGGCTTTACCATTTGTAAGGCAGCACCCAAGTGGGCACCGCCCACCGCATTACAGGAAGGTATGATCGGACCTCATTGGAGTAAGGGCTGGATTATCGAAGATAATTTGGTTTATGGTACTAAGTGTGTAGGTATCAGCTTGGGTAAGGATTTGGACGAAGGACACAGCAGAGGACCCAAAGGAAAAGGTAAAGGCGGTACTCAGAGAGAACAGGAAGTGATTTTCCATGCTTTGCAGGGTAATTGGACCAAGGAAAATATCGGTAGCCATATAGTGCGAAACAATACGATTCATGATTGTGAGCAGGCAGGTGTGGTAGGCCATTTGGGCGGCGCTTTCAGTACCATAGAAGGCAATACCATTTACCATATTCACCATAAAATGATTATTCACGGTGCAGAGGTGGCAGGTATTAAGCTGCATGCTTCTTTGGATACCCAGATTGTTGGTAACAAGATTTACGGCTGTTATCGTGCGATTTGGCTGGATTGGCAGGCACAGGGTACCAGAATCAGCAGAAATGTATTCTTCGACAATAAATCCGAGGATTTCTTTGTGGAAGTATGCCACGGCCCTTATTTGGTGGATCACAATCTGTTCCTGTCCAAGATGAACTTTAGAAATTTGGCACAGGGAGGTGCTTTTGTACATAATTTATTTGCGGGTAGAATGGTGCTTCGTGAAGAATTGTCCAGATGGACTCCCTATCATTTTGCGCATGATACGGCAGTGGCAGGCTATAACAATTTCACCGGCGGAGATGACCGTTATGTGAATAATCTGTTCCTGTTTGACGGGGATGAAGATAAGACGGTGAAGCCTATGACCTTCTTTGAGCATTTGCCTTTGCCACCCCGTAAGGAGAATAAGGAGAAGGGACAGATTATGGACGGTGTGCCGGATGATTCGGTATGTTATCTGTATCCGTCAGGTCTTTCGGCTTATGATAAGTATCCTAATGGCACGGAGAAGATGCCTTGGGAGTATACAGAGGAAGAACGTAAGGAGCGTATTGAGAAGTATGGCAGTATCTATCCTTTAGGTCGCTGGGCAATTCCGGTGAAGATCAAGGGAAATGCTTATTTTGGCGGTGCTGTAGGCTGTAGCCATGAGCCTGAAGCTAAGGTTTGTGAAGCGGTTGGTATTACCTTTGAACTCTCTGAAAAGAAGGACAAGGTAACGATCTGTATCAAAGATGCAGAGCTTCTTGGCGGTGAAGGTTCAGAACTTTTATCTGCAGATACCTTAGGTGAGTCTTACCATGCGGAAATGGCTTATGAGAATCCCGACGGAAGCAATATTGTATTTGATACAGACTTTTTCGGAAAGAAACGTCCGGCAGGTAATGTGACACCCGGACCTTTTGAAGTGATGGGGGTAGAAACGCTTCAAAAAACGTTTGAGATATAGTGTTAAAGTGCTAGCGTAAATGAAAGTGGCTCGAAATAGTCAATAGAATATTGACAGGTGACCGATTGGTCACTTACAATAAAGGTGT
>JAZSII010000150.1:0-8753 GCA_045533725.1 Acetatifactor sp. | reverse complement strand
CTTGGCTACAAACATGCCGCCGGGTGCAAGAACCATAATACCAACAACCAATACAGTAATGATTCCAAAGATAAATCTCTTCATTCGTCACCTCATTATTTTATCTTTAACAATTGACCGTTTCTTCAAACAACTGTATATTACTCTATTCGTTCCATGAATTCAAATGTAATTTTTCCCATGCAAGTCAGTACTAATACAGCCCAAATTCTACTCAGCTTCGCCAAACCCTTCCGTCCGCTCAATACTCTCTCTCAGATTATATAGCTGATAATTACCAACCACATGGCTGATTTCCTGTTCATAGGCTATACTTCCGAATGCCTTTTTTGCCAATGCTCCCACTTTTCCGGGACATTTTGCGGACAGCTTCACAAAAGGATTCATCCATTTACACAAACGCATCTTTTTGCCGTGACAGGCTGCTATTACTTTAATCATTTCACTTGTGGAACTGTATTCCTTATTCTGGGGATAAAAAATCCCACCATCACTCTGTTCAATTAACAGACGAATAAATTCACAAAAATTTTCAACATATAACATGCTTCGTTCATTCTTCAGTGCCGGAAACAGAGGCAATTTTCGCGCCATCTTGGCCAATTGTACATAATTTCCTTTGCAGCCCTTTCCGTACAAAAAAGGGGCTCTCACAATTGCCACTTGAAACCCTTCTTCCTGCAATCCCTGAAGCTGTCGTTCCGCCTGTAGCTTACTGTCTCCGTAGAAATTTACCGGCGCAGGTTCCGACTCCTTTGTAATCCGCTTCACATTTCCAATGGGCGCGCTCTCACCATACACAATAATACTGCTCATATATATGAATTGCTTCACGCCCTCTGCCTTTGCTTTCTTTGCCGTTTCCACGGCCAAATCACAATTTATACGATAATAATCCTGCTTTTCTTCCTCGGTCACCTTTGCCACATCTGCATGGGCAATTCCGGTCACATGAAAAACCGAATCAAACTTACCAAAATCAATACTTTTCCACTCTTCACTTCTCTGAGAAACTGTTTCTACCTGATACTGTATGTCATCATGTGAAACACCGTATTCTTTCAAATAAGCCTCTACATTGGTTCCCAGATAACTTCCGGCTCCTGTAATCAATATTCTTTTCATCAGAATATCATCCTTTCGTATCGGTCTTGCTACCTGTTCCGCCTTCTACAACTCCCTTGGCTCCCAACACACTTATGAATGTACCAAAAAAGCATCTGATATCCATAAAGAAGCTCATGCGTCTGACATATTCTCCGTCCAGCTTTGCTTTTTGAGGGATTTCCAACTCGTCGCGTCCATTAATCTGTGCCCATCCGGTCAAACCGGGTCTGATGTCATTTGCACCGTATTTATCTCTTTCCTCAATCAAATCGTACTGGTTCCAAAGTGCCGGTCTGGGTCCCACAATGGACATATCCCCCTTCAAAATATTGATAATCTGGGGCAGTTCATCCAGACTTGTTTTGCGCAGAAACCTTCCGGCTTTAGTAATAAACTGCTGGGGATTCTGCAACATATGCGTAGGCATATCCTTAGGGGTATCAATATACATTGTTCTGAATTTGTAAATCATAAAATGGCTTTTGTGAATACCAACCCTCTTTTGTTTAAAAAGAATCGGTCCCTTAGAGTCCAACTTAATCACAATCATTAAAATCAGGAATACCGGTGAAAGGATGATTAATCCCAGCAAAGCCAGAAAAAAATCAATCCCTCTCTTTATGCTGTTATACATATTACACCTCTTCGTTTTCTGTCTGGTTAAAATTATATGTGGGAACCATCTCTTTTACCAGTTCTCTGATATTATCGGCCTCTTTCAAGGATGCTGTCTCCAAATCCTTTAACTGTTCCTCAAAAATCTGTTCATCAAATTCCAATGGCTTGCCGATATAAATCATTTTGTTGGCGGTTTCTTTCAAGCCCTCTTCCTTCAAAAGCAGCTCTTCGTACATCTTTTCTCCCGGACGAAGTCCTGTGAAAACAATCTTGATTTCCTCATCCACCTTGTAACCGGACAATTTAATCATGTTCTTGGCCAAATCCAGTACCTTCATAGGTTCACCCATATCCAGCACAAAGATCTCTCCGCCCTTTGCATAAGCACCTGCCTGAAGCACCAATGACACTGCTTCCGGAATTGTCATAAAATATCTGATAATATCGGGATGTGTTACCGTAACCGGGCCGCCTTGTTCAATCTGCTTTTTAAACAACGGAACCACACTACCGTTACTTCCCAACACATTACCGAAGCGGACCGCAACATACTCTGTCTTGGATTTACGGTTCAGATTCTGAACAATCATTTCACAGATACGCTTGGATGCTCCCATTATATTTGTGGGATTTACCGCTTTATCCGTAGAAATCAACACAAATTTCTGCACTCCAGCTTTATCTGCTGCTATTGCTGTTTTTAAAGTACCGAATACATTATTCTTGATTGCTTCATTCGGGCTGTCTTCCATTAAAGGGACATGTTTATGTGCCGCAGCATGATATACAATCTGTGGATGGTACTGTTTAAGTATCTCTTCTACACGCAAGGTATTTCGTACAGATGCAATCAAAACAACCAAATCCAATTCCGGAAATCTTGTGCTCAATTCATTCTGTATCTCATATGCATTGTTTTCATAAATATCCAGAATAATCAACTGCTTGGGCTGATGCTGCGCAATCTGTCTGCAGAGTTCGCTTCCGATAGAACCGCCGCCGCCGGTAACCAAAACCACCTTATTCTGCACATAACCGATGATTTCATCCACATTAACCGCAATCGCTTCACGGCCCAACAAATCTTCGATCTGAACCTCTCGCAAATGCGATACATTGACCTCACCCTTGATAATCTGATACATGCCGGGCAAAATCTGCATATGACAGCCGGTTTCTTTACAAATTTCCAGTATGGGTTTGATGGTTTCCCGATTCGCAGAAGGAATTGCTATGATAATCTCATCAATACCATAACGTTCCACACATTCAGCAATATCTTCTCTTCCGCCTACTATAGGTACTCCTCGCAAATACTTGCCCTGACAATTCACATTATCATCGATTACACAACAAACATTCATACTCAAATAACTGCTGGTCTGTATTTCCTTGATAATGGAGTTGCCGGCCGCGCCACCGCCTACTACCAGGCAATTGATGGTTTTTCTGGAGGATTTTGTGCCAATCCTGGTATTCTGAATAGCTCGCAAAAAACGATAGCTGAATCTTGCTCCGCATGTAAAAATCATCAGGAAAAATGCGTAAAAAAGAGGATAGCTGGCAGGCATGTCTATCTTGAAAATCCAAAAGACAATCTGCTGCATCAAAGTACACAAAACAACAGCAATACCGTTGTTAATCATTTCCGCATCCGATGCGTAGCGCCAAACCGAATTGTACAAACGGAAAATGGTGAAGAACAACAATAAAATCAGCACATTCGGTAGAAACATATCTATGGCGCCGTACCAGAAATGCTGGGGAATCTCCATAAATTGGAAATCATATCTGACATACAGTGACAATACTGACGCCAGCAAAACTCCCAAAACATCGCATGTAATTAATAATATGATTCTTGTAAGGGGGATTTGCAAAATTCCCACCTTGACTTCTCTAATGTCTTTCAACTTTTTTTCCTCTTATCTCTAATCTGCCGGGTTCTTTTATCCGGCCATTTCCTACCAAACTAAAAATGTCCACCATAAACAGGGGGTTCCATTGAAATCCCCCCCTCATTTATGTATGGACAATATCTTCTATCAATATCTTGTTCAGCATAAGCATCACCCTTTTTCAGTACATGACCTACCAAAATAAGTGTACCACTATATACTGTGTTTTGCAAGTATTTTGCCACAAGCAATTGTTAAGATAAAACAAATTATGACATAATTTTGCATTACTCCATAATACTGTACTGCATCCACTCATACAAGAGCTTACTTCCCTCCACAATCTCTGCCGGAAGCAATGCTCTTGCTACAAGTTTCAACTCATCAGATTCTTCATCAATTCTGCGT
The DNA here is from genome assembly GCA_045533725.1 of Acetatifactor sp. GTDB lineage: Bacteria > Bacillota > Clostridia > Lachnospirales > Lachnospiraceae > Acetatifactor. The sequence continues at coordinate 4,722 of JAZSII010000150.1, read as the reverse complement.
AAATGCGCATAATCACCGTCAATACTCTCAACGATATACTGAAATGTATTCATATTGTTTTTCCTTTTCTCTATTACTTCAGCAATCACTTATCTGCGAAGAAATGCTGTTACATACACAGCCGAAGAATTCCAATAAATAGTAATTTCATTGGTAGAATAACTTTCCATTCTATCCACAAAACACTTCATAGGTGCTGTGCCCTGAGGAATTAATTCACGCGCAACAGGGTCACCGGGGCGTCTGTTAGGGCCACCTGATACCAAACCGGGTACCGGTTCCTCAATGCCGTCCGCATCCAAAGGTCTGCTGTGGGGATATTTGTACGCTCCTTCCCCAAAACCGGTGACAAAGCTGTATCCCGTAGCATTCTTACCCAACAAATAATCCAGCTGGTTCTGTACCACCTGTGCATATTCTGCTTTACCCGTAAGCTCATAAGCCAGACTCAGCAAAATACCTCTGTTGGTAACCACCATACAGGAGCCCCAGCAGAAATCCTTACCATCCATAGCAAGGGCAAAAGCATTGTTCTTACAAAGTCCCAGCAAACGTTCTGCTTCCGTAAGCACAATATTCTTACAGTCGTTATAAATCTCTTCACCCATTAACTTCTCTTTATCGGTCAAAACAGCCATCAGCGCAAAACCCGATACATCCGTCCAACCAAAATCGTATGTGATTTTTTCGGCATGGAGCAAGGAAATAAAGCTATCTTTATATTTCGATGTATCTTCCCCAGTTTCTGTCGCCAAATAAAACATCTCTGCTGCAGCCCACAAACGTTCATCATTGTCTGTGAAATCCCCATATTCACCAGTTCCGGAATCCTTGGGATTCTTAAAATACACCGCAGGATTTACTTCTAACCATGCCCATGCTTTTCTTGCAGCCACTTCCATTTTCGCCGCGAATTCTGCATCCGCATCTCTGTATACTCTGGCAGAAAGCGCCATACATGCGCAGAAATCAGCCACTGCCATAGAAGAAACATCATATGCATAGAAGGGATCCTTATCCTCCTCCGGCATAATAAATGCCACATGATAACGAGAAGTGAGCTTATGATATACACCACCATCTTCTCTTTGCATCTTTAGCATCCATTCCAATTCATAGCGGCACTCGTTTAATACATCTGCCACGCCGTTACCGGTTTCCGGAATATTTAACTCATCCGTAAATGCCTTGGGGTAATTCTTATAAGCATATAATAAATGTCCGATGGTTACTGCTGCCGGAGTAATATATCTGCCATAATCCCCCGCATCATGCCAACCGCCGCTACATTCAAACGTTACCGTATTGTCAGACCAAAGAGAAACCATGTCGGTATGACACGCTGCATGTTTAAACACTCCTGCATGCTTCTCCTCCAACGCGCAGCCACATCTCTGAAAATAGAGCGCTTTAATCATGGCGTTGTTGACATCTCTGTACACATCCTCCTTCACCACAAAATGGTTACTAACCTCACCATACTCATGCGCCAAGTGATACTTACCCTCTGCTGTTAATTTTGTAAACTCCAAAGGATAAAGAGTTTCACCACTCAAAGGATCCTGAATAGCTGCTTTGGTACCAAGTTCCAGTACAACCTCACCCTTTTCATTCTTTACCTGATATCTGCCCGGCTCTTGTACTGCAGCCCACTTTTCCTGTTTCGGTGTGTAACCCACCTGATTCAGCATTATCATTTTATTGTCCTCCTGAAATCTTCATAATACATTCACCCATTACCCATATGATACCATAATGCCTTAAAAAGTAAATAGAAAAAAAGGTTCTGCTTATAGTAAAAATCTCTACAAGCAGAACCTTAATCACTTATTCTATATCAGTTTATATTAGTACATTCCTGCACCGGCACCTGCAGGCATCGCAGGAGTCTCTTCCTTGATATTTGCCACAACAGACTCAGTGGTAAGCAAGGTACTTGCCACACTGGTAGCGTTTTGAAGAGCACTTCTGGTAACCTTTGCAGGATCCAAAATGCCTGCACTTACCATATTCACATACTCTTCCTTGTAAGCATCAAAACCAACACCGATTTCAGATTCTCTTACCTTGTTAATGATAACACTGCCTTCCAAGCCTGCATTAGCTGCGATGTGATATAAAGGAGCTTCCAGCGCTTTCAGAACAATGTTTGCACCTGTTTTTTCGTCGCCTGATAAGGTATCCGCCAAAGCCTTTACGTCCTTGGTTGCGTGAATGTATGCTGAACCGCCGCCTGCAATAATACCTTCTTCCACTGCGGCTCTGGTTGCTGCCAAAGCATCCTCCAAGCGAAGCTTTGCTTCCTTCATTTCGGTTTCGGTAGCCGCACCCACACGGATAACTGCCACACCGCCTGCCAGCTTAGCAAGTCTTTCCTGAAGCTTTTCTCTGTCAAAATCAGAAGTGGTTTCTTCAATCATCTTTTTAATCTGAGCAATACGCGCCTGAATAGCAGCCTTTTCACCGATACCGTCAACGATTACGGTATTTTCCTTCTGCACCTTTACAGATTTAGCAACGCCAAGCATATCTAAGGTTGCATCCTTCAGCTCATAACCAAGCTCTGAGCTGATTACGGTACCGCCTGTAAGAATTGCGATGTCTTCCAACATTGCTTTTCTTCTGTCGCCGTAACCCGGAGCCTTTACCGCTACCACATTAAAGGTACCGCGCAATTTATTTACAATCAAAGTAGTAAGGGCTTCACCTTCTACATCCTCTGCAATAATCAATAATTTTGCACCACTCTGTACAATCTGTTCCAAAATCGGAAGGATTTCCTGAATGTTTGCAATCTTCTTGTCGGTAATCAAAATATAAGGATTGTCAAGAACCGCTTCCATCTTATCCATATCGGTTGCCATGTAAGCAGAAATATATCCTCTGTCGAACTGCATACCCTCTACCAAATCAAGCTCGGTAAGCATGGTCTTGGACTCTTCGATAGTAATAACGCCGTCTCCGGAAACCTTTTCCATAGCATCTGCTACCAACTGGCCGATTTCATCATCACCCGCAGAAATAGCAGCAACTCTTGCGATCTGTTCTTTGCCGTTAATGTCTGCGCTCATCTTTGCAATAGCTTCCACTGCGCAATCAGTAGCCTTCTTCATACCTTTTCTGAGAACGATGGGGTTTGCGCCTGCTGCCAGGTTCTTCATACCCTCGTTAATCATAGCCTGCGCCAATACGGTTGCTGTGGTAGTACCGTCACCGGCTACATCATTGGTCTTGGTTGCAACTTCCTTTACAAGCTGTGCACCCATATTTTCAAATGCATCTTCCAATTCAATTTCCTTTGCAATGGTAACACCGTCATTGGTAATCAAAGGTGCTCCGTAGGATTTATCCAAAACAACGTTTCTGCCCTTAGGTCCAAGGGTTACTCTCACGGTATCTGCCAACTGGTTTACACCGGATTCTAATGCTTTACGGGCTTCTGCTCCGTACTTAATTTCCTTTGCCATATGTTCTAATACTCCTTTAATCCTTTTTATTCACTGATAATTGCTAAGATATCATTCTGTTTCACAACGATAAATTCTTCATCGTCCAACTTCACTTCGGTACCGGCATATTTTGAATAGATAACCTGATCTCCTGCTTTCACTTCCATCTTGATTTCTTTACCGTCTACCATCCCGCCGGGGCCTACAGCAACCACTTCTGCCTGCTGGGGCTTCTCCTTATTCTGTCCGGGAAGAACGATTCCCGACTTGGTTGTTTCTTCTGCAACTAATTGTTTCAAAACGACTCTGTCACCTAATGGTACTAACTTCATAAATTGCCTCCTGTTACTTTCTGCTTTATCTTTCTTTTTAGCACTCGCCTATCGAGAGTGCTAACTCACGAAACATATATTACATGATATGCCATGATTTGTAAATACATTCTTCATAAAATATTTCTAAAAAAAGAAGAAAAAAGAACTTCACAAGCAATGCCTGCAAGTTCTTTTATTATTTCATATGGATTTGAATAGTTAGCACTTAATTTCCAAATATCCCTGCAATTTTGTCATGTCATATTCTTCCAAAACACCCAGATTGGAATCGTAGAATTTGCCGTCATAATGCACCAGATAGTGACAGAAACGTCCCATCTTCTCCATTAAAATACAACATTTTGGAAGTACGGCATCTCTTCCCTCTGTATAAATAATGATATCTGTATGGTCGATTCCGTAATAATTGAGTGCCGAAATCACGCGTCCCATGGTTGCCTGCCATTCCCTGCAGTCCATGACACTGATAACCTCCGCAATGGTAACTCCTGCAAGCATCGCTACGCATGCCTGACCACACAGGCCATCCTCCGGCTGAATAATCACCTGCATGCTGTCAATCTTTCTGATAGGATTATCAAAACTATAGGGACTGTTTTTGTCCATTTGAATCAAACTTCCGTTAATATGAAGTAATATCTTGTGCGGAACATTTAATTCTACCTTTACAGCGTCATCATCATAAATATGAATCTCGTAATTTCCTTTTTCCTTTGGCAAAAGTTCACATGCAATGATGGAATTGTCCAATACAACATCCGCTTGAATAACATCTCTTTGCTTACAAACTTCCCATACATTAAAAGGAATCTGTATCATATATCCTTTTTCTTTCTTTTCAACTTTTGATTCAAAAAAATACCTCATATATAACCTCCTGAAACTAACATCTTATTTATAAGCTTTTCCCCCGAAAATATACTTATATTCTATCAAAT
>JAZSII010000230.1:0-9016 GCA_045533725.1 Acetatifactor sp. | reverse complement strand
GTCACGGATAGCACCCCCAAGACAGGTAGCCGCGCCACCAAAAGGCTCAATTTCGGTAGGATGGTTATGGGTTTCGTTCTTGAAGAATACCAACCACTCTTCTGTAACGGTTTCTCCGTCGTATTCCATCTCTACAGGAACTACTACGGAACAAGCATTGATTTCGTCAGACTGTTCCATATCTTCCAGCTTGCCGTCTTTTTTCAACTTACGCATTGCCATGGTAGCCAAATCCATAAGGCAAACAAATTTATCACTTCTCCCCGCAAAAATATCCGCACGGGTATCCAAATAACTCTGATAAGAGGTTTCAATAGGAGTACGGTAATATCCTTCACCAAACTCTACATCCTTAAGTTCTGTAGAGAATGTGGTATGACGGCAGTGATCGGACCAATAAGTGTCCAATACACGGATTTCTGTCATAGAAGGATCGCGCTTTTCATCATTTGCAAAGTAATTCTGAATATGCAGGAAATCCTTGAAGGTCATGGCAAGTCCCAGTGAGTTATACAAATCCTTAAGTTCTTCCTCACTCATTGCGCTGAAACCGTCGAAGATTGCTACATCTGCCGGCTCATCGAACTCTGTCACCAAGGTCTCCGGCTTCACCATATCGGTTTCTCTGGAATCTACAGGGTTAATGCAGTAGGCCTTAATCTTGGCAAACTCTTCCTCTGAGATATCTCCGATAATCATATAAGTAACCGCAGTCTTGATAATCGGATTTTCATCCTCCTTTAAAAACTGTACACACTGTACTGCGGAGTCCGCTCTCTGATCAAACTGTCCGGGCAGATATTCTACGGAAAATACATGTCCGTTTGCAGGAATCTCTATGGTTTCCTCATACAAATCATCAACGGGGGGCTCTGAAAATACGGTTTTGCAAGCCTTTTCAAATATCTCATCAGAAATATTCTCCACATCATAGCGGATAAACTCACGTACTGCTTCCACATTATCCAAACCCAGATAATTCTTTAAGTCTCCTTTCAGCTCCGCAGCCTTTACTGCATAAGGGGCTTTCTTTTCAACATAGATACGTCGTACCTTACTCATAATTGTCCTCCAAATTGTTTTGACATTTTATTTGAAATGCTTCAGAAGAAGTCTCCTCTGAAGCATCACTTTTCAATTATTCTTCCATTCCCAGACTACTGAATATATACAATAGTTCCCGGTCCACTGTTTCCGAACTGATGCCTCTGGTTTGCGCCGAAATTCTCAAGCCTTCCAGAACATACATGATATTCCGTGCTGTTCCCTCCGGATTATCGCACCGGAACTCTCCGTTGTCCACACCAAGTTCAATCAATTTGTGAAGTACCTTTACCGCAGAATCAAATTGTTGCTTTAATACATTGTCCTTCTTGTTACTCTTATTTTCAAAATAAAACTCATACGTAGCCTGTGTCAATGTGTCATTCTTTCGCAGTAATTCCTTCTTCTGTTCCTTCAAAAAAAGCATCAGAATATCAGCGGCTGTGGCATCCTCGTTAATGCTGCCGGAAAACAAATCATCCGCTTCCTCTGTTTCCATTTTTAACACTTCAGCAAAAAGCTCCTCTGTGCTGTTAAAGTACAAATACAAACCACCGCGACTAATATCACATGCTTCCACGATGTCCTTCATAGTCACACATTTATAGCCCTTCTCGGCAAAAACTTTTCTGGCAGTTTCCAATATATATGTTCGCTTCTGTACTGATTTTTCTCCCATTTATACTCACTCCGTTTAGAACACAGCTTATTCTGCGTTCTCCAATACTTCCTGCATCTTTGCCAATGTCAAATAGAAAATACCTTCCTTAACTCCCTGACTCCATAAATACGCTCTGGTCATTCCGCCACGAACATATCTGGTTAAAATACCGCAAAGTACTCTCCAATCTTCAATGGTACATTCTGCAATAGCCTGCTTCTCCTGCTCCGCTGTTTTCAAATCACGTGCAGAATAAACATAGACATAATTTCTGTCCATTAAAGGATTCTCTCCGGCTTCTTTGACAAACTCCAACAATTTCTCTTCATATACGGGAAAAGACATGGTATTACTTCCATTCTGTGTACCGTCATATATGGTAGTCATATCCTTGCCCTCATTCTCTTTCAGCCAGTCCAAATATTTCAAAAGAGGCGCTAAATCCTTTTTTCCGTTTTCTACTAATTGAGCGATATATTCTTTATCCATTTTCAGTTCCATACTATCACTTCCCCCTAGCTGATTGAATTTGTACAAAGCTATACATACTAAGTATATCATTCCTTTGTCATTTTGCAAATAATTAATTGCACGAAAAAAAACTATTTTCCTCAAATTTATTGAGAAATTAGCACTAAAAAGGTATAATATTATTAATTTTGAAAGAAAGGGGAATAAACGGCACATGGCAGGAATTGATTTACCGCAAAAAACTGTTATCTATCAGGCCGGTCAACCTATGACCGCTTTACACTTAATTGTATCCGGACATGTAAATGTCACTTTCCCCGGCGGCAAATATACTCTTGGGAAGGGTGATGTTATCGGACTGTGCGAAATCAATTCGGATGTCCATTTTTTGAATTACACCACCATTGACAACATCAATATGTTGACCTATCCCTATACCAACTCTGACACACTGATGGATTTATTGCAGAAACATCCTGATGTTGCCAGACTGTTTTTGGTGTCTTCCTTTCGCCAAATGAATCGCTTATTTAACCACTGCGATGAATCTGAATTATTATCCAGTGATTTGTTTTCACAATTAATGAAATATTACATCAGGTACAGAACCTTCTGTACCCGCTTCCGCATCTCCCCCGAACTGCTTCCCGGATATGAATCTCTGGATACAGGCGCTATCGAACAGTCCTCCAATGTGTGGCTTTCCAATTTTTATCAGGGGCTTTTGCAAACCGTTTCTGACAACTCCAATATCCGTATTCAATGGCCTCCTGCCGTTGCATATGGCTTTTTACAAAAAACCGCGACAGATTTCCAGAGAACTTATACCCTATTGGAAGAACGCTATCAGTATCAGAATCAGCTGCTTCGTTTTTACATAAATGATTCTTCCCGGGACTTATTTACCCTTCTTACCACCCTGTATCACAGACTTCCGGCCGATTCTGCCGAACAGGGAGAGGTCTATAAAATGTTGGAAAGTATTATGAATACTCTGGAAAGCATTACTGTAGAGAACGAAGAGACCGTTACCCAAAGGATTACTGCATTCCGAAATACCATCAAACGTCTGGAATCCTTGCAAGCGGCTCCGCAGACCCAGTCCAATGCCACAGAAACCTATGCGAAATTACGAGGCTCCTTTGGTACTATTTTAGAATATGCAGAAATTGAAAGTGAATTACAGCATACCTACCAGCGAACCCTCATAGCGTATAAGGCTATGGAAAACAAAAATACTACAACCGATGAGGCCAATCAGCTAAGGGCTGAGTTGACGGATTGCTTTTATAACCTGTATACTGCTACTGCTTTAAAAGCACTGCAAACAAAAGAAGCTCCTCCTCTTCCGGTTCGCTTGCTCTTGTATTACGGCTATTTAGACGAAGAACTAACCGGCATAGAAAATTGCCACACCCTCGCGGAACTGTTACCCAAAGGAAACGATTGTGCTCAAACGGGAGTCTATCCTTTCTATGATTGGTTAAAGGCAATTTATAACGGAGTTAAACGCCCAAGCAGAAATGAATATGAAGAAGACTACACGGACTATATCCACAAGCAGAAATTAAGCGGTTCCGTTACCGAAGCAGATGCACGTGCGCTGGAAAACGATCCGATTGGAAAAGTCACCTTCGAATTGCGTAATCTCTTTCCAACCGCCAACAAAATGACGTATGGACGACTGACTTCCTTCTGCCCCATTTTCATTGCGCAAAACGTTATGAAGCCATTAACCTCCTGCATGGTAACTGCCTCCTCTATCGGCCAGACCATCAGTCAGATTAAAACCGTGGACTACTCTTTATTTTACAGAGAAATCAGTAATCCCCATAGGGAGAGTCCTTTTAAGGAAAACATACACGCAGAGTTTCTACCGGATATCATTTTAATGCCAAATATGGGTATTCGCGGCGTCATGTGGCAGGAAATCGAAGGAAAATCCCGTTCCTCCTCATCCCGCTTTGTATTCTCCATTTTCCATCTGGAGGATATTTTTTCCACAATGCTTCGTCTGGCAGGCGATTATCGTTGGGAAATGTGCAAACGAATACAAGGCTATCGTTGGAATGACATTGCCACATATTCTTTAACCAGTGAGTATTTTGACTATGTGCAATTTTACAAAAAGAATCGTTCCCTGACCTCAGAAGCCAAGGAACGAATCAAAAATAATTTACAACGCGCTAAAAACAGTTTCAAAGAAATGTTTATCCGGGATTATGTTCAATGGATTCTGTTTGAAAGTAACGGCACACCCAGATTGAACAAAATTACGCGCGGTATTTTGCTGAAATATTGTCCCTTCCCCCGCGCTACCCGAGAATCCCTTCAGCAGCATCCTCAATACAAGGAATCATTGGAACGTTTTGAAACCCTGCATGATCAAAAATCGCACCATTTAAACCAATATCGCAAGAAGCTCATGCTGGGCAGTATTCCTATCCCCTCCGAATTGGATGCGGAAATAGAATATTTTAGTAAATAGGTCAAAACATCTGTATTTTTAGGGAATTTTTTCATTTTTCGTCAAAATATTTGTAGACATTTTATACAAAATCCGTTATACTGTGCTTGTTTGGTTGAGATACCAAACTGCTAATTAGCAATTTCCGGAAAATTCCCCTTTTACACAATCGAAAGACCCATGGTTCCCCCATGGGTCTTTTGATTTGTACGTAAATTGTAACTATTTTTTGGAAAATTTGAAAATTTCCCTTGCCAAACAGAACCCCATGTGCTACAATACAATTCGTCAGTTAAGGACATAGGGGAATAGTACAGTGGTAGTGCGGCGGTCTCCAAAACCGTTAACGGGGGTTCGAGCCCCTCTTCCCCTGCTATTACAAAAGCCGAACCAATGTGATATGGTTCGGCTTTTTACATGTCCGATATTCTTTTTACCACTCTTCTTCCGGAATTTTCTTCCCATCCAAGGCCGCTTCCTTCAAAGTATCTCCTTCATAAACCAATTTTAAGGAAAAGAAAGAGTCTCTCTCTTCCAGAAGACGCAAAAAAATGTAATCTCCCTGCCAAAGATTCAATTCCTGTAATCTCTCTTTAGGAACCCATTCCAAGGTACCCTCATCACATTCACCGATTTCTCCTTCAAAATCATCCGCTGTATAGAGACACATATACTCATATAATCCGGTATCTGTAACAAAAGTTACAAGCCCTCTAAATGCATAAGAAATAAGCGTTAAACCCGTTTCCTCTTTCACTTCTCTTAATACGCATTCCTCCGGACTTTCTGCAGGCTCAAAATGTCCTCCGATGCCAATCCACTTATCCTTATTAATATCCTTCTCCTTCTTAACACGATGCATCAGCAGATAACAATCATCCCACTCTATGTAACAAAGGGTAGTCAAACAACTTTTCATTTTCTTCACTCTCCGGTCAATTTCTGATTACGTAAGGGAACACTTCTACATCCGAAAAACCCATCCCCTTCACAATTTCTACAGATCCTTTTACAGCCTCCGGTCCGTTATATCCGGGAATCTGCGGGATACGGATTCGAACCTTCTTTTCCTCCAGCCTTCCTGCCAGCAGTTCTAAATTGCCAAGCACCTGCTCATTGCTTACCCCCGTATACTTCTTATAGATTCCGCAATTCATATCCTTAATATCCACAATAAATGCATCCACGGCTTCCAATGCCTTACCCAGCTGTTCTTTCGGCACATTTAAGGACGTCTCTACAGTAATGCACCAATCTTTTCCGCAACATTCTCGAAACTCCTTTATAAAATCAGCATGCAGCAAGGACTCGCCGCCACCAAAGGTGATTCCGCCGCCGGTAGCCTTAAAATATAAATCATCTATTTTCACTGTGTCATAGAGTTCTTCTGCTGTCATCAGTTTGCATTTTTCTAAGGTTTTCGGATTCCATGCATGAGGATTCAGGCAATATTTGCACCGTAGCGGGCACCCATATGCTCCTACCAAGGTAATTACCCCTTCTCCATCCGTGGTCAGCCGATGTCTCTCTATGGCAAAAACCGGCAATGTATCCATTCTGATTACTCCTTCATTCCTACTCATCCTCTTCGGGCATTGCAATATCTCCGGCAATCGTCTCAGGCTCATAAATTTCAACCTCACCTTCCAGTCCTTCCGGCTCGTAGGTTGCAATATCACCATCCAAGGTATCCGGTTCCCAAATTTCTACATCTCCATCCAGTTCTACAGGTGCCGGTGCCGTACCTTCCAATGTTTCTACAGGACTAAAAACAGTACTTATGGACAGCCTCAACGAACTTGAGGATGTATCCTCTTCCGGCTTACAGGCTGTTAATCCGGAGCAGACAGCAGCTGAAATACCTACAATACAGACTGCTTTGCCCAAACTTTGCCGTCTTGCCAACTCTCTCTCCAAATATTGAAGCTCCGCTTCACATTTCGGGCAGGTCCCTTTGCAATCTCCCTGATGCTTACATTCGGATACCACAAACTCAATATCGTTTTTTTCCGCAATCTGCCTGCGAATTTCTTTTAAGGCTTTACATTTTTCTTTTCCCTTCATAGACATCCCTCACTTTTCTATATATTACCAAAAAAATTATAAAACTGCCACAAAAAATATCTTTCACTAATATTAGACAGGAAAATTTTTTCTTCGTTACAAACATTCCCCACCTTGTTAAAAAAACAGTTTTATGATATACTAGTTCGGTATTTATGAAACAGCAAGACAATTGAGGTAACCATCATGAGAATCGGATTTGACAATGAAAAATACTTGGATCTTCAATCCCACCGTATTGAAGAACGCATTTCACAATTTGATAATAAATTGTATCTGGAGTTCGGCGGAAAACTGTTTGACGACTATCACGCTTCCCGTGTTTTACCGGGTTTTGCAGCCGACAGTAAGCTCCAGATGCTGATGCAGCTTGCAGACCAGGCCGAAATCGTAATGGTTGTCAGTGCGGACGATATAGAAAAGAACAAAGTCCGTGAAGATTTGGGAATTACTTACGATAATGACGTAATTCGTTTAATTGGTGAGTTCCGTTCCCGCGGACTCTATGTAGGAAGCGTGGTTTTAACCAAATATGCAGGCCAATCCAGTGCCGTCCATTTTGAAAACCGCTTAAACAAAGTCGGTGTAAAGGCTTACCATCATTATATGATTCCCGGTTATCCCACCAACATTCCGCTTATCGTAAGCGAAGAGGGCTATGGCAAAAATGATTATATTGAAACTACCCGTCCTTTGGTAGTAATCACGGCTCCCGGCCCCGGAAGCGGCAAGATGGCAGTTTGTCTCTCTCAGCTCTACCACGAAAACAAACGCGGCGTCCGCGCAGGCTATGCCAAGTTCGAGACCTTCCCCATTTGGAATCTGGCCTTGGACCACCCCGTAAACCTGGCATATGAAGCTGCAACCGCTGACTTAAATGATATTAACATGATTGACCCCTATCACTTGAAAGCATATGGGGAAGCCACTGTAAACTACAATCGTGACGTGGAAATCTTCCCGGTACTCTATCCCCACTTTATGCAAATTTTCGGCAAGAGTCCTTACGCTTCTCCCACGGATATGGGCGTTAATATGGTAGGAAACTGTATCATTGACGATGAAGCCTGCAGAGAAGCCTCCCGTCAGGAAATCATTCGCAGATATTACAAAGCTTTAGTTGGTGTGGCAAACGGCACCAGCACCTTGGAGGAAGTCGGCAAAATCGAGCTTTTAATGAGTCAGGAAAATATTTCTACCCTTGACAGACCTACGGTCAAACCGGCTTTAGACCGTGCTGTGAGTATTGGTGCTCCGGCAGTAGCCATCGAGCTGCCAGACGGACGTATCATTACCGGCAAAACCGGAGAACTTTTGGGTGCAAGTGCTGCTGCTTTGGTTAACACTTTAAAGGAATTAGCAGGCATTCCGCACGAAGAATTGATTCTTTCTCCGGATGCGCTTTCTCCGATTCAGGCATTGAAAACCAATTATCTTGGCAGCAAAAATCCTCGTCTGCATACAGACGAAGTATTGATTGCACTTTCAGCAACTGCTGCTTACAATGATCACGCAACACTTGCCTTAGAGCAATTACCCAAGCTAAAAGGTAGTCAGGTTCATTCCAGTGTAATGCTTTCTTCTGTAGATCAGAAGACCTTCAAAAAATTATTCTGTGATGTAACCTGTGAACCAAAAAGCAGCTAATTCTTATATAGTTCACAAAAGCTCAGCAAAATGCTGAGCTTTTTGATACCCTTTATTAAAATAACATATTCAACACATCCTGAATATTGTCTACTCCAATCAGTTTAATACCTTTTACTTCCTTCACACTCTTTAAGCAAACCTTCGGCAAAACACAGATGTCAAATCCAAGCTTTGCAGCCTCTGCCACTCTCTGTGCCGCCATACTCACCGAACGTACCTCTCCACTCAATCCCACTTCACCAAAAGCAATGAGTTTCGGACTCAACGGAGTATTTTTGAAGCTGGACAGAATCGCCAACACAATTCCCAAATCAATAGCCGGTTCTGTAATCTTCATGCCACCCGTCAGGTTCACATAGGCATCGCATCCTGACAATTGCACACCCAATCTCTTTTCCAATACCGCCATCAACAAATTAACGCGATTGAAATCCGTGCCCGTTGTCTGTCTGCGGGGAATTCCAAAATTACTCTGGCACACCAGTGCCTGTATCTCTATAAGTAATGGTCTGGTACCTTCCATGGAACAAGCCACCACCGAACCGCTGGCATTCTCCGGCCGTCCCTCCAGCATATATTCCGAAGGATTTTGAACCTGCACCAGTCCCTCTTCACGCATCTCAAATACACCGATTTCATTGGTGGAACCAAAACGATTC
>JAZSII010000179.1:0-2689 GCA_045533725.1 Acetatifactor sp. | reverse complement strand
ATATCACTGTCATCTTCTCTATGCTTTGCCAATACATCATCAGGAAGTTTCGATAAAACCAAAGCCATGGACTCCGGTTCAAGAAGAACCTTTAAACAGGAATTGTAAGTAATCTCCATGGCACCAAGGATTAAATCCGTGACTTCTTCCACACAATTCGAAAAATCCAATGCATCCATAGACATATTTTTATCTTGGATTATCTTATAAACACCGTGTGTCATATGCTTGTCTACTTGTTCATGGAAATCTTGGGCCACATCAAAAAGCAACATTTCTTTACTTGGATAAAACAGATAGAATGTCCCCTTAGGAATTCCAACTCTCTTCACCAGCTCATCTACTGTGGTTTTTTTCACGCCCTTTTCCTGCATAAGGATGTTGGCTTCCTCTTTTAACCTTTGAATAATCTGCTTTTTTTCTTCTTCAGAGTATATCTTGGGCATTATCTTCTCCTTTTTGACCATTTTATCTCTTTTAGTCAGATTAAATTAAATTATGCATTCTGTCAAGATATTTTTCAACACAAACAAAAAGAACCACATTGCGGTAGCTCTTTTTGTGAAAAAACATTAATAATTACATAAATAAAATTTAATGGTGAAAACTGAAAGAATTTTCGTGTGCGTTAACAACTGGAAATTGAACATTCATAATCCATAGGTTATCGCATGCTTACTTTATCTCATCTTTTCTATGACATCCTTTATAAGCTCCACATTCTTCTCTTCACTTGCTTTTAGTTCCTGTATTACCTTAATAATCTCCGGATAGCATTCCTTATTCACCGGTTCAAACAAGTTATTCCACCCCTCGGTTCCACCTTCCAAGATATCAAACATTAATTTGCGGTACAAACCAACTGTTACTCGAAATGCTTCTATGAGCTCTTCCAACGCTTCACTCGGCTGTTCCTTATGCATCTCTTCCAAGTACAGTAATAATGCACCCTTCCTCTCGTAATAAATTCCGATGCAGTATTTGAAGCCAAAGGAATCCAGTCGATTCTCCCGTACCGCTTCCACAATAGTATCATATACCCCAAAACCATAAGTACGCCCGGAATCATCCTGGGATGTCTGCATTCCCTCTACATACAGCTGAAGAGCGTTCCAATAAGCCCGATTCCAATCCACCTCATGTACCACTTCCGGAATTTCACAATACAACACCGGTGCCCATTCAAATGTTTTACCTAAATTATTATATAGCACCGGCATACTGGTATTCGTATTTTGATTCCCGATTCCTTTCGGGAAGAAAACCTTGTCCTCATCATCGTAACCGTATATTATGCCAAACTCACCAGTATCAATGCCCCACACTACGCATGCTTTATTGTCCTCAATACCTTTCTTGATTGCCTTAATTGCTTCCTCTTGTCTTGCAGAATACTCCTCTACCTCCGGTGCAGCATAATACTTCTTTGTCTGAACTCCGATTCGCTCTATAAAATCAGCATGTTGTTCCATCCAGTCATAATCCGTAACCGGTAGCGAACTGCAATTTGCATCCACACAAAACCGGGCAGCAATTCCCGTTACACTTAGGAATCTCTGAAAGGTATACTCCTTATTCCACATTCCACAGTGTTCCAGTACACTCATCATACTGATTGCATAGGTATTCCACGCAGAAAACACCTCAATGTCCAAACTCTTTTTTGCCATAGCAAACGCCTCCTTTTTCTTTATATTCCTATTATCTCACAGGAGGTATGACATATGATGTCACAGCAACGACATCAGTTGAGATAGCCTTTCCTTCATATGTTCTCTCAACCAATTAGGCTTACTAATCTTAAAATCTAAGTGACTGGCAATCAGCACGCTGATAAACACATCCGGCTCAAAAAAAGCATAGGTATACTTCTCCCCCTCTACTTTCCCACAAAGAAAATAGTCTAACGGTACCGTAGAAGTTCTATCTCCGACCATCTCTATTTCCGCAAAATAAGGCTCCTTTATCATGGTTCTGTTTTTGTCGATCTCAGATGTGCATATTTTAGACAAAATGTCCGCTTGCCCTTTATATTTGCCGTAACCGAACGTCCCAAGAGTACGATTTTGTTCCGCAAGTAACCGCACAATCTCTTTCTCTCCTTCTGACAAAAAGAAACTCGGCAAAACATACTCTTTTTCATATCGATATCCGCGCTTTTTTGCACAGTACACCAACGGTGCATACATAGAATCCCTCATATACTCAATATCCCGCTGTGCCTGCCGTAACGAAATTTCAAAATTCTCCGCTAACACTCCGGCATTCGGATATTTTTCTCCATTAACTCTGTTATGAAACCAAACAATTCTTTGATATGCTGAAATACGAACACCTCCCTTTATATCATATTTTCACTTTTTTTCATTTTACCACTAAGCTCGCTCAATGACCTCTCTAATCCGATGCGCCATGGCCAATGTTTCATCTATGCTTTGTACATATGTTGACCATATAGTATTCATACTAATCCTCCACAAATTCAAGTTTATCGAACTGTTCTACCTATTGGAATTGGTCTATAACATTCCTATACACTCAACAACCTTGTTATTCCACTCCTGCAAACTAAGCCCTCTCTGTGGTAAATAATAAACTTTGGTAATTACTTCTTGAGGAATATGTTTTTCTATTTGTTCTTTGTACTGCTCAGGTACAATACAAGCAAATAAATAATCAAACAGTGAAA
>JAZSII010000299.1:0-2675 GCA_045533725.1 Acetatifactor sp. | reverse complement strand
ATTATCAGTGCAGAAAACATGGATGAGGTGCATGGTGAACAGGTACGTTTTGCACTGAAACCCGGCAAGGTACATATCTTTGACAAGGAAACAGAAGAAAGAATTTATTTTGAGGCATAAGAAAGAGGAGAACAGGACATGGAAAACAAAAATGCAAAGGCCTGGCTCTATCTTTTGCCGGCAATTCTTTTCCTGGGCGTATTTATGGTATATCCTTTGATTGACGTATTGATTTACTCTTTTGAGGAGGGCTATAATTCAGCATCCCAGACTTCCTTTGGCGTAGGGAGCTATAATTATTCTTACGTATTGCATGACCCGTACTTTTTGCAGGCCATTAAGAACACTTTCATTTTAGTTGTTTTTACAGTACCCATTTCTACGGGACTGGCATTGCTTATTTCTGTGGGATTGAGTTCCATAAAGAAATTAAGAGATTTATATCAGACAATTTATTTTCTGCCCTATGTTACCAATACCTTGGCAGTAGGTCTGGTATTTATGATTTTGTTTAAGCAGACACCTTATTCGGATGGTCTGGTGAATCTGATTATTCAGTTTTTCGGCGGAGAATCGGTGGATTTCATCGGAGGTCCCTATTGGGCTAAAATGTTTGTATTGTGCTTCTATACGGTTTGGGTGGTACTGCCGTTTAAGATTTTGATTCTGACCAGTGCCCTTGCCAGTGTGAATGAGCAGTATTACAACGCGGCAAAGGTGGACGGTACATCGCGACTTCGTATTTTTACCAGAATCACGGTGCCTATGATTTCACCTACATTGTTTTATTTGATTATTACCGGCTTCATCGGTGCATTCAAGGCCTACAGCGATGCGGTGGCACTTTTCGGAACGGATTTGAATGCAGCAGAGATGAACACCATTGTAGGATATATTTACGATATGTTGTACGGCAACAGCGGCGGATACCCGTCCTATGCATCTGCAGCAGCAATTATTCTGTTTACCATTGTATTGACGATTACCTGTATCAATCTTTTGGTTAGCAGGAAACATGTACACTACGTGTAATCGTTCAGAGCAGAGCAGAAATATATAACTGCTGCGACGAAGGCTTGCATTCGGGAGCATGTGGTTATATATTTCTATTTGGCGAGAGCCAAACAGCGAGGAAATACGAAGTATTTTCGAGCTTGCTCTGAACAGGAGAAGGAGAAATTATGAGTAACACAACTGATTTTGATAAAATAGAAAAAGCGGCCAAGAACCGTCAAAGGGCAATCAATGTGGTGATTTACACATTTTTGACTGTTTGGGGAATTGTGGTGTTGTTTCCTTTTTACTGGATGATTTTGTCTTCCGTAAAGAGTTACAGTGCCTACAATTCAGAGTACATTCCTAAATTTTTCACTCTGTCACCCACATTGCAAAATTATGCGGATGCCTTTACCGCAGTGCCTTTGACCGGATATTTGGTAAATACTTTGATTTTCACATTAGCGACCACTGCCATTATGTTGGTGGTAACCATTTTGGCGGCATTTGCCTTTGCGAGACTGGATTTTAAGGGAAAGGACTTGGTATTTACCTTGTTCTTGTCGCTGATGATGATTCCTAACGAGTTGGTAATCATTACAAACTTTGTGACCATTACCAATATGGATATGCGAAATACGTTCATGGGACTTATTTTGCCTTCGGTTACATCAGTATTTTACATATATTTGTTGAAAGAAAATTTTGCCCAGATACCGGACCAGCTATATTATGCGGCAAAGGTGGACGGCACATCGGATTTGAAGTATTTGTGTAAAGTAATGATACCTATTTGTAAGCCGACCTTAGTGACTATTACCATCTTAAAGGTAATCGAATGTTGGAATTCCTATGTATGGCCCAGACTCATCACGGATGACCAGTCTTATTTCCTTGTGTCCAATGGTATCCAAGAAATCAGAGAGAATGGTTTCGGCCGAGAAAACATCCCTGCTATGATGGCGGCAGTGGTGGTTATTTCCATACCGCTTATTGTGCTTTTCCTGATTTTCCATAAGAAGATTATGGAGGGTGTGTCCAGAGGAGGTACCAAGGGATGATGAAAAATGTGAAAAAATATTGTCTTCTGGTTTTGGTGCTTGCAATGATGTTTGTGCTTACAGCATGTCACGGTTCTGTGGAGCGTAGTGCTTTTGAAATTCCGGAGGAGTTTGATACTTCCAAGACTTACGAAATTACGTTTTGGGCAAAGAACGATACCAACAAAACCCAGACTGATATTTATGAAAAGGCCATTGAGGATTTTCAGAAGATATACCCTAATATAAAAATTAATTTGCGTTTATATACGGATTATGGTCGTATTTACAATGATGTAATTACCAATATTGCTACTAATACCACGCCCAATGTGTGTATTACATATCCGGATCACATTGCTACTTATTTAAGCGGTGAGAACTGCGTGGTGGATTTGGACGAGCTTTTGACGGACAAGAAGTATGGTTTGGGCGGCAGTGAGGTGCTTTTTGATGCGCCTACGAAGGATGAGATTATTCCTAAGTTTTTAGACGAGTGTTTCTTGGAAGGTCATTTCTATGCACTGCCTTATATGCGTTCCACGGAAGCCTGCTATATAAATAAGACTTATGTGGAGAAACTGGGGTATACCATTCCGGAGAAGCTTACCTGGGACTTCGTGTGGGAGGTGGCGGATG
>JAZSII010000298.1:0-10538 GCA_045533725.1 Acetatifactor sp. | reverse complement strand
TTCTACACCTTGGTGTAAATTGGACAAGGTTAAGTTTTTATGTCCGGTACCCGGTTATGACAGGCATTTTCGAATTACGTAGTTTTTTGTGATAGAAATGATTCCGATTCCCTTGGAAGCTGAAGGTCCGGATATGGATTTGTTAGAGAAGTATGTAAATAATGATGCTGCAGTTAAGGGTATTTGGTGTGTTCCGAAGTATTCCAATCCAACTGGTATTTCTTACTCTGATGAAGTGGTTAAGCGATTTGCAAATTTAAAGCCCGCAGCAGAAGATTTCCGTATTTATTGGGACAATGCATATTGCATCCATCATTTATATGAGGATAATCAGGCGGAAATATTAAATATTTTGGAAGAGTGCGAGAAGGCCGGAAATCCTAATATGGTTTATATCTTTTCTTCCACATCCAAGGTAACATTCCCGGGTTCGGGTGTGGCAGCAATAGGTTCTTCTATAGAAAACATTGATTATTTTGAAAAACATATGGCAGTACAAACCATTGGACATGATAAGATTAATCAGCTTCGCCATGCCAGATATTTTAAAAATATCGACGGTATGAAGGAGCATATGAAGAAGCATGCTGATTTAATGCGCCCTAAGTTTGAAGCTGTGTTACAGGTCTTGGAAGAAGAACTGGGAGGATTGGGAATCGGTACATGGACTAAGCCTTATGGCGGATATTTTATTTCCTTTGATGCTATGGAAGGCTGTGCAAAGGCAATTGTAGCGAAATGTAAGGAAGCAGGAGTGGTGCTTACCGGTGCCGGAGCAACATATCCATATGGCAAGGATCCCAAAGATAGTAATATTCGTATTGCACCTTCCTTCCCAACACCGGAAGAAATGGCTATGGCAACAAATTTATTTGTGCTTTGTGTTAAATTGGTAAGTGTGGAAAAATTATTAAGTGAATAATGTTAAACAAGGAAAACGAGCAGGTAATAGCCTGTTCGTTTTTTGTAAAGAGGAAAGTGTATATGGTGCATTTTTATTCTTGCAAAGACATACAATAATATAAAGCATTTGTGAGAGGGAAATTGGTTGTCCGTTGAAGTGATTCGAAAGTGGAAGCTTAAGGATTTTTCATTATTGTCGGCGTTTGTTGTAAGTCTGACGGTGGCAATGTTTTTTTGTGTAATATATAAAAGGGAATGTTTGCTTCAATCGGAGGTGTTGTCTCGGGAGGCATTATCTTTATTAAAATCGCAAACCTATAATAAGGGAACGCTCTTTTTATATATCCTACAAAAGAGAATGTGGATTATTCCGTTTTTGTTTTTGCTTTCAACAACATATTTAGCTACTCCTATGGTGTATGGAACCATAGTATGGTATGGAATAGCCCTTGGCAGTGTGTTATCTCTTTCTTTACTGCGTTATGGCGTAAAGGGAATTCTGTTTTTGCTGTTTTGCAGTTTCCCGCAGTTTCTTTTCTATTTGCCTGCGTGTATCATTGCATTTCGATTGTGTATTACAAAGAGAACGCCGGATCAAAGGTTCTTTTTGCAATTTATAGTATTGGAATTGCTGGTTTTGCTGGGGTGTTTTATGGAAAGTTTTGTAAATTCCTCTATATTGAGAAAAGTTATAAAAATATTTATCGGTGTTTGACGCAAGATGTTGTGTTTACATAAGTTAGTAAATCCGTTATTTTGTACAATTGGTCAAAAGTGCTTAAAACAGGCAGAAAAATAGGCAAATTTCCGATTGATTTTCCTTGGTTTACACAGTATAATGGGGCTTATCCGTAAGATTTTGTGGAAATACAATGGGGAGAGTCGTGTACATGGAGAAGCAAATAGAGTCATTCATAATATATTTACATAATGTGAAGAAGACTTCAGAAAACACGACGATGTCCTATCGCAGAGATCTGAAAAAGTGGTCAGACTATATGAAGTCTATGGGAAAGACTTTGGTTCAGGAAGTGACGGAAGAGGATCTAAAGTCATTTGTAAATTATCTGGAGGTTAAGAATTTTAAGGCAGCCACTATTTCCAGAAATATTGCCTCTATTAAGGCTTTCTTTCATTATTTGATGAAGGAGAAGAAGGTAAGCAACGATATATCTGATGTAATACATGCGCCTAAGGTAGAAAAAAAGCTTCCCGGTATTTTGACTATGGAAGAAGCGGCACGATTGGTGGAGCAGCCTCATTCAGATACGCCAAAGGAGCTTAGAGACCGTGCCATGTTGGAACTTATGTATGCAACCGGTATTAGAGTTTCAGAATTGATTAATTTAAAGATAAGTGATTTGAATATGCAAATGGGTGTCTTGAAATGCAAAGACGGCAGTAAGGAAAGAATGATTCCTTTTGGCAATAAGGCTAAGAAAGCACTGACACGTTATTTGGAACAGGGCAGAGAACCACTTTTGATGGATTATGACGCACAGGAGCTGTTTGTTAACTGTTCCGGTCAATCCATGAGCAGACAGGGATTTTGGAAGCTGATTAAGTCATATGCCAAGAGAGCAGGAATTGATGAAGATATTACGCCACATACCTTGCGTCATTCATTTGCGGCACATTTGGTAGAAAATGGTGCGGATTTAAGAAGCGTACAGGAGATGATGGGGCATTCTGATATTGCTACCACACAGGTGTATGCATCTATGACAGGAAATCATATTAGAGAAGTATATGCAAAGACTCATCCGAGAGGATGAGTCTTAATTTTTTATTCATATTCAGCAAGAGCATAAATCAGTTTTTCTGTATCTTCCCAACCTAAGCAGGGATCGGTAATGGATTTGCCGTAAATACCGCCCCCTACCTTTTGACAGCCGGGTTCAATATAGCTTTCCACCATAACACCTTTTACTAAGCTGTGAATATCCGAACTAAGCTTGCGGCTGTGCATTACTTCCTTGACAATACGGATTTGCTGTTCGTATTGCTTGTTTGAGTTGGAATGGTTGGAATCAATAATACAAGCCGGGTTTTTTAAATTCATCTTATCGTACATTTCATAGAGACGGATTAAATCTTCGTAATGATAGTTCGGCAGGTTCTGTCCATGTTTATTGTTAGCACCGCGAAGCACTGTATGAGCCAATTCGTTACCGGTAGTTTGTACCTCATATCCGCGATAAATGAAAGAGTGGGGATGCTGTGCTGCATATACGGAGTTTAACATTACGGAAAAATCACCACTGGTAGGGTTTTTCATACCGGCTGCAACATCGAAACCGCTAACAGTTAAACGATGCTGCTGATCCTCTACGGAACGGGCACCGATGGCTACATAGGAAAGGATATCGGAAACATACATCCAGTTTTCGGGGTAAAGCATTTCGTCCGCAGCGCTGAGACCGGTTTCGGAAAGTGCACGGATATGCATTTTTCTCATAGCAATAAGTCCGGCCAAAAAGTCAGGCTTTTTCTCAGGGTCCGGCTGGTGCACGATGCCCTTATAACCCTCACCTGTGGTACGGGGCTTATTGGTATAAATGCGAGGAATCAGAATTAATTTGTCACTTACCTTGTCATTTATCTTTGCCAATCGATTTGCATAGTCGCAAACAGCATCCTCGTTATCTGCAGAACAGGGACCGATAATAACCAGAAATTTGTTGCTCTTTCCGGTAATTACATCAGCTATTTCTGCATCACGTGTTGCCTTAATTTCTGCCAAGGCTTTGGGAAGCGCATACTGTTCCTTGATTTCCTCCGGCGTAGGTAATTTATGTATGAATTCAAAACTCATAGTTTGTTCCTCCTTGGTGAAAATATTTCACAAAGATTAGATTACCACTTCAAGGTTTATGACGCAAGTTTTTTTTGTGAGAAAGAATTAAGATATATGCAGTACTGGTACATATTTGACTTACCAGAAGTCCCCATAAATATCCTTTCATTCCAAAAGTCGGAACCAGAGTAAACACAAAGCACAAACGAATGAATAGAGTGCTTACATTCACAAAGAAAAGCAGTACAACCTTTCCCATTCCCTGCAAAATAGCGGATAAGGTATTGTTTAGGTACAAAAAGGGACAAATATAGCTTAAGC
This sequence comes from Acetatifactor sp., assembly GCA_045533725.1. Taxonomy (GTDB): domain Bacteria; phylum Bacillota; class Clostridia; order Lachnospirales; family Lachnospiraceae; genus Acetatifactor. Next base: position 6,517 of record JAZSII010000298.1, on the reverse strand, counting down.
CTGTAATATAAATTCCTGCCAAAGAGCTGTGAAAGAGCTGTTCGCCAATGGCTTTTCCGAAGAGTAAAAAGAACGCCATGAAGGATAAGCCTAAAAGAGTACAGTACTGAATGGTTTTTAATGTTAATTTGCGGACCTGAGTGGTATTTCCTTTGGCGGTTTGTTCGGAAATTAAGGGTAAGAGCAAAACTGCAATGGAGCCGGTGACTGCATTTGGAAAAAAGAGCAGCGGAAGGGCCATACCGGTTAAGACACCGTAAACGCTTAGGGCAGTAGTATTATCATATCCGAACTGGCGTAAGGCGGCGGGAAGAGATACTGTTTCAAGGCTTAGCAGTGCATTTATGGTGACACGATTAGCTATAAGCGGCAGAACCATGGCAAAGAAGGGCTTGTATGTTAAGGAACAGACAGGAAGGAAACCAAGCTTTTTTTTCTTGTTTTCGTAATAAAGGAATATCAGAAGAGTCATTGTGGTGGAAATGAATTCTCCTATCAAAAGTCCGAATACGGTAATATTCAGAGGCGGAATTTGTCCTTTAGATAAATAAAAGGAGCTACATATATATACGGTAAAGACGCGAAAGCATTGCTCAACAATTTGAGAAACGGCGGGAACGGAAGCTTTTTTCAGACCGTAGAAATAACCGTGGACACACGCATGTACCGCACTTAAGGGTATGGAGAGTGCCATTATACGTATCATTCCCGCACTGCGGGGCTCGGCCAGCCAGTAGAGGGAAATGGGCTCTGAAAAGCGGATAAGAATAAACATAAGCAATAGTGAAAGCGGAAGGGAAAAGGACAGTCCGAGAAACATTGGTTTGGAGGAGCCCATGGGCTTGTCGGAAACTGTCTTTTTGGTGGTCTCCGCTACAAATTTAGAGATTGCAGTTTGAAATCCGGCTGCGGTAAGGGAAAAGGAAAGTGCCATAACGGGACCGGTCAGCTGATAGATTCCCATACCTTCCTCGCCAAAGATTCTGGATAAATAAATACGATAAAAAAAACCGATAAATCTGGATAAAAGACCTGTGCAGGTCAGCAAAAAGCTTCCTGCAATCAGGGGATGTTTGGATAATTTATGGAGCATAAAAGCAATACCTCATATTTGTACAGAGTACTTTTGTTTATACTAGAATATTCAGGGGCAAATGTTGACAGAACTATTAAAATGCAGATACAATGATACTGGAATGCAGAGAGGTATATAAAGAGGTAAATATGAGTAAAAAGGTAGTTGTCGGTATGTCCGGAGGAGTAGATTCCTCTGTAGCGGCATATTTGTTAAAAAAAGCAGGTTATGATGTGATTGGTGTCACCATGCAAATCTGGCAGGAAAATGAAACAGAGCAGGAAGAAGAAGGCGGTTGTTGCGGTATCAGTGCAGTGGAGGATGCGGCAAGAGTTGCCGAACATTTGGACATACCTTATTATGTGATGAATTTCAAGGATGAATTCAAGTGCAGGGTAATGGATTATTTTGTAGAGGAGTATCTACAGGGTAGAACCCCCAATCCCTGCATAGCCTGTAATCGTTATGTGAAATGGGAGTCCTTATTGAAACGAAGTATGGAAATAGGTGCAGATTACATTGCCACAGGACATTATGCCCGTATTGATACCATGCCAAACGGAAGACTGGCTATTCGAAACAGTGTCACAGCGGCCAAGGACCAGACGTATGCTTTGTATAATTTGACCCAGAAGCAGTTGGCAAAAACGTTAATGCCTATAGGGGAATATACGAAAGAGGAGATTAGACAGATTGCCGTGGATGCAGGACTTCCCGTAGCTCATAAGGCGGACAGTCAGGATATTTGTTTTGTGCCGGATGGGGATTATGCGGCTGTCATTGAAAAGATGGCCGGAGACAGGGTGCCGGGTCCGGGAAATTTTGTAGACAATGCAGGCAAGGTGCTGGGGACTCACAAAGGAATTACCCATTATACAATCGGGCAGCGCAGAGGCTTGGAGCTACCTATGGGTGAGCGAGTGTTTGTGACGGGAATCCGTCCCCAAAGCAATGAAGTGGTAATCGGTAAGAATGAAGATATTTTCACTACAAAGGTACTGTGCGAGAGTGTGAATTATATGGGCATGGCTGATTTGGATGAGCCAAGAAGAGTTCTTTGTAAAATACGATACAATCATAAAGGAGAGTATTGTATGCTGGAAAAGCAGCCGGACGGAAAGGTACTTTGTAGCTTTGAACAGCCTGTGCGTGCAGCCACACCCGGACAGGCGGCAGTTTTTTATGATGGAGAATATGTGCTCGGCGGCGGAACCATTGTGAATTAGTTGATTATATAAATAAATATAGCGGAGGATAGGAAGACGGATATGAATTTTGAGAATAATGTGAGAGATTATCAGGGTGCCGTATACGGCAGTTTTACCGGGAAAATTGTGGAAGTATTACCTCATGGAGTGAATGGCATGAATTCGGACGGTTGCAGTATGTTGGTGACTGTTGAGGCGCAGGATAGTAATATTACCAATTTTGTAGTAAACCCTGCCACTTATGTAGTGGATTTTGTTACCTTGGAAGTGGGGATGGAATGTACTTTCTGGTATTTCTTAAATGCACCTGCAGTATTAATATATCCGCCCAGATACACTGCTTCCGTAGTGGCACAGGTGAGGGATGACAGAATGGCGGAAGTGGCATATTTTGATGAAGAACTGCTGAATGATAAGAAGTCTTTAAAATTGAACTTGTCAAAAGAACAGGTTATTTATACAACCAACAATCAGAAATTTTGGGGTAGTCCTGCCGGAAGAGATTTGGTGGTTGAGTATGACTTTGCAACCAGAAGTATTCCGGCTCAGACTACACCCATGAAGGTTGTTGTATTGTGTGGAATGAATTTATATGTTTAGAGTTTTTTGAATTCAGGAACTCTTTTTTCAAAAATAGTGTAATATTGGAATCCGCATTCTTTCAAAATTTCAGAAGCACGGTCAAAATGTCTGCACATATCTTCAGATTTGTGGGCATCAGAACCGATGGTGATGATTTCACCGCCAAGCTCCTTGTAGCGTTTGATAATGTCCGTGCAGGGGTGCAGTTCCTTTAATCCTTTGATGACACCGCCGGTGTTGATTTCAATACCTTTTCCGTTATCGACTAACAGTTCCAGTATTTGGTCTAACAAGTCGCGGTATTTGGTATAGGTATAATCTGCATCCTTATTTGGACCATAGCGCACTACATAATCCAAATGTCCGTACACATCAAAGTTTTGGAATTTCTTAATATTATCAATAATGGACTGAAAATATTCACTGTAGGCCTCTTCTTCACTGCGACCTTCATAAAAGGCAGGGTAGTAGGGGTCTTTTTTATTGCAAATATGGGAAGAACCGATGATAAAATCATAGTCGTGGCTTTTGGCAAAAATAGCATTCTCACGGGCAATATGAGGCTGCAATCCCAGTTCTAATCCAAACAATATATTTATTTTGTTCTGATATTTTTCTCTGTATTTTAATAAATCATAAAGATATGCGTCTGCATTGACTTCGAAGGTTCCTGCAGGTGCCTCTTCGCAAACCGGAAAATCATAGTCCTGATGCTCCGTAAAGCACATATGGGTTAGTCCCAGTTCAATCCCTTTTAAAATCATGGACTCCATGGACGCGTCGCTGTCACCGGAGAAGTTAGAGTGCATATGAAAATCTGCTGTAATAGGCATTGTTTGTTCCGTCCTTTCTTAATATTTAACATAGTATAAATCATTCTACAGAAATCTGCAATATAAAGCATAATATACCAAATGATGAAAATATGATGCAAAAAGTAGTGTTGTATGATGCAGTACTGCTGTAAAATTAGAAAAGCGAGGGAGGCGTGAAAGTATGTGTTTAAAAATTTTAGTTTTGTTATTAGGAATATTGCTGGCAGGTAACCGGGATATAGAACCGCAAGAAATGACTTATGAAAGAGACATAGAACAGGTGGAAGCAGGATGTGAGCATGAAGAGGAAAAAGAGTCGGTATTTGGTTCAGTGTCTTATTTTAGGGACGATACCGGAAGAGATGCGCAATTGGCAGATGGGTATCTTTATGGATATTGGAACGGTAAGCTATGCAGATATGACGTGAACAATGATTATGCTGAGCAGCTTTTGTTTGATTCGGGATGTAATCAAGCAGGAAGTTTTTGCATTTCGGACGGAGTGATTTACTTTTTGACCAGACCTGTGACCAGTACCGTTACCAATGAAAACACATGCCTGTACAAAATAAATTGTGACGGAAGCGACTTGACTCTTTTGCAGGATAAGATACCGGATGTTATTTATATTTGGAAAAATTATGCAATAGAGATTTATGATAATACCATTTTCTTAAAAACTGAAGACAGTACATCCGAGGTTTTGTGTTACGGAATAAAGAGCGACAGAGAAGTGGAAAGAGTTGCTGTAAGCGAGACGGTTTATGGGAAAATACCGGAAGGATTTAAAGAAGCAGAAGGGAGTGGTTTTCCTTCACTCACTTATATGCTGAGAAATTATGGATATGTTTTTTTAGAAAAGGAAGAGGATCAAAGTATATATGCTTATGACTTTGAGAGCAACACAATGGAAAGATTAGATTTCGGAGAAATTCAAGTGGATTATTCCAATTTGTTTGTAACACATAATGCAATATATTTTGGGGAACGTAATCGGAAAAGTTTTTCCATGCAGTGGTATTGTTTGCCTTTGGATAATTTACAGGAGCCGAGGAAGTGGATTCAGTATGATGAATTAAATTATAATGACAGAGTTTTTTGGGGAGAAGATGCTGTATATTTTGTGAAGTGGGATAGTGAATTCGAGCGATGGGAAATATATACGGCAGACTATGAAAAGGAAACGGTAACACTTGTTTCGAAGTCTGGCAAGAAAGAAAAGGCGGGGGATACTTATCCGGTATTTCACTATAAAAACAATTTGTGGTATTTTGACGGGGAGGCCTTTTATTATAATGAATCCGGCAAATGGACAGATGAAGCATATGCAGGGGATGACTGTATTATAAGGTATAATTTGGACGGAAATAGACAAGTGATTTGTGCTTATGCAAAGAACACGGATGCAGAAGAGAAATTGTGTTATTTTGAAACAGAAGAATACAGTTATGAAATTCCGCCGGGGGCCGGTATCGGTGAAGAAGATGTCTTTGTAGAGATGTATGGGAGTGGTGATTTACGGTTTTATGTGACCAGAACTTTTTTGAGAGGAACGGCTCCGGAAATACAGAAGATAAACGCTTACATGCAAGAGGTTTACAAAGAATGTGACGAGACGTGGAAGCAGTGTAAGTCCATGTGGAATGATATGGTGCTGAATCATGATATGAGTGAAGAAATTCCTGATGCATATGTATTGTTGGATTTGACGGGAACAGAGCTGGAAGTTGGATCAGGCATTTCTTATGTAGATGAAAGATATATTGTATTTAGGGTTATGGAAGGCGGATACTGGTCCGGTGCGGCACATCCGAATTATTCTTATACCCATTATGTATTTGACAGAAGTACGGGGGAACGATTAAGCATAGGTGATCTTGTAAACAAGAGTGACAGGGAGATTTGTGATATAATCGCTCCATATATTGATAAAGATTACAATTTTAATGAGGGGATTTGGAATATAGAACCTGAGCTGGTATTAGATCCGGACCGCCTGTTTTTAACAAAAGAGGGTATCGGCATCTTTTTTAATCGTTATGATATTGATTGCTACGCAGCAGGAGAGATTGAATTTGTGATTCCTTATGAGGCGTTTAAATAATGAAAGCTGTAAGATTTTGAAAAAATGTACGAAAAATCTTCTGAAATATAAAGAAAATGTAAAAATCAACCAAAAATAAAATATTTTTGAATTACATCTTGAATTATGCGAAGGAATTAGGTAAAATAAGACTGCTGATAAAATTTTGACAATCTAACCTTGGCATTTGGACGAGCAAGAGGTAGTATATGTCAAAAAATATAAAATTATTCATATTTTAGGAGGAAACTAAAATGGCAGTTAAAGTAGCAATTAATGGTTTCGGCCGTATTGGTCGTCTTGCATTCAGACAGATGTTTGATGCAGAAGGTTATGAAGTAGTAGCAATCAATGACTTAACAAGTCCTGATATGCTTGCTCATTTATTAAAGTATGATACCGCTCAGGGTAAGTACAAATACGCTGACAGCGTAGTAGCTGGCGAAGATTCTATCACCGTTAACGGTAAGACTATCACCATCTATGCTAAGGCTAACGCAGCTGAACTTCCTTGGGGTGAATTAGACGTAGACGTAGTATTAGAGTGTACCGGTTTCTATACCTCTAAGGCTAAGGCAGAAGCTCACATCACCGCTGGTGCTAAGAAGGTAGTTATCTCTGCTCCTGCAGGAAATGATCTTCCTACCATCGTTTACAATGTAAACCATGACACCTTGAAGGCTGAAGATACTGTTATCTCTGCAGCTTCTTGTACAACAAACTGTTTAGCTCCTATGGCTAAGGCTCTTAACGA
>JAZSII010000278.1:0-3153 GCA_045533725.1 Acetatifactor sp. | reverse complement strand
TCCCCCGAGATTTTATTTACCCAAATACCCTATTCCCCCAAGATTTTTTCTATCAAAATCCCCGGTTTCCCCGAGATTTCAAGAAAAAATGTACCGTCCGTAAAAACGCCTGATTTACGGATGACCTGCTGCTAAATGCCCCTCCCGTCCGTAAATCAGCCCGTTTTACGGACAAAGTATGATTCTGCGACCGTTTCAGGTAACCTTTTAACTATCAAAGAATTAGACAAATGTCCTGCCTTCTTAGGAAGGTAGGACATTTGTCTAAAGCATTGTAGTTCAACACATTGGAGTGCACGCGAGCCATGCTCTTCCGAATACGGATATGCGATTCATGTGTAAACAAAAAAGAGGAAGCTTCTTTCGAAACTTCCTCGTGTGAAATGGAGTGCGGTGGGTTTGACAATTATCGAAACCTGTCACACTACCTTCGTGAATTTTCTGACTTCATACATTGGTATGAACAGATGTTCGACCGAAAGCCTTGGGAACAGAAATGTCTATGATAAGGATAACAGATGTCATCCCGATTTCGCACTGCGTACCCCAACTCACAAAGGGCGTATCAACAGTTGTGCGTGAAAATTTTTCCGGAAATTTTCAGATTTTCAAAACTCGGAAACAATATATTCATTAAAATAACTACATTTGCAGAGCCTACCTGTTAGGCAGACATATCAGCGAAAGTGTTTTCGTTCAATCCTTCTATGGAAATGTGGAAGTTTTCGAGACTCAAGGATTACGGATACACCTTGCTCGTGCATTGTTTATGCTGTATGCCCCCTGTTTCAGAGGCTTATACTCCATACGTGCCCGAGTGTGGAGTATATCAGTAGTTTATCGAGTCGGGTTCTTCCACAACCTCCATAGAATAAACGAAAGAGGCTCCACACTTTTGTTTTCACTTACCACTGTCCAGGAGCAGGACAAACACTAATTCAATACTATGGCTCAGTTTGCAGTTTACTACAGGAAGAACAATACAGATTGCTGTACTTATGTCACTATGGATTATCCTTCTGAAAGTATGGCGATGTCTATCCTTTTAAGACAAGGGACTATCAAGTCATCTGACAACGTGTATATCAAGAGAATAGAAAGAAGATAACGCCATCAACCGCCATTCTATTCTGATAAGGGGTGGTTTAAACCTACTATATTATGAGCCTTATTCCGTGCCAATGTTGCAAGAAAGAACTCCCAATTACTTGGAAATGGTACATATGTGACAAATGCGGTTTTCGCATCTGCCCCAATTGCATAAGCAGACATAAGGGACATTACTCAAATGGCGGTTTCAAATGCAGTCAATGTGCATTCGGCAAGTTAAAGAGCATGTAATCAATAAAACACATAGAACACTGATTAATATGAAAGTTGAACTAGTAAAAGTAAGAACAATCTCCAATAAAGCATTTTTATTGCTCGTGGTAGATGCTATAAATGCAATAAAAAACGACTGGAAGATTAAAAATAGAGAAGGGGGAACCTCGGAACTCAATACTGAATATGTGAATATAGTGTCCGAAACAAATGTTGAAGCATATTATCTTATTACCGGTCCTAATATATCAATAAAATACTTCATATCATATACATTTGATTATGATTCCGTTGCTATTAGAATATATCTATTGAATCTTATTAATGGCAATGGGCAATCGATTCCACGTCACGCATTAGACAATCCTAACTTAAAAAAATTCTTGGACGAACTCTTGCAAAAAACAGTTGCAGAGCACAAAGACAAGTTATTATCAATGGCAGAAAAAATCCAAAACTATGATAATTTATCGTGTCAATTAACGAGTGACAGCATATACGACGGAACATTATTTGACACCTTACCAGACCTAAATATCCAATTACAGATATGTGACAAACCACAGAACAAAGTGGACAATCCAGATATCCATCATCATAGTAACGAGGAAAAACAGTCACTAGGATTTATGCTTGGTAGACTATCTGTAGTTATAGAAGACAATTGGAAGGTCATTCTTGGAATTATCGGTGTTATTTTTTTCATTATTATCATTATTGCAGGTATCTGTGCATAAGCCTAGTCGTTAAATCTTGTTTACATAAAAAACAAATCTACATATATGCATTAAAATAAAATATGCATTTTGAGGCAAGAATTAGAACCAATATCAAGGTCTGCTAGTGTATTAAACCGGCAGACCTGATTTTTGAATACGAATTGGGTATCTAGACAAAAAAAAGGAAGCTTCTTTCGAAACTTCCTCGTGTGAAATGGAGTGCGGTGGGCGAGACTCGAACTCGCACAGGCTTACGCCCACTACCCCCTCAAAGTAGCGTGTCTACCATTTCACCACCACCGCGTCTTTGATTTGGGATTGCAAAGGTACGATAAAAATCTTAACCTGCAAATTTTTTTCATCATTTTTTCAAAAAACATTCATTTTTTGCTTTTACCTGGCATTTATGCCCTAAAAAGTCCTTCTTATAGGTTTCCAATATATGGACTGGGAGAAGCCAAGGAGATATCCCTTGACCCTGAAAGTGCCGTCTTCCATGAACTCGCAGACGACATTCGCCCTGAGGCCACGGGTCGGATCATACACCTTGGTGCCGTCCCATCTGGATTTCTCCTTATTATATTTAAGGCCGCTGAAGAGGATGATCTTGTCACACTCGACATGACGGAGGGACTTGTCCGGATTCTTCTCGTCCACGCGGACGTTTCCATCCTCATCCAGTCTGTTCTCCACCCAATATACCTGAGCCTTGTATGTTCCGTCCGTATCTTTGGTCACACGTACTTTCGTATATTCTCCCTGATGCCTCACTTCGTACTCACCCAATATAGAATCGGCTTCCGAATTCAAACGGTCCTGAGCCGAAAGCGAGAATAAGCAGGCAAGGAATGACAGCAACACTAACGTCAATCTTTTCATTTTCAATGATTTTTAATGCGTGCGGTTGCAAATATACAAATTTTTGCCTACTTTTGCACGCTTTTCCTCGAGTAGGAAAGCCAGGTAACATTTATTAATTATTTAAAACAGATTCACAATGGCTGTTAAAATTCGTCTTCAGCGCCACGGAAAGAAGAATTTCGCATTCTTCCACATTGTAGTGGCAGATTCACGCGCACCTCGCGATGGTCGTTTCATCGAGCAGCTCGGC
>JAZSII010000081.1:0-27401 GCA_045533725.1 Acetatifactor sp. | reverse complement strand
GCCTCTTGGGTACTTCTCCAAAAAGTTGAATTTAAGGAGAAATATCTCCAACGGAGAGGGTGGGATTCGAACCCACGCGCCCTTGCGGACAAACGGTTTTCAAGACCGCCTCGTTATGACCACTTCGATACCTCTCCGAATGCTCGCTTGTTCAGCGACAATGATTATATTAGCAAAAAAGCCTTCTGATGTCAACACTTTTTTACACAATTTTCAAATTAAATTTTTCGAATTGTTTTAATTCTTTGAACACTTTAAAAAATGCGCAAAAACATCGTTTTTACGCACCCTTTCATTCTCTACTTTAAAAAGTTTTCTGCAACAAAAATATCTTCCGGTGTGGTTATCTTGATATTTTCATAAGAACCTTTCACCAATTTCACTTTTTTCTTCATTATGGTTTCCAATACCATGGCATCGTCTGTAATATTCAGGCCCTTTTCCTGCCACTCCGGTAAAGTTTCAATCAGCTGCGCGTATGCATCAAAAATCAGTTTCTCTTCGAAAACTTGCGGCGTCTGCACCGCCCACAGCGTACTCCTGTCCGGCGTTTGAATAACAAATCCGTTTTCATCCGTCACCTTGATGGTATCCTTTACAGGCATCCCCACCACACAGGCTCCGTATTCTTTTACCGCTTCATAAGCGCCTTGAATAATTTCTTCATTTACAAACGGTCTTGCACCATCGTGAATAAATACAAAATCACCCTCTGCCGGTTCCAAGCATTTCAAACCTTCCCACACGGACAAATAACGCTCCGTACCGCCTTGTACCACAGCAACAACTTTGGAAAATCCGTATTTTTCAACAATGTCCTGTTTACAATACGTAATTTCCCCTTCTCCAACAACCAAAACAATTTTTTGAATAATCGGACTTTTTTCAAAAGCTTGAAGTGCATACCAAAGAATTGGTTTATCTTTCAAAAGCATATATTGTTTTGCCACCGTGCTTTGCATACGTTTTCCCGCACCGGCCGCCAACACAATTGCTGTACACTCTTCCATTCCGTCCTCCATGTATCCCGCAATCTATTACTATAATATTACTTCTCACCCAGCTTGAGATTTGGAACCGCATTCAGTTCCATACCACTACGCACACCCTTCAGATATTCATAATATCCTGCCACACCAATCATGGCGGCATTGTCGGTACAATAAATGGGGCTCGGATGATAAAACTCTATTCCTCTTTTCTTACACTCTGCTTCAAAGGCACTACGCAAAGAGGAGTTTGAAGCCACACCTCCGGCAATGGCAAATTTGTCATAATCATATTGCTTCACCGCATGTAACGCATGTTCCACCAACACATCAATAACTGCCTTTTGAAAAGAAGCTGCAACATCCGCTTCACAAATCGGTTCCCCCTTCATCTGGCAACCATTCAAATAATTTAACACTGCTGATTTCAGACCACTGAAGCTGAAATCGTATTCACTGTCTTCCACCTTCGCTCGCGGGAAACGAATGGCGTCCGGATTACCTTCTTTGGAAAGCTTATCTATCTTAGGTCCACCCGGGTATCCCAATCCTATTGCTCTGGCCACTTTATCAAAAGCCTCTCCCGCTGCATCATCTCTGGTACGACCGATAATTTCATACTCACCATAATCCTTAACTACTACCAGATGTGAATGTCCGCCCGAAACAACCAAACATACATAAGGAGGTTCCAGCTCTTTATTTTCAATATAATTAGCACTGATATGCCCTTCAATATGATGGACACCAATCAAGGGAATCCCTGTAGCGAAACTAATTGCCTTGGCTGCAGAAACTCCTACCAGCAAAGCTCCCACCAGACCCGGTCCATAGGTAACTGCAATGGCTGAAACATCTTTCAATTCCACTCCGGCCTCCTGCAAGGCCTCTTCAATTACCTGATTAATCTTTTCAATATGTTTTCTTGAGGCAATCTCCGGCACAACCCCGCCGTACAGTGTGTGTAAAGCAATCTGTGATGAAATCACATTGGACAAAACCTCCCTGCCGTTTTTCACAACAGCTGCTGCCGTCTCATCACAAGAGCTCTCAATTGCCAATATTAAAACGTCCTCTGACTTTTTTTCTATATTATTGCTGTCCATCCGTACACCTTCGTTCATCTTCTTTATTGGCCTACATTTACATTTTCAGCCAAATCCCATCCGTATATTCTCCAATGTCCTTTGTCATCCTTTCGCAACAAATATATCTGCATGGTGGAAATGCTTTCCTTCCCTTGTAACACTGTATATCCGCAGGAAATTCTGGCAAAGGAATACCCATCCTCTTGGAAATAATCCACATCTGTACTTGCTGCAACGGAGCAGGATGTTAGTTTTTTCTCACTTTCCCGGAAATTTGTAATCTCTGCCGTCAAAGCTATAATATATTTCCCCCATTCATTATGAAGTATCAGCTCGTCATCATAAAGCTCTCTTGCGCGCATGGCCAAATCCTCAAGTTCATCCTGCGTACAGTCTTCATTATAATAACATTTCATAATCTCGTTATAATACTTAATCACTTCTTTGGGAGTTGGCGGATAGTTCCTGCTCATATCTCTTAACAGAACCTCATCCACCTTAGTCAATTCCGGTTCGTCATTTTCAGCATTAGAACGGCTTACCAAATAGCAGTAGTATCCTACTACCGCTACCATCAAAAGTACAACTATTAATATTGTCTTATTGCTGTTTACGTTCTTTTTCTGCCTTGTTTTCATACACTAACCCTAATCCATGAATTTTAACTCTGTCATGCGGCCATCCCTTGCCGCAACCGTTGCCGGAAATATTTTTCTCACTTCATTTATATACTCATCCGGTCTGATTAATGACGGGCTGTAATGCGTCAGCCACAATTCCTGTACCTTTGCTTTCTGCGCCATCCGTGCAGCCTCATACATTGTCATATGCTTTTTCTCTTTTGCCTTTGCCTGATTTTCAGGATCTCCGTACATCCCCTCGCAAATAAACAAATCTGCGTCACTTGCATGTTCTGCAATTCCTTCTGTGGGGCGGCTGTCCGTACAGTACGAAACCTTCAAGCCTTTTCGGGTTTCACCTAAAACCATATCCGGTGTATATACCGCATCTTCCGTTTCAATGACTTCGCCTTTTTGCAAACGACTCCAATACATTAGCGGAATATTTAACTCCTTGGCTTTTTCCACACGAAATTTCCCTACGCGTTCTACTACCATGTTATACCCATAGCATAACACATTATGATTCACCTTAAAAGCTTCAATATAAAACCCATCAAATTGAAATTTCTGATAAGTATCCTCAATTTCCAAAAAACGTATCTCAAAAGGAAGCTCCGGAGCAATAACGCGCAGTGCGTTTACCACTCTGGTTAACCCCTTGGGTCCAATCATGAGAAGTGGCTCTGTTCGTTCTGCATTCCCCATTGTCAAAAGCATTCCCGGCAAACCACTGATGTGGTCTGCATGATAATGCGTAAAACACATAATATCAATAGGCTTCGGGCTCCAACCGGCCTCTTTCATAGCTACCTGTGTCCCTTCGCCGCAATCTATCAGAATACTCTGGCCGTTATATCTCATCATCAAAGATGTCAACCATCTGTAAGGAAGCGGCATCATACCGCCGGTTCCAAGCAAACAAACATCTAACATCCACGTCCTCACTTCCTGCCGTGTCTATTACAGACACCTCTTTACAGCAATTCTTTTTTCTCCGATTCCTCCACCGGAATCAAAAATTCCCCGGTGATTTTGTCATAGCACGCCTCACACAAATCCCATGTATGCCGCACCCCATCCTTGGTACTGAAATACCCGAAATCATATTCTGCATGAAAAGCACCTTCCCTCACAAAACCTTCTTTAACCTCCAGTGCCTTTCCGCATTTGTTACATCTTACTTCTTCCAAATGATTCTCTGCTATATTTGTATACTTGCGCATTGTTATCCTCCCTTATGTGTAAACATGTAAACGTTTCCATGCAAAGTGTATCACAAAATGCAAGTGTACTGCTCTGGTAATTCCTGCCGTATTTATACTTGCGGATATTTCCATTTCCACATTATCATGGCATCTTCCACCGGCCTTTCATAAAACCTCGGACGAATTCCCACCGAAACAAATCCCAGCTTCTCGTAAATATGAATAGCAGGTGCATTGCTGACTCTGACCTCCAGAGTGTAGTTTTCCACGCCAATGCCTTCACCGGCAATCATTAGCTCCTGCAACATGGCACAAGCAATTCCCTGTCCCCGCTCTTTTTCGGTAACCATAACAATATCAATACTGCCGTCTCCAAAAGAATTGACCACACCGCAACAGCCAACCACTTCACCATTCTTCTCAGCCACCAGATAAATGCTTTTATCATCTGCCACCAAGTCCGCAAAAGCCTTGGCAGTCCATGGTACACTAAAACATTCCTTCGCCATTGCGCTTAATGCTTCCACATCTTCTGTGCGCAGTTTTCGATAATTAACCATTTGCTTCTTCTCTTTCCCGCTCTGCCTGACTTTTGCGCAAGTATTCCGGTGCATGCTCCGCTGCAGAAACTACTTTGCCTTCCGTAGCATACTTTGCTGCCAATACCGCTATGGTTGCGGCTCGCTGACGGTTCATGCCTGCAGGTGCAAAAGTATAAGGCACCTTACATAGCTCTGCAATCTTTGTAGCATATACCGGCACGCCATCTCCCAGAAAAACCACCGGCTTGTCCAATGTATTACATGCCTCAATAATTTCCGCAATATCCACAGCGCACTGTTCCTTTACTGTATACATCTGCCAGGACTGTTCTTTTGCTTCAAATCCATAGATACCGGTATACACCTGATTTCTTCTGGCATCCATCAAAGGGCATACCAGATGGTCTGTTCCGCACATATTATATGCCAACCCTTCCAAGGTAGGAACTTCCACCACCGGCTTTTTAAGTGCCAGTCCCAATCCCTTCACCGTAGCCGAACCGATACGAAGTCCCGTAAAGGACCCGGGGCCCGCAGCTACCGCCAGATAATCTACCGTATTTAAATCCAAATCTATCATTTCCTTTACATGCTCCAGCATGGGCAACAAGGTCTGAGAATGTGTCTTTTTGTAATTTGTGGTATATTCTGCCAACAATTCGTCATTCTCCGCAATTGCCACTGTAGCAACTAATCCGGAACTGTCTATTGCCAATATCTTCATAATTAACCCTTGCTTTCCATCGTTATTTTCCGATAGTCAAACCCTTTTCCCAAATCTTTTTCTATGGTAATCTGCATATAATTATCCGGCAAGATCTCTTCAATGAGATTCGCCCACTCTATAAGGCAAATTCCCTCACCATAAAAACAGTCCTGATACCCGATTTCCTCCATCTCCTCCACATCACCGATACGATATACGTCGAAATGATAAAAGGGCAAACGTCCATCCTCGTATACCTGCAATATGGTGAAGGTCGGACTGTTAACAGGCTCCGTAATGCCCAGTCCCTTTGCAACACCTTGGGTAAAAACCGTTTTCCCCACACCCAAATCTCCAATCAGGGTATATACCTGTCCGGGCTTTGCATTTTCACCAAGTGCTTTTCCGATTTCAAAGGTTTCCTTCGGGCTGAAGGATTCCCATACTTTCTTTTCCATCTATCTTCTCCTAAAAACGAATCTTTACCTTGCTCGGAGGCATATGTGTAGCAATAATCTCAATACACTGCCCCAGATTATCTCCCAATACTCTTCTGGGAAAAATCGTAGCGTTCACAGGAGTAGTATAAACAACAATACTCTTGGTGGTAGAAATCGCCTTGTACATATCCTCCCATGCCTGGCTCTGGGATACCTCATCTTGTGAAACGGTAATTCCCGTATCATCCAGCACATAATGTAGCGGCTTACTGAATGCAGGATTTTTCAGAATCTGCTGTCTGCTCTTCAAAAATAAAGTCCACGGCAGATACACCAAAATCACGATACCCAAAATCAGAAAAATCCACTTCTGCGTCATCACTCCCACAACCACTCCGATGCCGCCAAAGCAGCTGCCCAAAATACCGGCAGGACTGGCATAGGTATGCGCCATCATATAATCATATAAATCTTTTGCTTCAATCTTTACATCTAATTCTAACATAATTACTCTCTCTTTTCACGGAAAAAAAGCTGCCCCAGCAAAGTATTTTGCTTTGACAGCCCTTATCTTCTTACTCTTCAAGTGCAGATGTACAGTGCGGGCACTTGGTTGCTTCCAAAGGAATATCGGTCTTACAGAACGGACATTTCTTTGTGGTAGGTGCTGCAGGTGCTGCAGGCTCGTCCTTTTTCAACTTATTAATGGTTCTTACCATCATAAATACCACAAATGCCATAATAATAAAGTTGATAATACCGGAAATAAAGTTACCATAGTTGATTGTAGCAGCTCCGGCTTCTTTTGCAGCCTCGATGGTGGCATAGGTCTTACCATCCATAGCATAGAACCAGTTTTCGAAGTCCATCTTGCCGGTAAACAAGCTCAGCGCCGGCATGATAATATCGTTAACCAACGAACTCACCAGACCATTGAACGCTCCGCCGATGATAACACCGACTGCCAAGTCAATCATATTGCCCTTTAATGCAAATTTTTTAAATTCACCAAAAAACTTCTTCATACAAAAAACCTCCGCTTTTGTCTAATATAATAATTATATTACATATGGGACAAAATGCAAGTTTTTTTCAATCTGATACACAATCTTTATCTGCAATCTGTTAAATAATTTCATTCAACCACAAAATATACAAAACGCATGCTGCAATTACCAATACCGCTCCCAAAATCGGAATCCAAGGTGTTGTCTTTGCTTTTGCACTAGGTGATGCCTCTACCAAACCGGCCCTTCTGAGCGCAGTCACAATAGGTCTGTATAACAGGAATGTTATAGCCGCATTCAAGGCACCCTTTAGCAAATTAAACGGCAGGAATATCGGAAGCAGCATACCGGCAACCGCCTCTCTCGACTGATTCATATAAAGCGGTGTCAACAAGTAGTTCCATAACAGCATGACACAGGTCATAGCAATACAGCCTGTAACCAGACCAACCACAGCACCACCCAAAGTACGTCTCTTTTTGTAAATAAAAGATGCTATCAATGCAAAGGAGCAGGTAGAAACAAAATTCATGATGCATCCGATAATACCCGTATCGCTCACGGTAACCATTTCAACCAGAGCCACAACTGCAGATACAATTACAGCCATGCCGGGTCCCCAAATAAATCCGCCCAACGCTATAATAACGTCCTTGGGGTCATAAGTCAAAAAAGGTGCCGCCGGAACAAATGAGATATGAATAAGTATCATTACCACATAAGCGATGGCGCAGAGCATAGCTCCAAAAGTTAGTTTCTTTGTTTTACTGTTCATTTCATTTTCCTCTTTTCTTTCTTTTTTTAAGGAAAATTCTTCTTTCGTGCAAAACGAAAGCCCTGAGCTACCTATGGACATAGATATCTCAGGGCATACTTTCACACATGCATTTCTTCTTTCATCCAGACTATACTGTTGGTACCGGATTTGGACCGGTTCAGCCACACCGTAAAAGGTGCAGGTCGTAGACTCATCATCTTGCGATGCCTCACTACCAGTAGGGAATTAAAGGATTTACCTTTTCACCCAACCCTGAAGAACTTTACCTCAAGGGGTATATTACTACAGGGCATGAGATGTGTCAATAAAATTTTGTCTCACTCTACTTATTCCGTAACATATTCCACCGGCTCAATACTGTTCTTTACCTCTTCTATAACGGTTGCCACATCACCAAACGTTTTTTCAAACAAAGTAATGTCCTGTGCCACAGCGATGACCGTTTCCATTCCGTATTTATCTGCCAAATATTCGATAACTACTGTCGCTTCAGGATATGTCAAGGAATTTCCTACACCAGAAACCAAACCATCCCGATATCCTTTTCCTTCCGTAGCCGCATGATATATATTTTCACTCACACTAACATTTGCCATCAATAAGCTTGTTTCCAAGTCCGGATAGGAAAAAACGGTTTTTCCCACCGCCAGTACAAAAGATAAAAAATCCAATTCCTCCACACTTTTCGGCAAAGGTTTATATTGGGTATAGTACGATGCCACATACTCGTAAAATTTTTCTTCTTCAGGCTGAAAACCAAAAGACTCCGGATTCGTCAAGACCTGCCAAGCATCTTTCGTAGCATATCTTAATGCACCATATTTTTCTTGTGTCAAAAATTCCGTCAATCCTTCATAGTACCAATTATGGTCTTCAGGATAGAGAACTATATGCACCATCTCATGTATCCACGCATGCATATTATCCAAATATATTTGCTTATCCGAATCAGTATATGAAACACCATCCGCATTCTTAATATAAACCCATATAGGCACATTTTTATCATCCTTAATCATTGCATATACTTGCGGATTATTTTGTTCTAACTCCTTCCAAAACATTTGGTAATCACGCAACATATACTCAAAAGCAATATACGCCTCTTGTGCTGTTGTAATCCAATCCACCGGTTTCAAATAAAATGTGATATTATCATATTCCAAAACCACCGGATACTTATCCGAACTGCCATACTTTATCAGGCTCAAATCATTTTCCGGTAATACCATGGCGGATACATCCAGCCCCAGCGACTCACACCACTCCTTGCTGTATTTGACCAATTCCTCCGTTTTCAAAAACTCTTCAAAACCAAGCTTCCCCACCATGTATTTGGTTAATGCAGCCGCTGTACTCTTCGTCACTTTTAACGTATCTTCATCAGAAAAAGTTTCCGAAAAGAAAACGGGAAACATGGACAATATTGATACATTTTCCGGGGTTTCATAAAAGGCTTTCAACTCCTCAAAATCGCTTCCCGTTGTATCATCAAAAAGATACCCGCTTAATCCTACGGATTTCCAATAACTTGCATTCTGATAACAGGCAGCAACAAGACACTCCCTATAAGCTCCCGATTCAATATCTGCCATGGTACAGAACACACTGTTCCCGGCCACCTGCGGTTTTCCCGCAATCGTAACCTGAACCACGTAAACTTTCACTGTTCCGCACAAGTCTGATCCGGCTGCTTTCAGCACCTGATAATCTCCAGTCACAGTCTCCATAAACTTCTTTGCCGAAGTTTCTTCATAGAGATTATTTATTACATGAAATTCCACTCCCCCAGCATTTGCACAATAGGTATTGAATGCAGCTTCGTAACCATCTTCTCTGGCATGTTTTCCTTCAACAAAAGAAACGCTTTCCTTCGTTTCCGGCTCTTGCACATTCTCAGATATTATCTCCTGTTCATCATTTCCGCATCCCACCAATATAAGGCTTAGACAAAAGATGACTATATACGATAATAAACGATTTGTTTTCATAAGTAGTTGTACCCCTCCCAAAAAGAAGATATTTTATATATTAATATTTAATCATATGTCTACCTCGAATCTATCCACTTCTGTATGGGACCATCCACCAGATAGTGAGACACGATTCCCACCAGGAATGCTCCGCCCACAAAACCCCACAGGCATTTGTAATAGTCCAGATTATAGTGAATCCCAAACCATTCAAAACCCACATACATGGCAAGCATCAAGGGAACATGCCACACATATACATCGTAGGTTGCTTCTCCCAGGGCTCCAAAAAGCTTGAAGTTCAACAGCTTCCTTATAGGCTTGCTTATCATAAACAATACCAAAATAGGGTAAAACAAAAACGCAAACAAACAATTTCTGCCCCATTCCGGCACAGCTCCAACATATCTCCGACCAAAAAACATTCCCAGCAAAAGTACCAATGTACACAGACTTCCTTTGAAGCCAATCTCTCTTTTACCAAATATGCGGGCCACAATCAACCCGAAAAAGAAAGCATAATATCCTCTTCCTGCATATACGTTGAGAAGGGGCAGTTTTAAATCAAACGCGCAAGCCAACACGCCCACAAGCACCAAGCCGCCCCAAACAAACAGGTGTTGCATCTTCCACTTTCTGCACACCCTGTCTATAAGCCAGAACCATGTATAACACAAAAGCAAAACACTCACATACCAGGTAGGATTGTTTACCCCGGGATTTTCAAAAAACCAACCACATTGCAAACCCAAGGAATTCAGTACTACTCCCCAAACAGATATTTCGCTTCCAAGTACCCACTTTGTGCCGCATATAGCATTATATATAACCAGCAACACTTCATAAACAATACTGCTGATTGCCACCAGCGGAAGCAAACGAAGGCCCTTTCTCTTCATAAAAGAGAAAAAGCCCGCCATCGGTTTGTCCAAATACTTCACTGCCAAAAAACCTGACAGAAAGAAGAAAAGCTCTACAACGACTCCATACCCTCTGAAATTGTATTTTCCCGCAAAATAGGCACCTGTTACTTGTTGGTAATGATGCATTACAATCATTGCCGCCGCTACGATACGCAGTACATCCAGAGAATATATTCTCTTTTCGTTCATATCACTTCTCCTCTTACTACAGTTCTTTCCTGCCATGTCCCGTCATATACAAAATCTACTTCTTAATCTTCATCGTCAGCGAAATACGCTTCTTCTGCATATCGCAATCCAGCACCTGCACATCCACGATATCGCCTACACTCACTGCTTCCAACGGATGCTTGATGAACTTCTCGGTAATCTGGCTGATATGAACCAGACCATCCTGATGCACACCGATATCTACGAACACGCCAAAGTCGATAACGTTACGGACGGTACCCTTCAAAATCATGCCGGGCTTCAAATCCTTCATATCCAGAACGTCACTGCGCAGAATAGGCTTGGGCATGTCATCACGAGGGTCACGTGCCGGCTTCTCCAGCTCCTTCAAAATATCGGTCAAGGTAATCTCACCGATACCCAGCTCCTCTGCCAATACCTTTTTATTCTTAATACGCTTTTCCAAGCTGCTGATGCTTGCTTCGTTCACCTGTGCCGCCACTTCCGCTTCCTTCGCAGACTTGCCGTTCTTGACAGGTTCTTCAAAGGTCACTCCGCCCATGGCTGCTGCCAGTGCCTTGCCCATAGCAGTGTTTGTGTTGCTGACACGAACCTGCTTCTGTACGGGTTTCTTGGGTTCCTGCTTCTTGGGTGCGGGTGCCTTCTTACCAGCTGCATTTTCAGCTGCCGCCTTTTTCTGTGCTTCCTTAACATCTTCCATGGTCAGACCCAGCTTGTCAAGAAGCTTCATGGCTGCTTCATAGGACTCGGGATGCACACTGGTAGCATCCAAAGGATTATCACCATCTGTAATACGCATAAAGCCTGCACACTGCTCATATGCCTTGGGTCCCAATTTAGCCACCTTCAAAAGCTGCTTACGATTGGTAAAGCGGCCGTTGGCTTCACGATAGTCCACGATATTCTTTGCAATAGTCTTGTTGATACCGGAGATGTATTCAAGTAAGGATGCAGAAGCAGTATTCAAATCCACACCAACCTTATTTACGCTATCCTCTACCACACCATTCAATGCTTCTGAAAGCTTCTTCTGATTCATATCATGCTGATACTGACCTACACCAATGGACTTAGGGTCAATCTTTACAAGCTCTGCCAAAGGATCCTGCAATCTTCTTGCAATGGATGCCGCACTTCTCTGACCCACGTCGAAGTTGGGGAATTCTTCCGTAGCCAGCTTACTTGCAGAGTAAACGGACGCTCCCGCTTCGTTTACTATTACATACTGCACGGGTCTGTCGATTTCCTTTAAGAATTCTACAATCACCTGCTCAGACTCTCTGGAAGCGGTACCGTTTCCTACGGAAATCAAATCTACTTTATATTTATCGATTAATTTCTTTAATTCAAACTTAGCCTCTTTTACCTTGTTCTGGGGCTCGGTGGGATAAATCACCTTAGTATCCAGCACCTTTCCGGTAGCATCTACTACTGCCAGCTTACAGCCGGTACGGAATGCAGGGTCCCAGCCAAGCACTACCTTGCCTGCAATGGGTGGCTGTAACAACAACTGCTCCAGATTCTTGCCAAATACATTGATAGCGCCGTCCTCTGCCTTTTCGGTCAAATCGTTACGAATTTCACGCTCAATGGCAGGTGCAATGAGACGCTCGTAGCTGTCCGCTGCCACTTCCTTCAAAATCGGTGTGGTAAACTCATTTTCCTTAGTAATGAGCTTGGTTTCCAGATAGCGAATGATTCTTTCCACCGGTGCATTTACCTTTACGGTAAGCATCTTCTCTGCCTCGCCACGATTTAATGCCAAAACTCTGTGGCCTGCGATTTTCTTCACAGGTTCCTCGTAATTATAATACATTTCGTATACGCTCTGTGCCTTTTCATCCTTGGCTGTACTGGTCACGATACCTTCCTCGGTAGTGGCATTACGAATATACAGACGATGCTCTGCTTCGTCGGAAATCATTTCTGCAATAATATCCTTCGCTCCCTGTAATGCTTCTGCTGCAGTCGCCACTTCCTTTTCTTCGGAAATATATTTTTCTGCCTCTTCCTCTACGGGAGAAGTCGTCTCCTGCGCCAAAATAAATTCTGCCAAACCGTCCAGTCCCTTTTCCTTTGCCACACTGGCACGGGTTTTTCTCTTGGGTCTGTACGGACGATACAAGTCTTCTACCACAACCAAAGTCTGTGCTGCCAAAATCTTATCCTTCAGTTCATCGTTCAGTTGCCCTTGTTCTTCGATGCTCTTCAGTACCTGTTCCTTCTTCTCTTCCAAATTGCGCAAATATGTGAGACGTTCATGCAAATCACGCAACTGCTCATCATTTAAAGAACCGGTTACCTCCTTACGATATCTGGAAATAAAGGGAATGGTATTCCCTTCATCAATCAATTTCACTGCAGCTTCAACCTGCCACTTCTCTACTTTTAATTCTTCCTTGATTTGTAAAATAATGTCCATTACAATCTTCCTTTCTTGCTTTTCCAATCCGAAGCCCCGTAGTCCCCCGAATTGTTTACACATTCTTTATAATTATAATGTATACCATTCATTGATTTCAAGTGAAAATAATGCTATATTACATGTAAAGTATTTTTATGAGTTTCGAAAGGAGCCATTTATGGATTATCAACCTTATCAACCATACAACCGCCAGTACACCTCGGACGAACCCAGCCCTTTTGCAAAAGCCGCTTTGATTACCGGCATTATCGCTTTAGTAACCATTATGACCGGAATCCTTCCCCTTATATTCGGCTCACTGAGCATTCTTTTTGCAGTATTATCCCACAAGAAAAATACTCCCTTGGAATCCCGAGCTTTATGGGGTGGTATTATCGGTTCTGTCGGATTGGCATTGGCCGTTGCAATGATTGTCGTTACCATCACTTTATTACCGACTATTTTGAAAGACCCCGAGTATCGGGCTCAACTAAATGCCCAAACAGAATCCATGTACGGAGTACCTTTTGACGAGCTTATGGAAGAAAGCTACGGCATTGATATAGACGAACTTTTTGGTATCGAATAAATAGTGAGGAAATTTTTATGAATCAATATAAATCCTGTTCAGAATTAAAGAATTTAGCCAAGACAAAGCTGGACGGCTACTACAAGCTTTGTATGTCCGCTTTACTTTTACAGTTATGTGTCACCTATCTTAGCACCTTAGTAATCAGCATGCTGGTACCGGGCACTGACACCACCTCGGACATATTGTTTTTGTCCCTGACCACAGCCGTTTCCGTTATATTGGGAATATTAAATACCGGTTTCGCATTCTTCTACCTAAATATATTTTGCGGTACTCCCAAAGTCAGTTCCTCCATTTTTTACGCTTTCAGCAATCAACCTGAAAAATCCGTAAAAATATCTCTCTTACATGTGGCAATTGACTTTATTTGCAAGACTCCGGCACAGTACTTTTTACTGCTGCTGATTCAGACCAAAGACATAACCTATGCAAAGTATTGGCTGATTGCATATGCTATCGGATATGTGGTATATATCCCCGCTACCTTGTTTTTGTCACAGACCTATTACCTGTTGGTAGATTTTCCGGATTATACTGCAAAGGATGCTCTCCTTACCGGATTTAAGCTGGCAAAAAAACATTTTTGGAAACTGCTCTATTTGAAAATCAGTTTCCTTCCCATACTGTTTTTGAGTATTCTTTCTTTCGGAATTGGTCTGTTATGGGTTATTCCTTACATGCAGATGACCTACACCTGCTTCTATGTGGACATTATGAATCCGCAGAAAACTGAAATCTGATCTACACACAAAATCAGCGACGAACTCATTCGGGCTCGTCGCTTTTGTTATTGAGAAATTTTATTGAGAAGTTGTCCTATTCATTTTGGTCCGTTTCCTGACTGCATCCGCCGCTACAGCCTTCACATTTCCCGCTGCAACTGCCTGAACACGTTGACCCTGCCGGGCATCCGATACACTTCACGCCCTTCTTCTTTGCTCTGATTATGTAGATGGCCGCTCCGCCTAATATACCCAAAAGCACAATAACAAGAATAATATTTTCCATAGTTAACCTCTTACATTAAGCTACTTTTTTTAACTCATACTCCTTTTTCAGGCTATTATTTGCCACCTGTATTCTCCACACTACAATCAATATCATAATAATCACTGCAGCAAGACCCGGAAGGAAACCTGCTCCCACGCTACCGGTAGTAATCAAGGTTCCCACCTGATATACCGAGTAACCTACCGTAAAGCCTACGCCCAACTGAAGTGCAATACCGCCCCACAACCATTTCGCGCTTTTCATTTCCGCATTCATAGCACCAATTGCCGCAAAACAAGGCGGAGTATAAAGATTGAACATCAAATATGCAAGCGCTGCCACTGCGGTTAATCCCTGCATTTCAGCACTAATTGCACTACCCGCTACACCCTCTGCAATTGCCAGTTCATCAACGTTAATTAAGTTCTCCAAACCAACATAACATACTGCCAAGGTTCCTACTACGTTCTCTTTTGCGATAAAGCCGGTAACTGCCGCTGCTGCCAACTGCCAAGCGTGATAACCCACTACAGGAATCAATATGTACGCAAAAGGTCTTGCAATAGAAGCAAGGATGGAAGAATCTGCACTTGCAGCCACACCGAAGCTCCAATCAAAGGTCTGCATAATCTGCACTGCAGTATTACACAACAGAATAATGGTTGCCGCCTTCACGATATATGCCCAGCCTCTGCTACACATGGAAAGAAACGCCTTCCAAAGAGAAGGAATCTTGTAGTCCGGCATCTCAATGATAAAGAAGGACTTTCTCGCCTTGTAACCGGCAATTTTGTTCACCAATAATGCGCAAAGGAAAATAAGTACTATACCGCTAAAATACATAACTGCACTAATTAATCCCTGATTTTCTTCAAAGAAAGCGCCTGCAAAAAGAGCGATTACGGGAATCTTCGCACCACAGGGCATGAAAGGTGCCAGCATAGCAGTCGCTCTACGCTCTCTTTCATTACGAATGGTACGGGTAGCCATAACACCGGGAACCGCACAGCCAATAGTAATTACAAAAGGAATTACTGATTTGCCGGAAAGACCAACCCTTTTAAAAATCGGGTCAAGTACTAACGAGACACGTGCCATATATGCGCAATCTTCCAAAAGAGCAATCATGAAATACATAACCATAACAAGGGGCAGGAAACCGATAACAGCAATCACACCGCCGATTACTCCGTCCACCAGCAACGCTGAAAGCAAAGGATTTGCATCCTCAAAAAATCCGCCTACCCATTCTTGGAACGTCTCTAACCACGCCACCAACGAATCTGCGACCCATGGTCCCAACCACGCTTGAGAAATCTGGAATACCAAATACATAACCACCGCAAAAATACCAATACCTAAAATTGGATGCGTGAGAACCGTGTCAATCTTATCATTAATATTCTTTTCTCTGGTAAGCACCTTGCGTGTTTCTACAGAAGCAACTACTTTGTTTACAAATTCAAAACGTTTCTTATCTGCTGCTACGACCGCAGCTTTATCCTTCAAATTAACATTTCCCTGTTCATAAGGCGCTTTCGGAGTCTTTCCTATCTGTTCCACTGCTGCTTTTACCAGTTCTCCCAGACCATCCGCAGATGTAGATACTGTCTCCAACACCGGACATCCAAGCTTCTTGGACAAGGCATCCGCATCAATATCCGTTCCTCTCTTTTCGTTAATATCGCTTTTGTTCAAAGCCACTACCATAGGGATTCCCAACTCCAAAAGCTGGGTAGTAAAGAATAAACTACGGCTCAAATTTGTAGCATCCACAATATTAATAATGACTGCCGGATCTTCATTCTTTACATAGCTACTGGTGACGCTTTCTTCTGAAGTAAAAGGTGACATGGAATATGCTCCGGGCAAATCCACTACCATCAGGTCTTCCGCTCCATCATAATAGATTTTCTTTATTTCACTTTCTTTCTTTTCTACGGTAACACCGGCCCAGTTACCAACCCTTTCATTTTTACCGGTAAGTGCGTTATACATCGTGGTCTTTCCACTATTGGGGTTTCCGGCCAATGCAATTCTCATATCAATTTCCTCCATTTAATAGAAATTTCATTGTGTACGTCACTTCTCTCTCGAGTTAGTCTAGTCTAACTCAAATTCAAAATATATAGTGGTGTGTCCACCACTAAACTGTTATAGTTGCTGCCAACTGCTTATCAATATTGTATCTGCCATCCTTAACAGCCACTACGCAACCGCTCCGTTTACGTGAAATTACGGTTATCGGTTCACCGCTATAGCATCCCAAAGTAAACAAAAAAGATTCCAACTCTTCATCATCTGTATCAATATGTTTAATTATGTACTCTTCTCCAAGTTGCGCTTCCAACAAATTCATATTGTCCTCCTACATGTCGAACATTGGTTAGTCTCAACTAACCACATACAAATTAACACTTTTTTCCTTTTCTGTCAATACTTAATTTATTTTTTCCAAAAAAACTTCCATGGCTTCCAGATTCAAGTCAGAATGCTCTATTTCTCTGGCATAACGATAAGCAAGCTCAACATAGTCCCCTGCTTCCAAGCAGCCCTTTCCCAACCATCTGTACAAATAAAGTTCCCTGATAAAACGCACGGATTCTGCAGCCAAAGCCATTTTGCTGTAAATTCTGTCATCATAGACAGCTCCGCAAAAATAGGTATACAAAAAGAACACAAACAACTGCACACCAGTGTTCTCCCACTGTTTAGCCGCTTCAGGATTCTCTGCCAGAAATCTTTCAAAATCAGTTAACACCGTCCTATAATGCGCCTCTCCTTTTTCATAAAGAACTCGACTTAACCCGACTAAAACCTCGGACCATTCCTCCCGAAGTCTTTCCAATTCCACTATATGCAAATATAATGTCTTTCTATGCATGTAGCGGTAATTATTTTCTCTGATTCCTGTATTCTGCTCCTGCAACATTTCCTGCTCAAAAGTACGAATCACCGAATCTACTTCAAAATATTCCCCCTCATCAATGCAAGCCTGCATATCACGGGCAAGCTGCAAATAGCACTCCAGCTTCTCCTCCAGACAGTCTCTGGATTCCTTCAAATGCTTAAATACTGCCGCTCTGGCATCCTCTAACTGGGTAAACATGAGTAAATCAAAGTCTTCAAATTCCTCCGCCAATTCTTCTTCCTTATCATCCTCGTACTCGATAAACTCAGGGAACTTCTCCTGCAACAAAATCATTTTGGCTGCAATGGGACATGACAATGAAAGGGACAGTTCCCGAAGTCCCTCATATTCCTCCGTGTGCCGGGGGTAATTGCGACAGGTATTGCACAAAGCATCACCGCCCAGCTCCGTATATAAATCACACAAATTCTCCTCATTCAAAAAGGCACAACGCTTTTCATACTGATAAAAGCAACCTTCCTGCCAGTCAATACTGTTTACCAGACGTCTGCCAAAAACACCTTCCACCTCACTGTATTTTTCCAAGGATTCCTCATCTATCATAATCTGCCAACCGGCACAACAGGTGTCGGGACATTTTCCCGCCACGCATTCAAAATTTTCATAATAATCCGGCTTTATGTATCTCAAGGTCACACCCTCCTTACGTCAAAAAGCAGACCTGCCACACGACAGGTCCGCCAATCATTACAGTACAAAATTACCATTTCTGAATACAGGAATTACGGTGCCGTCCTTCTGCACACCATCCACCTGCATATCCCTGGAACCAAACATGAAATCTACATGAGTCATGGAATCATTGGCTCCGGCAGCTTTAAGCTCCTCATCACTCATCTCCGTGCCACCCTTTACATTCATGGGATATGCTCTTCCCAATGCCAAATGGCAGGATGCATTTTCATCAAATAAGGTATTGTAGAACAAAATACCGGTGTTGTTAATAGGCGAATCATAAGAAATCAGCGCCACCTCACCCAAGTATGCACTTCCCTCATCATACTCAATCAGATTCTTCAAAGCCGCTTCTTCCTGGGCTGCACCGTACTCAATCACCTTGCCCTTTTCAAAGGTCATCCAGAACTCATCAATTAATTTGCCCTGATAGCTCAAAGGTTTGGTTGCCACTACTTTGCCGTTTACACCGTACTTATAAGGCATACAGAAATTCTCTTCCGTTGGCATATTGGGGTTAAAAATCGCCCCATTGGAAGCCTCTTCACAGCCCCCTGCCCAAACATGATTTTCTACCAATTCCACCGTCAAATCAGTTCCTAAATCATTCTTAAAATGCAATTCCTTAAACGCATAATCATTTAACACCTTGCTGTGATGCAAAATTTCCTTGTTGTGCTTCTCCCACTCTGCTACCGGGTCATTGTCCTCGGTAATACGTACGCTGGACAAAATAGCCTTCCACAGTGCTTCCATGGCATCCTTAATATCCATATCCGGGAACACCTTCTTAGCCCAGCCTTCTGAAGGAAGGGCAACAATGGACCACTGTCCCTTATTGGCCATGGTATATGCCATCAAAGGCTGGAATTTCTTACCGGCCACCACCTGGTAGGCTTGAATCTTCTCTGCATCAATTCCCTCCAAAAGGTCCGGTGTATCACTGACTACGTGGAGGAAACAGCAACCCTTTTCCTGTGCATGCGCGCGTCTGTCATAGAGCCACTGAGGAATGTCGCAAAGCGCTTCCGTGGTCATATATTCATATGCCTTTCTGCTGTTAAATTCACTGGACCAATTGACGCTGACTTCGCCTGCACCGGCCTTGTAGCCTTCTTCCACACACAAATGCACAAATTCATAATCCCTTACATCTGCGTTAATCACAAGCATCTGGTCTTTTTGTACGTTACACCCCATTTTCACTGCTATTTCAGCATACTTACGTAAAACATTTTCGCTAACCATTTTCATACTCTCTCTATTCTTTCCTGACCGCTTCACTTAATCGCAAAAGACGTTCAAAACACTCTCTACTGTTTATTTTCCGTACCTGACACACTCAACCACTTCAAATATCCATTGATAAAAGTATCTAACGCACCATCCAAAACCGCATCCACATTACCGCTTTCCACATCGGTTCGATGATCCTTTACCATCGTATAAGGCTGTAGTACATAGGAACGAATCTGGTTACCCCAGCCGATATCCTTTACCCCACCACGAATATCCGACAATTTCTCTACATTGGCTTCCTGCTTCAGCAAATACAACTTCGCCCGTAACATCTGCATCGCCTTGTCCTTGTTCTGGAACTGGCTACGCTCATTCTGACACTGCACTACCGTGCCCGTGGGAATGTGGGTAATACGAATTGCCGAAGATGTCTTGTTAATATGCTGACCACCGGCACCGCTACTTCGGTAGGTATCGATACGCAAGTCCTTTTCATCAATTTCTACATCAACATCTTCCTCAATATCCGGCATAACATCCAAGGATACGAAGGAGGTCTGACGCTTACCTTGGGCATTAAAGGGGGAAATACGCACCAGACGATGCACTCCCTTTTCAGACTTCAAATATCCGTAGGCATTCACGCCGTTCACCTGAAATGTCACAGACTTAATACCCGCTTCATCACCGTCCAGATAATCCAGCACTTCAATTTCAAAGCCCTTTCTCTCTGCCCATCTGGTATACATACGATAGAGCATGCTGCACCAGTCACAGCTTTCCGTTCCGCCTGCACCGGCGTTAAGCTTCAAAATCGCATTGTTAGTATCATATTCGCCGGACAAAAGAGTACCGATACGAAGGGCATCAAACTCCGTCTTAAACTCCTCCAATTCACCTTGGATTTCCGGAATCAAAGACTCATCATTTTCCTCGTAGCCCATCTGAATCAAGGTCAAAATATCCTCATACTGTGTTTCCAGCTTACGGAACTCACCCACAGTGTCCTTCATATTTTTCAGTTCTTTCATCTTCTTGTTGGAAATATCCGGATTATCCCAAAAACCCGGGTCCTCCATTTCTCTTTCCAACTCCTCAATCCGCTTTGACTTACTGTCTAAGTCAAAGTGAATCCCTCACTTCCGCCAAAGGAGTCTCGTAAGTCAGTATTTCTGTTTTCATCTGATCTAATTCAACCACTTAACGTCACCTTCTTTCTATCTTTATACTTTACTTGCCGGGTATGAAATATACTCACACCCGGCAAGGCATCATAAACTTTTATGCTTTTCTACCGCAACATTGTTTGTATTTCTTGCCTGAACCGCAAGGGCAGGGATCATTGGGGTAAACCTTATCATCCGACTTCTTCACGGGTGCCTTTGCAGTTTCCTCCTTGTTCGTGCCGGTAATCTTTACTACCTGCTCTCTTTCCACCTTCTGCTCTGCTTTCACGCGGAATAACATTCTAACGGTTTCTTCCTTAATATTCTGAGTCATCTCATCAAACATATCGTAACCGCTCATCTTGTACTCTACAAGAGGGTTCTTCTGACCATATGCCTGAAGACCGATACCCTGACGCAACTGATCCATGTCATCAATGTGTGCCATCCACTTTCTGTCGATAACCTTTAACAAAATAACACGTTCGATTTCACGAATCTGTTCCGGCTCAAACTCTGTTTCTTTTGCTTCATAAAGCTTCACAGCCTCTTCCTTCAACTGCTGCTTCAAGCTGCTCTTCTTGCCCTTCTGTACTCTTTCCAAAGTAATAGGTTCAAGAGGCACGGTAGGAAGTAACAGGGCATTCAATTCGTTGAAATCCCAGTCATCCTTATCTACATCATCATTGATACTGATATCTACAGCATTTTCCGTAATGTCAGTTACCATCTTGTAAATCACATCACGCATGCTTTCACCGTTAAGTACTTTACATCTCTCTTCGTAAATAATCTCTCTCTGCTCGCTCATTACACGGTCGTACTCAAGCAAATTCTTACGAATACCGAAGTTATTGTTTTCAATCTTCTTCTGTGCAGACTCAATTGCATTTGTCAACATCTTGTGTTCGATTTCCTGATCCTCCGGAATACCCAAGGTGGTAAACAGTCTGATTAATCTTTCAGAACCAAAGAGTCTCATCAAATCATCCTGCAATGAAATGTAAAACCTGGATTCACCGGGATCACCCTGACGACCGGAACGTCCTCGCAACTGGTTATCAATACGTCTGTATTCATGACGCTCCGTACCGATAATCTTCAAACCACCGGCAGCCTTTGCAGCCTCATCCAGCTTAATATCCGTACCACGACCTGCCATATTGGTAGCAATGGTAACTGCACCGTGAATACCTGCATCTGCGACAATTTCAGCTTCCATTTCATGGAACTTTGCATTCAAAACTTTATGAGGAACGCCACGCTTGGTCAAAAGTCGGCTCAACTCTTCACTGGCTTCGATGGTAATGGTACCAACCAATACAGGCTGACCCTTTGCATGCGCCTCTTCAATTGCATTAATAATGGCACGCAATTTTTCTACTCTGGTTTTGTAAACAGCATCCTGATGGTCAATACGAGCCACAGGCTTGTTGGTAGGAATCTCCACAACATCCATGCCGTAAATCTCACGGAATTCATTTTCCTCCGTCAATGCAGTACCGGTCATACCTGCCTTCTTCTCAAACAAGTTAAAGAAGTTCTGGAAGGTAATGGATGCCAAGGTCTTGCTTTCTCTCTTAACCTTCACCTTTTCCTTTGCTTCAATAGCCTGATGCAAACCGTCTGAATAACGACGTCCGGGCATAATACGTCCGGTAAATTCATCTACGATTACTACCTGATTATCCTTTACTACGTAATCCTGATCTCTAAACATTAAGTTATGCGCACGCAGAGCCAGAATAATAATATGCTGGATTTCTAAGTTTTCAGGATCCGCAAAGTTGTCAATGTGGAAGAAACGCTCTACCTTTTCCACACCCTGTGCGGTCAAATTGATTACCTTATCCTTTTCATTAACGATAAAGTCACCGTTTTCCTGCTGCTGAACACCCATAATCATATCCATCTTGGATAATTCCTTCACGTCATCACCACGCTTCAGCTGACGAGCCAGCAAATCACACATCTCGTACAATGCGGTGGATTTGCCGCTCTGACCGGAAATAATAAGCGGTGTTCTCGCTTCATCAATCAATACAGAGTCCACTTCATCGATGATGGCATAATGCAAACCGCGAAGCACCAACTGCTCCTTGTAGATAACCATGTTATCTCTCAAATAATCAAAGCCCAATTCGTTGTTGGTCACATAGGTAATATCACAGGCATACGCCTCACGACGTTCATCGTTTGTCATGCTATGCAAAACAACACCAACCTTCAGACCCAAAAATTCATGTACCAGTCCCATCCATTCCGCATCACGCTTTGCAAGGTAATCGTTTACGGTTACGACATGTACACCCTTTCCGGTTAATGCATTTAAATATGCCGGCAACAAACAGGTCTGGGTCTTACCTTCACCGGTTTTCATTTCCGCAATACGACCCTGATGCAGGATAACACCACCCATTAACTGTACTCTGTAATGCTCGGTATGCAAAACACGTCTGGCAGCTTCACGAACCACAGCATATGCCTCCGGCATAATATCATCCAAGGTCTCTCCGTCTGCCAAACGCTTCTTAAATTCATCTGTTTTTGCACGCAGTGCTTCATCACTCATCTCCATCATCTCAGGTCTGAATGACTCAATTTTGTCCACAATAGGAGTAACACGCTTCAATTCGCGTTCACTGTACGTACCAAAAATTTTCTTAAATAAACCCATTTCTAAACCATCCTTTATCTGCTTTTTTACAAAGCCCAACATACATTGTAACAGATTTTCTCCAAGTATTCAACCTCTGTTAGCATTGTATTAATTAACATTTTGTAAATAAGATGATATATTTGACTTCTTATTAAAAAAATATTATAATTATATTGTAGTACGCTTATCTATTTTTTGCAATAAAGGGAAGTAACATGAAACGTATTTCTGCTTTTCAACTGGTTCCGGGCATGAAAGTAGCCAAGGACGTATTTGATGCAAACAACAAGCTCATATTGCAAAAAGACACTATCTTAAATGATTTGTCTATCATTAAACTGGACTTGTACGGTGTTCTGTCCATTTACGTGGAAGATACCACCCCTGAGGCAGTTGCTTTCGTGCGTCCAAATTCTTCCCAGACTTACAATGAGCGTATCCGTAGCAGTGAAGAATTCAAAAAATTCCGCGCAAGCTACAATATCGAGATCGAAAACCTAAAGAATACACTGAACAATGTTATTACCAAAAACGCCCCCTTGAACGTGGAGGAATTGCTGGATCACTCACTCAAAATCGCTTCTGACGTAAACGGTCACGTGCATCTTTTGGATATGCTGCACAATATGCGTGAATATGATGATTCCACCTTCTCCCACTGTCTGAACGTGGGACTGATTTGTTACATATTTGCCAACTGGTTAAAGCTCAGTGCCGAGGAAGTCGAACTGGCTACTGCATGCGGACTTTTACACGATATCGGCAAACTGCTAATATCCATTGATATTATCAAAAAACCCGGCAAGCTTACCGAGGCAGAATTCCATGAAATGCAGAAGCATCCCGCCGCAGGCTACAAGCTATTGGTTTCCCAGCATGTGGACGAAAATATCTTTAATGCCGCTCTTATGCACCATGAGCGTTGCGACGGTAGCGGATATCCCTTCAAGCTGCAGGAGCATCAAATCAACATGTATGCCAAAATCGTAGCCATCGCCGATGTGTACGATGCTATGACTTCGGCCCGTGTATATCGGGATGCACTCTGCCCCTTCAAGGTTATTGAAATCTTTGAAGAAGAAGGCTTCCGCAAGTACGATGTAAACTACATCCTTACCTTCTTAGAAAATGTAGTTAACAGCTATATCCGCAATCACTGCCTTTTAAGTGACGGTCGCGAGGGTGATATCATTTTTATCAACAAACACAAGCTCTCCCGCCCCATTGTGCAATGCGGCAGTGATTATGTGGACCTTTCCGTTACCCCTGATTTGTATATCGAGTGTCTGTTATAGTAAGCATGTTTACAAAGCTCCGGCTGTACCCGGAGCTTTTTGCTTTCCTTTATTTTCCTCTTCTTCTCTGCAAAAAGAACAAATTTGTATCTTGAAAACACCACACGCTTTAGATATAATTCATTTAGTTATGTAACTGCTTACAAAAACAAATGATTCTGAGGATGACCTATGAATATATACGATATTTCCCAAAAAGCAGGTGTTTCCATTGCCACCGTTTCCAGAGTACTGAACGGCAGTAATAACGTTCGCGAAAAAACCAGACAAAAGGTACTTGCGGTTATGCAGGAATGTGGTTATACGCCAAACGCCTTTGCAAGGGGGCTTGGATTAAATACCATGAAAACCATCGGTTTTTTATGCGCCGATTCTTCTGATATTTACACCGCCAAGGCCATATACTATTTGGAGCAGCTTCTGCGCGAAAACAGTTACAACAGTATTCTTTGCTGTAGCGGCTACGAATTGGAAAATCGTCAAAGCAGCATGGAATTACTTCTTCGCCAAAAGGTGGATGCAGTGATTCTGGTCGGTTCTTCCTACGTATATGAGGATCCTGCAAAGAATCAATATATTCTGGATGCAGCGGCCAAGACTCCTATTTTGATTTTGAACGCCCAACTAAAGCATGACAATATATACAGCATCCTTTCCGACGACTATGCTTCTGTTTATCAGGCTACCAAATACCTGATTAACTCCGGAATCCGGGACATTCTGTTTTACTACAATACCGATTCCTACAGCTGCATGCGCAAATTAGAAGGCTACCGTCAGGCCATGCTGGACGCTCAGCCCCAGGCCTTAGAGCCCATGCTGCACTTCTACCGCGGCTCTCATGAAGATATTCCCGCCATGGCAGAGGATTTGAAGCAGGCCACTGACACCGGGCTTTCCTTTCAGGGGATTATTGCTGCCGACGATATGCTGGCTCTGGGTGCAGTCAAGTATGCCCACGAGCAGAGCTTACGATTACCGGAAGATTTGTCCGTTATCGGCTACAATAATTCCATGCTGACACGTATCTGTCAGCCGGAGCTTACCACCATAGATAATAAGCTTGAAACCTTATGCCGACACATGATTCAGACACTGATGGGCATCCTAAACGGAGAAAAAATGCCCCCTATCAGCCTCTTTACGGGCGAATTCATCAAGCGCGGCACCACAAAATAACTCACACTGCAACAGAAAGCGAGGATACTATGAAAGAATTTATGAACCGGGATTTTCTCCTGGAAACCGAAACAGCGAAAACACTTTTCCATGAATATGCGGCAAAAACTCCTATTCTGGACTATCACTGCCATATTAATCCCAGAGAAATTGCCGAAGACCGCAAATTTGACAATATTACGCAGGTTTGGCTGGGCGGCGACCACTACAAATGGCGCTTCATGCGTTCCTGCGGTGTAGAAGAAAAATATATCACAGGAGATGCCGACGATTACGAAAAATTCTGTAAGTGGGCGGAATGTCTGGGCAAGGCCGTAGGCAATCCACTCTTCCACTGGAGCCATTTGGAATTGCAAAGATACTTTGATTACCACGGGGTACTCAACAAAAAGACTGCCGATGAGGTTTGGAAGCTTTGTAATGCCAAGCTGCAGGAGCCTTCCATGACTGCCCGCAATATTATCCGCAAGAGCAATGTGACTTTGATTTGTACTACGGACGACCCCATTGATACTTTGGAATGGCATGCAAAGATTGCCGCAGACCCGGATTTCGACGTAAAGGTACTTCCCGCATGGCGTCCGGACAAAGCAATGTATATTGAGAAGCCCGACTATCTGGACTATCTGGATAAACTTGCAGCGGCTGCAGGCATGAACTATATTACCAGCTTTGCCCATTTGAAAAAGGCACTGTTAAACCGTATGGAATATTTTGCTTCCATGGGCTGTACCGTTTCCGACCACGGTATGGAGTTCGTTATGTACTCCCCCGTATCAGAAGAGGAATTGGAAGCCATTTTCCTGAAACGTCTGAATCATATGATTTTGACCAGAGAGGAAGAATTAAAGTTCAAAACCTCCTTCATGGTGTTCATGGGCCGTGAATATCACCGTCTGAACTGGACCATGCAGCTCCACTACGGTGTGAAGCGTGACAACAACGTACGCATGTACAAAAGCATCGGTCCCGACACCGGTTTTGACTGTATCAGCAACAACTCTCCTTCCTGGCAGCTGGCAGATTTCCTAAATGCACTGGCACTGACGGATGAGTTACCAAAGACCATTATTTACAGCCTGAACCCCAACCACAATCCTGCCATCGGTACCATTATCGGTTGTTTCCAGGACTCCTCTGCTATAGGCAAAATACAGCAGGGCAGCGCATGGTGGTTCAACGATCACAAAAAGGGCATGGAGGAGCAGATGACCTCCTTGGCAAATCTGGGCAATCTCTCCGGCTTCGTTGGTATGCTGACAGACTCCCGTAGCTTCCTGTCCTATACCAGACATGAATACTTCCGTCGCATCCTCTGCAACCTTTTGGGCAAATGGGTGGAGAACGGCGAATTCCCTGCAGATATGGAAACCTTAGGTGAAATCGTTACCGACATTTCCTACAACAATGCCAAGCGCTATTTTGAATTTCCTCTGAATTAAGGACAAAAAATAATTACAGAACCACAGTGCGGATACTCCCACTGTGGTTTTTCTTTGTTTTGTACCTTGTTATTATCCATTTTCCCACAAGTATATATCTGCATTATCCGCTACATCCATTTTGAATACTATGAATATTCCGTCATTTTCCCGACGACAATTATAATGTAACTAAGCAGAGAAAAGGCGAAACGGCGGAGAAAAATATGGATAAATTGAAACAAATCATACAAAACAATATATTGCGGGAAATGACCAGGGCCAATATTTCCATGCGTCAGCTAAGTGCGGACATCAACTGCTCGGAAAGCTATGTGCAGAAGCTGTTAAACGGTAATTTCGTTCCTACGTTGGAAAAATTA
>JAZSII010000075.1:0-3512 GCA_045533725.1 Acetatifactor sp. | reverse complement strand
CCCACAACGGAACCCATGTGGACGCGCCCTATCACTTTTTAGATAAGGGAAAAACAATTGACCAAGTGGACTTGGAGCATTTTATCGGCCCGGCATATGTAGCAGACCATGAAGGAGAGGTAAGTGCGGAGGATGCAGCAGATATTTTGGCAAGAGCTCGAAAAGCATGGACGACAAAGGCAATGGAATCAGGCATGGAAGCAACGGCGGAAGCAAAAGCAGAAGCCTTTAAGCGTATTCTGATAAAAGGCAAGTCTGTAGTGTCCTTGGAGGCTGCGAAGGTGTTTGCCAAGGCAGGGATTTTCCTTTTGGGTAATGAATCCCAGACGGTGGGACCGGAGGATGCGCCCATGCAGGTGCATTTGGAGCTTTTGGGTGCGGAAGTGGTTTTGTTGGAGGGGGTACGATTGGAGCATGTGCCGGAAGGCGTCTATATGTTGCATGCAGCCCCGATTAATTTAGGCGGTGCAGATGGTGCTCCCTGCAGAGCGACACTCATGGAGATGTAAGGAATGAAGAGTATGCAGGGAAATAGTGTGAATTGGAGAACTGAGGGATGAAAAGTATTTTGATTAAAGACACCACGAAGCAGGAGCGCATTGCACTCATTAAGGAGTGGCTGCCGCCTGATGACGGATTGGAAGAATGTGAAATCGATTTATGGGATATGTATCGTGATTATATCGAAGGGAAGAGAGAAATTGCAGAGATTAACGCTTCCTTTCAGACTGATTATTATGCAGAATAAGAAACTGAGTATTGTAGTGCTTGAGCAGAAACACCACCGGAGGATAAAAGAAATCTGAGGTGGTGTTTAATTTTTTTGAAAAAAAGTATTGACAAATATATCGGCTCGCGATATATTGTAACTGTGATATATCGGATGGCGATATATTGAGGAACGATGTATTGAAGTAAATTGAGACAAATAGAAAACCGTAGTTTAAGGATTTTAGTGATATCATGAACATGAAATGGGGAGGAAATTATCATGTTTGAAAAAGATTTACCTTTGACAGAAGCGGTATATTACATTTTGTTGGCATTACGAAAGCCAAATCACGGATACGGTATTACTCAGGAAGTGCAAGAGTTAACTGCCGGCAGGGTGATACTTGGAGCCGGAACTTTATATGGAGCGATACAGACTCTCCAGAAAAAAGGTTGGATTGACATTTACAGTGTGGATATGGAGTCTCGAAAGAAGAAGGAGTATGTGCTTACGGCGCAAGGACGGGAAGTGCTGCTCGCAGAGAAGGCAAGGCTTGCGGAGCTTTTAGAAAATGCCAAGCTACTGGAAGAGACTTAGTGGTGAAAGGACGCAGAGCGGTTGGACAAGACTGCCAAACTAACGGACGAGATCGAGCAGTAAGAAACACTGAGCCTATGGAGGGGGAAACGATGGTTAAATTTCGTATATATTATGATAAAGATGCAGAAACTAAGTGGTTGAATGAGATGGCACAAAATGGCTGGGCAATGACTTCTTTCTTTGCAGGATTTTACACCTTTGATGAATGTGCAAAAGGGAAGTGGAGCTATCAGGTGGATTTGGGTGAGAAATTTGGAAAGTGCACGGATGACTACAGGGAATTTATGAGAGATGCCGGAATCGAAATTGTGCAGAACTGGGGCTATTGGGTGTATTTGCGTAAGCCTGCCGAAGAAGGAGAATTTCAGTTGTATACGGATGTGGAGTCCAGTATAGAGCATTATTCCAAAATATTAAAAATGTTTAAGATAGTTGCTATTATAGAAATTATATGCCTTTTTGTTGAGTTGGCGGGTGCTTTGAGTGGTGTACAAATTGCGTGGGTATATACATTTATTCTTCTGGCGTTCACGGTTGCCTTAATAAATGCCTGTGTAAAGACCAAGAATATTATCCGGGAATTGGAAGCACGAAAGACGGGAATCGAACCGGAGCGGAAAGCCGGAGCGTCGCCCATATTGGCAGCAGGTCTTTTGTGTAACGCCTGTGGCATGATGGCGCTGCACTCGGATTCACTGTCGGATATGACGAAGCGGGGAATTATGATTATCGCCATTGCGCTGATAGTAGTGGGTGTATATAAGACGGTTAGAGCCATGGTGGAGAATCAGTAAGTCCGGTGCACAGAATGGCAGGTGTTGCAATATATTAGAAGATGGCTGCCGGACGTAAAAGTCGGTAGAAAGGAAGCAAATAATATGATTATAGATACACATGCCCATTACGACGACAAGGCTTTTGATGAGGATAGGGCAGAATTGTTGGAGGCCATGCGGACGGGGAGCGTGATGCGAGCCGGGATGTCGGCAGACGATACAGGCGCACAGAAGGAAGAAGATTCGCCTTCACCGCGCATTCATCGTATTGTCAATATCGGTTCCAGCTTGGAAGCCTGCAAACGAACCATCGAGCTCATGGAAAAATATGATTTTATTTATGGTGCGCTAGGGATACATCCAACGGATAGCGGTGAATTGACGGACGTCGACATAGAATGGTTACGGGCACAATGCGCATTGGAAAAATGCGTGGCGGTAGGTGAAATCGGGTTGGACTATTACTGGGATGAACCGGACAGAGCAATTCAGAAAAAATGGTTCGTGCGACAGTTGAATCTGGCAAGAGAGGTTAAGTTGCCGGTGGTCATTCATTCCAGAGATGCGGCACAGGATACCGTGGATATTATGAAGGCAGAGCATGCGGAAGAAATCGGCGGAGTGATTCATTGCTTTTCCTACAGCAAAGAGATTGCAAAAATCTTTTTGGATATGGGCTTCTATATCGGTGTAGGAGGAGTTGTTACATTTAATAATGGACGAAAGCTAAAAGATGTGGTAGAATCTATACCGTTAGAAAGAATTGTTGTGGAAACGGATTGCCCGTATTTGGCACCGGTGCCCTTTCGGGGCAAACGGAATGATTCCCGCAAGCTGGAGCTTGTGTTAAAGCAAATAGCAGAAATCAAGGGCGTTTCCCGTGAAGAAGTAGGGGATATTACAGCACGGAACGCATTTGAATTATACAAGAAGTTGAAATAGCAGTATATGTGGATTCAACAGAAAGAAATGAGGAGGAGATTATGTCTTTAGAAGTAAAAAATCTAACCAAAAAATATGGCGAGAAGACTGTTGTAGACGGTTTGTCATTTACCCTGGAGAAGCCGGGTGTGTATGCACTTTTGGGAACCAATGGTGCAGGTAAAACCACATCTATACGTATGATTCTCGGCATGCTTGCAAAGGATGGCGGAGAGGTACTTTGGGATGGAAAACCCATCGACCCCATGCATATGAATGTGGGATATCTGGCAGAGGAAAGAGGTCTTTATCCTAAATATGCGCTGATGGATCAGTTGCTTTATTTTGCAAAATTAAAAGGTGTAGAAAAGGATGTTGCCAAGGAACGTATTGCATACTGGGCAAAACGCCTGGAAGTAGAAGAGTATTTATATCCTAACAAAACCAAGGCAAAGGGCAAGAAGAAAGAGAAACCCAAGACTGCCGACCAGCTGTCAAAGGGT